>NZ_LOKY01000012.1:0-488668 GCF_002211315.1 Rhizobium sp. R693 | reverse complement strand
CTAGATTGGCCAGCCGGTCCTCAGCAGACCCCATAAAGCAGCGGCCAAGTGCCGACTGCGGACAGAAGCAAGCACTCGGCGAGGGATTAAGCTCACAAGGGATTGACTTAAGGCCCGTTACAGAAGCTACAGCTAGGTTGCCAATGTTTCCGCCGCGCCCTTTTCTCGTGATGCGACCCTGGCCTTTCGCTCGCCGGGGTTGCCGGTGCTATTGATCCGATGTGCAAGAAAAAGTATTCCTTTTGTCGACAAAAGGATTCCAGGATGACTGATAACGATACGAATTCCACTCCTGAACGCAAGCGCGGCTCCGGCGTCAAGGTGGTCTATGACCTCCTGCGCGACGAGATCCTTGATCTGGTTTTGCCACCCGGCAGCCCAATCGACGAGGTGCAGCTGGCCGAGCGGTTTAAGATGTCGCGCACACCGATCCGCGAGGCGCTGGTTCGGTTAGCGGGCGAGGGGCTGATAGATACGTTGCCCAATCGTTCGACCATGGTCTCGAACATCGATTTCTTCAACATGCACACCTTCTTCGATGCGCTGGTACTGATGTATCGCGTGACCACGCGCCTGGCCGCCCAATATCATCGTGCCGAGGACCTGCAGGTAATCCGCGCGCGTCAGGCCGAGTTTGCTGCCGCCGTGGCGGCGCAGGACGCTTTGGGAATGATTGCCACAAACGCCGCCTTCCATTCGGCCATCGCCGAGGCGGGTCGAAACGCCTATTTCACTGGCCTTTTCAATCGCCTTCTCGACGAGGGACGGCGCATCCTGCGGCTCTATTACCAGTCGTACGAGGACCGTTTGCCGCAACGTTTCGTCGACGAGCACGAGGACATTATCGCGGTCATAGCAGCGCGCGACGCCGAGGCCGCCGACCGCTTAGCGACGATCCATGCCGAGCAGATCGTACAGCAGATACAGAAGCTTTTCGCACGCGGCGGCAAGCTGGATATTGCTCTTTGATCTGCTGCATAATTTTTGTCGACAAATAATATGCAAGTTGCTATAACGACCTTCGACGACACGGGGGGCCGGGTCAGTGCTCACGCACCGACCCCTTCCGTCCCCCAGCGCAAACAGGAGTTTCTCAATGAAGGCCAAGATTTTTTCCGGTGTAATCCCGGCTCTGATGACCCCCTGCAAGCAGGATCGTACCCCCGACTATGACGCCCTCGTCCGCAAGGGGCAGGAGCTGATCGCCCAGGGCATGTCGGCAGTCGTTTACTGCGGCTCCATGGGTGACTGGCCGCTCCTCACCGATGCGCAGCGCATGGAAGGCGTGGAGCGCCTGGTGAAGGCCGGCGTTCCGGTCATCGTCGGCACTGGCGCCGTCAACAGCGCGTCTGCGGTTGCCCATGCGGCGCATGCCCAGAAGGTTGGGGCAAAAGGTCTGATGGTCATCCCGCGTGTCCTGTCGCGCGGCTCGGTGATTGCGGCCCAGAAGGCGCACTTCAAGGCGATCCTGAAGGCTGCTCCGGATCTTCCGGCGGTCATCTACAACAGCCCCTACTATGGCTTCGCCACGCGCGCCGATCTGTTCTTTGCGCTCCGTGCCGAACATCCGAACCTCGTCGGCTTCAAGGAGTTCGGTGGCGCGGCAGATATGCGCTATGCGGCAGAGAACATCACCAGCCGCGATGATGACGTTTCGCTGATGATCGGTGTCGACACGGCTGTCTTCCACGGCTTCGTAAATTGCGGTGCGACCGGCGCCATCACGGGCATCGGCAACGTCCTGCCGAAGGAAGTGCTGCATCTTTGCAACCTGGCCCAAGCCGCCGCTGCCGGCGACGCGGATGCCCGCCAGCGGGCGCTGGAGCTCGAGCAGGCGCTGGCCGTCCTCTCTTCGTTTGACGAAGGCCCGGACCTCGTGCTGTTCTTCAAGCACATGATGGTGCTGAAGGGCGACAAGGAATACACGCTGCATTTCTACGAAACGGACGTTCTGACGGACAGCCAGCGCGGCTACGTCGAGTCTCAGTTCAAGCTTTTCAATACCTGGTACGCAGAGTGGAGCAAACTCCCCGGCGCTGTTGAGAAGTACAGGGCCTGATTTCAAGAACTCTCAAATCGAAAGGCCCTCCGTTTGGAGGGCCGTTTCGCATGTGCGCCCAGCATGGGCGCACTCTTGCGGGTGTAAGTCCCACCGTAAGCTGGTCATGGCGAGGGAAGTGAAGCGCAACTGCGCAAGGGCGACTGAGCGTGGAGAGGAAGCGTCGATCGAAACGGCAGTCGCTGGGCCGATCTGAACGCCGACATTGTTGACGGAGATGTGGTCATCAAGCGAACCAGAGGCACGCCGCAGGGTGGCCGACTTCGCCTGAAGGTGAACGAGACCAAGAGCGCCGTTGCCAGCGTCTTCGGCCGCAAATTCCTCGGCTATGCATTCTGCAAAGCACCGGGGCGGGTGGTCAAGAGACGGGTTGCCGACATGGATGCGCCATCGTGTGAGGGTAATCCAGCTCAAGCAATGGAAGCACGGCAGGACGATCGTCCGGGAAATGATGGCAAGGGGAGCGAAACCTCTTGTGGCTCAGCAAGTGGCAGCCAATGCCGGTCGCTGGTGGCGCAACAGCGGCAAAGTCCTCAACGCCATCCTCACCATCAGATGGGCTGACCAACTTGGAATGCTCGAGCTCGTCTAACCTCAATCGCTCGAACCTCCCGGCGCGGACCCGCATGCCGGGTGGTGTGGCAGGGTGCGATCAAATCGATCTCCCCTATGCCGATTATCAGCGATGTCAGGCGGCGGCTCAGGCCACCGCATCCAGGCCGAGTGCGAACAACCGTTCGAGCTGCTTGATCTCGGCGTCGGTCAGCGTGATGCCATCGGTCTCCGATTTCGCGCGTGCCACATAGCGGCGCTGCGAAGGCAGGCGGGCGCCCTGGCCAATGATTGCCTCGAACAGTGTCTCGGCCCGTGCAAACGGATTGCCTGGCCGGCCGGCTGCGAAGGCTTCGGGAAAGAAGGCGATGATCAACTCGCCGTGGAACGGCGCAAGCGTGGTCGTGCCAAGATAGTCCAGCACCTCAGGGCTCGTCAGATCGCCGATCATGATGCCGGCCAACAGCTCGATCATCGTACCGATCGCAGATCCCTTGTGTCCTCCGAAGGGCAGCATGGCGCCGGCAAGCGCAGCGTTCGGATCGGTCGTCGGATTGCCTTCGGCATCGATCGCCCAGCCCTCTGGCAGCGACTTGCCGGCTCGTCGATGCAGTTCGATTTCGCCGCGCGCGGCGACCGACGTTGCAAAATCGAAGACGTAAGGCGGTTGGCCGGCGCGCGGCCAGGCGAAGGCGAAAGGGTTGGTGCCGAGCAGCGGCTTGTTGCCGCCAGTCGGTGCAACGGTCGCATAGCTCGGGCACATCACCAAGCCTGCAAGCCCCTGTTCGGTCAGCGCTTCCGCTTCCGGCCAGAGTGCGGAGAAATGTGTGCAGTCGTTGATAACGAGTGCCGCAAGTCCGCACGAGCGGGTGCGTTCCACGAGCGCCGGCAGGCCGAGTTCGAAGGCGGGATTGGCAAAGCCGCCCTTGGCGTTGACCTTCACAATCGCCGACCCCTCCTGCAGCAGCAGTTCCGGCACCGCATCCGGCTTCACCTTGCCTGCCTTGACGGTGCGCAACGCACCCTCGATCCGGTAGATGCCGTGCGATTTGCAGGCATCGCGTTCCCCGGCAACGATCACGCGAGCGAGTGCGCCGGCTTGGATCTCGTTGAGGCCGGCCTTGCGAAAGATCGCATCGACCCGCTCCTGCAGTGCCGGGACGGTCAGGGTGGTGTTATCGCTCATCTTATTTCTCTCATGGATGGCCCGGCCGCCGATGGCGATCGAGTGTTGATGTTATAAATACATAGAGTATACAAAGATTCGACTTGCGCAATTCGCCTCCGGATGGATTTTCGCGTAAAGCACCCCGGCCCTCAAGAAAGGAATCGCAGATGGTCTTCACTCCCAATGGAAAACACCTCGTCGCGGGCGAATGGCTCGATGGAGCGGGTACTTTTGCATCCGCGCCGGCGCATGGTCCAGTGCATCAATTCGCTATTGGCACGGTCGACTTGGTGAACCGCGCTTGCAAGGCAGCCGAAGATGCATTCTGGAGCTATGGCTACTCGACGCGCGCACAGCGGGCGGCATTCCTTCGCGCCATCGCTGACGAGATCGAGGCTCGTGCCGAGGCAATCACAGAGATCGGTAGCCAGGAAACGGGCCTGCCAGAAGCGCGCCTGCAGGGCGAACGCGGTCGCACGACCGGCCAGCTGCGTCTCTTCGCCGACCATATCGAAAAGGGCGAATACCTCGACCGCCGCCTGGATGCTGCATTGCCAGACCGTCAACCTGCGCCGCGCCCGGAGATCCGGCTCATCCAGCGCCCGGTCGGCCCGGTGGCTGTCTTCGGAGCTTCGAACTTCCCCCTGGCCTTCTCGACTGCCGGCGGTGATACGGCGGCCGCACTCGCGGCGGGTTGCCCTGTCGTGGTCAAGGGGCATTCGGCGCATCCTGGAACAGGCGAAATTGTCGCGCAGGCCATCGAGGCGGCCATTCGCAAGACGGGTGTTCATCCTGGCGTCTTCTCGCTGATCCAAGGCGGCAACCGTGACGTCGGTCATGCGCTCGTGCAGCATCCGCGGATCAAAGCTGTCGGCTTCACCGGCTCGCTCGCCGGCGGTCGCGCGCTCTTCAATCTCTGCGCAGCGCGGCCGGAGCCGATCCCCTTCTTCGGCGAACTCGGTTCGGTCAATCCGATGTTCCTCCTGCCCGAGGCGTTGAAGGCACGCGCCGAAACGCTGGGTCAGGGCTGGGCCGGGTCGCTGACCATGGGCGCCGGCCAATTTTGCACCAATCCCGGCATCGCCGTAGTGGCGGAAGGCGCCGATGCCGATCGCTTTGTTGCTGCAACGGTCGAAGCACTGGGCAAGGTAGCGCCACAGACCATGCTGACCGATGGTATCGCGAAGGCCTACCAGGATGGGCAGTCACGCTTTGCAACTCGCAATACGGTCAAATCGCTGTTCACCAGCGAGTCCTCCGGCCGCTCAGCCGCTCCGAACCTGTTTGAGACGACTGGCGCACAGTTCCTCGCCGATCACGCCCTGGGCGAAGAGGTCTTCGGACCGCTCGGCCTTGTCGTGCGTGTGCAGACGATCGATGAGATGGAGCAGCTCGCTCGTGGCTTCGAAGGTCAGTTGACGGCGACGATCCATATGGATGCAGGCGACATTTCCGACGCCCGTCGTCTGCGCCCCGTGCTGGAACGCAAGGCAGGACGCGTCCTGGTCAATGGATTCCCGACCGGGGTCGAGGTGGTCGATTCCATGGTCCATGGCGGACCCTATCCGGCTTCGACCAACTTTGGGGCAACTAGCGTCGGCACGATGTCGATCCGGCGCTTCCTCCGCCCGGTTTCGTACCAGAACATGCCGGAAGATCTCCTGCCGGAAGATTTTCTCGGCTGATTCCTATCAAGGGTAGAAAAGCAAAGGGCGGCCACGACTTGGCCGCCCTTTTTTGTCGACATGGCCGCTATTCAACTTATACTTTTTGCATACTTCATGTATTTTAGCATTGATTTGCGCGCGCCGACGGGGAATAGTGCGCCTCGCTGTCAATCGACAAACCAACTCTGGGAGAGAGAATAGAATGAAACCCTCGGTCCTCGCCTTCAGCCTTCTAGCCACCGCCACCCTTCTGACCAGCCCGGCCAAGGCCGATAAGCTGGATGACATTATCGGCTCGGGCACGTTGCGCTGCGCTGTCGTACTGGACTTCCCGCCGATGGGTTCGCGCGACGAGAACAACAATCCGATCGGCTTCGACGTGGACTATTGCAACGATCTGGCCAAGGCGCTGGGCGTAACTGCCGAAATCGTTGAAACCCCGTTCCCTGAACGCATTCCGGCACTGATGTCGGGTCGCGTCGATGTCGGCGTCGCCTCGACGTCCGACACGCTGGAGCGTGCCAAGACCGTTGGCATGACGGTGCCCTACTTTGCCTTCGAGATGGCGGTTACCGCCAATGAGAAGTCGGGTGTGAAGTCCTTTGAAGACATGAAGGGCAAGGTTGTCGGCGCCACAGCCGGCACCTACGAAGCAATCGCGCTCGAACAGCAGGTCAAGGCCTGGGGCGTTGGTGAGTTCCGTCCTTACCAGACGCAGGCCGACGTGTTCCTGGCACTGAGCCAGGGCCAGCTTGACGCCACCGTCTCGACCTCGACCGTTGCTCAGGCCAACGTCAAGACCGGCAAGTTCCCAGGCATCGCAGTGGTCGGCAAGGCGCCGTTCGATATCGACTACGTCGCACTCTTCACCAACCGCGAAGAATACGGCCTCGTCAACTACCTGAACCTGTTCATCAACCAGCAGGTTCGTACTGGCCGCTACGCCGAACTCTACAAGAAGTGGGTTGGCGGCGACGTCCCGTCGCTCGCGGTCAACGGCGTTTACCGCTAATCCGTACCGTTTCTCCCGCGGCGCGAGGTCATTCCTCGCGCCGTAGCTTTACGAAAAGGTGAGACGGTCATGTTCAACTACACCTTCCACTGGAACCAAGCGTTCAAGGCCTTGCCGCATATGCTGGACGGCGCGCTCGTCACGCTGCAGATTGCGCTCATGTCCATGATCGTCGGACTGGCTTGCGCGATCGGGCTGACCCTGTTCCGACTATCGGGAAACCGCATTCTGAATGGTTTTGCCACGGCCTGGGTCGAGATCGCGCGAAACACGCCTGCGCTCTTCCAGATCTACATGGCCCATTTCGGGCTCGGCAACTTCGGTATTCACCTCACCCCGTTTACCGCGCTTCTGGTCGGTATCGCCTTCAACAATGCCGGCTATCTCGCAGAAAATTTCCGCGGCGCGCTAAAAGCGATCCCGGACACGCAGACACGCGCCGGGCGCTCGCTTGGCATGACGTCGATGCAGGCTTTTCGCCTGATCGTGCTGCCGCAGATGCTGCGCGTGGCCTTTCTGCCGGCGACCAATCAGATGGTTTGGGCCGTCCTGATGACATCGCTCGGCGTGACCGTCGGCATGAACACCGATCTTGCCGGTGTGACGCAAGAGCTGAACGCGCGCTCCTTCCGCACCTTTGAATTCTTCGCCTTGGCTGCCGTGATCTACTACGTCATCGCCAAGGTCCTGACCCTTGCCGCCCGCGCACTCGCCTGGCGTATGTTCCGCTACTGAGAGAGGTGAGAGATGTTTAGTACTGCCCTCACCTGGAGTGATCTGGCCTTCCTCGCGCAAGGCGCGGGAATGACGCTTGCGGTCACGGTCGTTTCGGTTGTTGCCGGGACCATTCTCGGTATCCTTTTTGGGATGATCCGCGTCGAACTCGGACCCTACTGGTCGGCGCCGCTGACCTTCACGCTCGACGTCTTCCGCTCGGTGCCTTTGTTGATCCAGCTCGTGCTTGGCAACGCCCTCCAGTCGATCATGCGGCTTGGCTGGCCCCCGTTCACGACTTCCTGCGTCGTGCTGTCGCTCTATACGGCCGCCTATTGCACCGAGATCGTTCGCGGCGGCATTTCCGCGGTACCGCCAACCACGCGCCGCGCGGCTCGCTCGCTCGGCATGACCTGGTGGCAGGACATGCGCTATATTGTTGCGCCGCTCGCCACCCGCGTTTCGCTTCCCTCCTGGATCGGCCTGACGCTCGGCGTCATGAAGGATTCAGCGCTGGTGCTCTGGCTCGGCCTGATCGAGCTGTTGCGCGCCTCGCAGATTCTCGTGACCCGGCTGCAGGAGCCGCTGTTCATTCTGATGATCTGCGGTGCCGTCTACTTCATTATCAGCTTTCCCATCGCCCGGATTGGCGGGTATCTCGAAAAACGGTGGTCTCCCAATGATTGAGATTGAAAACGTCCGCAAATCCTTCGGCCCTTTGGAGGTTCTGAAGGGCATCAACCTCACTGTCCCGAAGGGTGAGGTGCTGACCATCATTGGTGGCTCCGGTTCGGGAAAGTCGACGCTGCTCACCTGTATCAACGGCCTAGAAGCAATTGACAGCGGTCGTATTGTCGTTGACGGCACTGATGTCCATGCCAAGGCGACCGACCTCAACAAGCTCCGCCGCAAGCTCGGCATCGTCTTCCAGCAGTGGAACGCTTTCCCGCATCTGACCGTGCTGGAAAACGTCATGCTCGCGCCGCGAAAGGTGATCGGCCTCTCCAAGGCGGAAGCCGAAGCGATCGCCGTGAAGCAGCTCACCCACGTCGGCCTTGGGGAGAAGCTCAAGGTCTATCCGAACCGTATGTCCGGCGGCCAGCAGCAGCGCATGGCGATTGCCCGGGCGCTGGCCATGTCGCCGGAATACATGCTGTTCGATGAGGTCACCTCAGCGCTTGACCCGCAGCTTGTCGGCGAAGTGCTAGACACGCTGCGCATGCTCGCCTCCGAAGGAATGACGATGATCTGTGTCACGCACGAAATGAAGTTCGCACGTGAAGTGTCAGACCGCGTTGCCTTCTTCCACAAGGGCGTGATGGCCGAGATAGCTCCGCCCGAAGAGCTGTTCGGTGCGCCGAAGAACCCGGAGCTGCAGGCTTTTCTGGCTGCTACCCATTGAGGCAATGATGAACAATCAAAACCAACCTGACGTCATTGTGATCGGCGCGGGTGTCGTTGGACTTTCCGCGGCGATCGCAGCACAGGCAAGAGGGCTTTCCGTGGTCGTACTCGACCGGGAGGCCCCCGCTGCTGGAGCATCGGCAGGAAATGCCGGCGCCTTCGCCTTTACCGACATCCTGCCGCTTGCCTCGCCCGGCATCCTGAAGAAAGCGCCGAAGTGGCTTCTCGATCCGCTCGGCCCGCTGTCGGTGCCGCCTTCCTATGCCTTGCAGATAGCGCCGTGGATGTTCCGGTTCTGGCGTGCCTGCGCGCCGGGCCGTGTCGCTCATTCGACTGCGGCGCAAACCGCGCTGATGGACCTTTCGAAGGCCGAGCTCGAGCCATTCCTTCAGCAGGCCGGCACCGCTGCCATGCTGCGCAAGGACGGCAATCTGCAGGTCTACGAAGGCGAAGCGGAATTGAAGGCCTCGCTTCCCGGCTGGAAGGCGCGGGAAGCGCATGGGATCGAGTTCCATCACCTTGATGCCAAGGGTATCGCCGAGATCCAACCGGGTCTGGCGCCGCGCTTTACTCACGGCACCTTCACGCCCGGCTGGTACTCGATCGCCGATCCCAAGCTATATACCCTGGCCCTGGCGGATCATTTCCGCGCCTTGGGCGGCGCGATCGAGCGCGCAGAAGTCACGACTTTGCGTCCCGGCGAGGGCGGCGTCGATGTTGTAAGCGTCGATGGAGCCTCGCGACGTGCTGCACGGGTGGTTCTGTCGGCGGGCGCCTTTTCGCACCAAGTGGCCCGCACGATCGGCGAGAACATTCCGCTCGAAACGGAGAGGGGCTACAATACCACGCTTCCTCCCGAGGCTTTCGACCTGCGGACGCAAATTACCTTCGGCAGCCACGGTTTTGTCGTTACCCGGCTATCGACGGGTATCCGCGTCGGTGGCGCCGTTGAACTCGGAGGTCTCAAGCTCCCGCCGAATTTCCGCCGCTCGGACGCGATGCTGCAGAAGGCGCGCAATTTCCTGCCCGGCCTGAAGCCGCAGGGCGGCGTGCAATGGATGGGGTTCCGCCCGTCCTTGCCCGACAGCCTGCCCGCCATCGGCCAAGCCCGTGACACGCAGCGGGTGATCTACGCTTTCGGTCACGGCCATCTCGGCTTGACGCAGTCGGCAGGCACCGCACGGATCGTCGCGGATTTGTTGACTGGCAAGAAGCCCGCGATCGACATCACGTCCTTCTCGCCCCAAAGATTCTGACGGAGGCGAACAGCGAGCCGACAGCGATGTTGGCTCGTAACGCCCCCGTTGGTGACCGCCATCTCCCCGTTTGAGGCCTCACCTGAATGAAACAGTCCGCACTCGATCGCAGCATTCTCGATGGTTCCGCCAGTGGCCGCATCATCGCCACCCAGGAGGCTTTGAGCTTCTGGGGAGGAGTGGACCCGGCGACCGGCAGCGTAATCGACGTGCACCATCCACTCCACGGGACCTGTCTCACCGGTGGCATCCTGATGATGCCGTCGAGCCGCGGATCCTGCACTGGTTCCGGTGTGCTTCTTGATCTAGTGCTGACAGGTCGCGCACCGGCTGCCCTGGTTTTTTCCGAAGCCGAGGACGTGCTGACGCTCGGCGCGCTGATCGCGTCGGAAATGTTCGGCAAGCCGCTGCCCGTCCTGCGGCTTGGGCGGGAAGCCTTTGCGGCGCTCTCTCACGCCCATACCGCCGACATCAGCGATGCGGCGGTTGTGGCAGACGGGTTGGAGATTCCGATCGCTCCTCCGGCGACCGCCACGCTTGACCTCACCGAAGCCGACCGCGCGATGCTTGACGGGCAGCAGGGCATCGCCGTGCAGCAGGCCATGCGCATCATTTGCGCAATGGCGGCGCAGCAGGGCGCCCTTGGTCTCGTGGATGTCACAAAGGGCCACATCGACGGCTGTATCTATGCGAGCCAGGCGAACCTCACCTTCGCGGAAAAGATGGCCGATATGGGCGCACAGGTTCGTGTGCCGACGACCATGAATGCCATTTCCGTCGATCGTGCCAATTGGCAGGCGCAGGGCGTGCCCTCAGCCTTCGGCGACGCGGCCGCGCGGCTTGCCGATGCCTACGTCCGCATGGGCTGTCGGCCAACCTTCACCTGTTCTCCATACCTGCTCGAAAGCGCGCCGCAGGCGGGCGAATCCATTGCCTGGGCGGAATCCAATGCGGTGATCTTCGCCAACACGGTCCTCGGCGCGCGGACGGCAAAGCACCCCGATTTCCTCGATCTCTGCATCGCGCTGACTGGGCGCGCACCACTTTCCGGCGTCTATCTTGACGAGCACCGGAAGGCGCGGCGGGTCATCGATGTGGAGCTGCCGGACCGCGTCGATGATGCCTTCTGGCCACTAATCGGCTATCTCGCCGGTCGCGCAGCGCCGGACCGCATTCCGCTTCTGCGCGGCCTGAGCTCCGCACGGCCCTCGCGAGACGATCTCAAGGCATTGTGTGCCGCCTTCGGCACCACCTCAGCAGCACCCATGCTGCATGTAGAAGGTGTCACGCCTGAAGCTGCTGGCGCTGCACGAGACGGTGCCGATCATGCTTTGATCTCCCGGGCCGATATGGTCTCCGCGTGGACGGTTCTGAACGGCGGGCCGGAAGAGGTTGAACTCATTGCCATCGGCAGTCCGCACGCCTCCCTGACCGAGTGCCGCGCCTTGGCTGAGGTCCTTGCCGGTCGTCGCCGGCATCCCGATGTCGCGGTGATCGTCACAGCCGGACGGCAGGTTATCAGCGAAGCTCGCAACGAAGGTCTGCTCGGCAGATTGGAGGATGCGGGAGTGCAGGTGCTGCCAGATCTCTGCTGGTGTTCGATCTCCGAGCCCGTATTCCCGACGCGGACCCGTGCCCTGCTGACGAATTCCGGCAAGTATGCCCACTACGGCCCAGGGCTCTCCGGCCGCGCCGTTCGCTTCGGCAGCCTTGCTGATTGTGTCGAAGCGGCTCTAACTGGTCGCGTCCCCCCGCGGCTCCCCAATTGGCTTTTCTGAGGAGGTATCATGCGCAGTACCAAGACCATCCATGTCGTGTCGGCCCATGCCGAGGGCGAGGTGGGCGATGTCATCGTTGGCGGCGTTACGCCGCCGCCCGGCGAAACCATATGGGAACAAAGCCGCTGGATCGCCCGCGATGGGACGTTGCGCAACTTCGTGCTGAACGAACCGCGTGGCGGCGTCTTCCGCCACGTTAATCTGCTGGTGCCCCCGAAGCATCCCGATGCCGATGCCGCCTTCATCATCATGGAGCCCGAGGACACGCCGCCGATGTCAGGATCGAACTCGATCTGCGTCTCCACGGTGTTGCTGGACAGTGGCATCCTGCCGATGGAGGAGCCCGTCACTGAAATCACCCTGGAAGCCCCCGGAGGCCTTGTTCGCGTACGTGCCGAGTGCCGCAACGGCAAGGCCGAGCGCATCTTCGTGCAGAACCTGCCGAGCTTCGCCGAGCGGCTGGATGCGAAGCTGGAAGTTGAGGGCCTGGGCACGCTGACCGTCGATACAGCCTACGGCGGCGATAGCTTCGTGATCGTCGATGCAGCCGCGATGGGCTTCAGCCTGACGCCGGACGAGGCCCATGACATTGCGAAGCTGGGCGTGCGTATCACCAACGCCGCCAACACGGCGCTCGGATTTCATCACCCGGAAAATCCAGACTGGAAGCACTTCTCCTTCTGCCTCTTCGCAGGGTCGGTGGAGCGCACCGCCGAAGGCCTGCGTGCGGGCGCCGCCGTCGCGATCCAGCCCGGCAAGGTCGATCGCTCGCCGACCGGGACGGCGCTGTCGGCGCGCATGGCGGTATTGCATGCGCGCGGCCAGATGAAGCTCGAAGATCGTCTAACGGCTGTCTCGCTGATCGGCTCGACCTTCTCCGGCCGCATTCTCGGCACGACGAAAGTCGGCGATCGCGCGGCGATCCTGCCGGAGATTTCTGGCCGGGCCTGGATCACCGGCACCCATCAGCACATGCTCGATCCGTCGGATCCCTGGCCAGAGGGCTACCGGCTCACCGACACCTGGGGTGCGCGCTGAATGGATGAGAAGGCCTGCCTGACGGCAGGCCTTCCGTCAGCTTGCTAACGATCCATGTGATAGCAGGCGGCGGTCTGCCCAGCACGAACCTGCTCCGTTGCCGGCATTTCCGTGCGACAGATATCCGTCGCCTTCCAGCAACGCGGCGAAAAGACGCAGCCTGGCGGCGGATTGAGTGGCGAGGGCGGATCACCTTGTAGTCGGATACGTTGTCGGTCCCGGGCAAGTTTGGGATCGGGCACGGGTGCGGCCGAAAAGAGGGCTTGCGTGTAAGGATGCGCTGGCCGGTCGAATACGGTAGCGCAATCGCCGGCCTCGACCACCTTGCCGAGATAGAGCACCAGCACGTCGTCCGAGATTAGTCGCACGACTGAAAGATCATGGCTGATGAAGATCAACGTCAGCCCAAACTCCTTGCGAAGCTTGCGCAGCAGCGTGATGACTTGCCCCTGGATCGATACGTCGAGTGCCGAGACCGGCTCGTCGCAGATAATGAGCTTCGGTCGCGTCACGACAGCGCGGGCGATGCCGATGCGCTGCGCCTGGCCGCCCGAGAATTCGTGCGGATAGCGGTTGATCATCTCCGGCACGAGGCCGACAGCACCCATGATTTCTCGCACGCGCGCCACGCGTTCCGCCTTTGTAAGCTTCGGTTCGAAGACTGTGAGCGGTTCGGCAATGATGTCGCCGACGGTCATGCGCGGGTCGAGCGAGGCGATCGGATCCTGGAAGATGATCTGCATGTCGCGGCGAGCTGCCCGCATCTCTTCGTCCGATAGGTCGAGGAGATTGCGCCCCTGCCAGAGGATGCGGCCTTTCTGCGACTTCAGCAGGCGGAGGATCGAGCGGCCAAGCGTGGATTTGCCGCAACCGGACTCGCCGACGACGCCGAGTGTCCGGCCTTCTCTGAGGTCAAAGCTGACATTGTTCACGGCGGTCAGCAGTGATGGCGGTTTGAAAAAGCTCTTCGACGGGATTTCGAACTGAGTGGTGAGGTTCTCAACTCGTAGGAGCGATCGTTCAGCCATGATTCATAACCTCCTCACGGCGCGGGAAGGGATGGAAGCAGGCCGCGGAATGACGTTCCGCCAATGTCTCGAGCTTCGGTGATACGTCGATGCAATCGTTCTGAACCATGGGACAACGCGGCGAGAAGCTGCAGCCCTTCGGCAGGTGCTGCAAATTGGGCGGCCGGCCGGGGATGACGGCGAGTTGGTCGACGTCCTGGTCGGGTCGAGGAATCGAAGCGTGCAGCGCAGCCGTATAGGGATGCGCCGGCACCTCGAAGAGTTCGTCCACCGGCGCTTCCTCGACGATCCGCCCGGCATACATGACGGCCACGCGATCCGCGAGGCCCGCGACGACGCCCAGATCATGCGTGATCATGACCAGCGCCGTGTTCATTTCCGCCGTCAGGTCGTTGAAGAGATCGAGGATCTGCGCCTGGATCGTAACGTCAAGCGCCGTCGTCGGCTCGTCGGCAATGAGCAGCTTCGGCTTGGTCAGCAGTGCCATGGCAATGACGATACGCTGGCGCATGCCGCCCGACAGCTCGTGCGGGTAGAGGTTGAAGCGCCGCGTTGGGTCGGGGATGCCGACCCGCTTCAGCATATCGAGTGCCTCGTTGGAGGCAGCCCGTGCCGTGAAGCCCCGGTGGACCTCGAGCTGCTCCGTCAATTGGCGGGAGATCCGCAGCGACGGATTGAGGGCCGTCATCGGGTCCTGAAAGACCATGGCCATGTCCTTGCCGCGGACATGGTCGAGTTCGCGCGGCTTCAACGCCAATACGTCCTTGCCCTCAAGCAACGCCTGGCCGCTGGTGCGGCCATTCTTGGCAAGCAGGCCCATGACGCCGAGGAAGGTCTGGCTTTTGCCCGATCCCGACTCGCCGACAATCGCCACGCGCTCGCCGCGCCGGATCGAAAGGTTCATGTTGGAAACGGCCTTCACCTCGCCATCCGGCGTCGCAAAGGTGATCGAGTAGTCTTTCAGTTCGAGAAGCGTGTCGTTTTTTGTTTCTTGTTGCATCTATCGATCCTTCGGGTCGAACGCGTCGCGCAGGCCGTCGCCGATGAAAAGCAGGCTCATCAGCAAGGCGACGAGGAAGCAGGCCGGGAAGATCAGCAGCCACGGCATGCTTTCCATGGCGTCGGTGCCCTCGGCAATCAGGGTGCCGAGCGACGTCAGCGGTTCTTGAACACCGAAGCCAAGGTAGGACAGGAAGCTCTCTGTCGCGATAATTTCCGGAACCGTCAGCGCGGCGAAGATCACCACCGGTCCGACGAGGTTCGGAATGATGTGCTTGAGGATGATCTTGAATGGCTTCTGGCCGGACGCGCGGGCTGCTTCGATGAACTCACGCTGCTTGATCGACAGCGTTTGTCCGCGCACGATTCGGGCCATGGTCAGCCACTCCAGCGCACCGATTGCTGCAAACAGCAGGTAGACGTTTCGGCCGAACACTACCATCAGCAGGATGACGAAAAGAATGTAAGGCAGTGCATACATGATATCGACGAAGCGCATCATGATCGCATCGAGCCTGCCGCCGATGTAGCCGGAAATCGCGCCGTACAGCACCCCGATCACCACCGAAACGATGGTTGCCGTTGCCGCGACGGCGAGTGACACGCGGGTACCGTAGAGCACACGGGCAAGCAGATCTCGGCCATTCGGATCGGTTCCGAAATAGTGGCCGCTCTCCATATCGGGCGGCATCCGGAATGCCGCCCAGTCCGGCTCCTCATAGTCGAATGTGATGAGGTACGGGCCGAGGAATGCCGCCAGAATCAGGAGGACGAGCACAATGATGGCAACCACTGCTGCCTTGTTGCGGGAAAGACGACGCAGCGCATCGCCAGTCAGCGAGCGGCTCTTGTGGGAGAGCCCCTCGGCTTCGAGAAGTTCAGCCGCAAGCAGCTCTCTCTTTGCGGGATTGAGAATCATCGGTTTCTCACTTTCGGATCGAGCCACGCATAGGCAATGTCGACGAGAAGGTTCAGAACGACGATCAGCACCATGTAGAAGATGACCGTGCCGAGAACCATGCCGTAGTCGCGGTTCAGCGCTGCGTTGACGAAGTAGCGGCCGATGCCAGGCAATCCGAAGATGCTCTCGACAACGAGCGAGCCGGTGAGAAGGTAGCTGGCCGCCGGGCCGAGATAGGACACGACAGGCATCATGGCGGGCTTCAGCGCGTGACGCATGACCGTTAGCCGCGGGCCGATACCCTTGGCCTTGGCGGTGCGAATGTAGTTCTGGTTCATCACCTCGATCATTGAGCCGCGGGTCATGCGTGAAATGCGGCCCGCATGCGGCAGTGCCAGCACAACGATCGGGATGACGAGATACTTGAACGAGCCGTCACCCCATCCGCCGACGGGCAACCAGCCGAGGTGGATGCCGAAAATCAGCTGCAGGATGGGCGCAATCAGAAAGTTCGGAAGAACCAGGCCGACGAGAATGAGCAGTCCGAGGACGTAGTCGGGCGCCTTATTCTGATAAAGCGCCCCAACACAGCCGACGGTCACGCCGATGAGAATGGCAAAGATAAAGGCGAGGCCGCCAATGGTGAAGGTGTAGGGCAGGCCAATCATGATCTGCTGGGCAACGCTGAAGTCTTCGTTGGCGAAGGACGGGCCAAGGTCACCCTTCAGGACGTCGAAGACATAGATCAGGTATTGTTCGATCAGCGGCTTATCGAGATTGTAGTGGGCGGCGAGGTTTTTCAGGATCACCGGCGGCAATGGCCGCTCGCCATCGAATGGGCCGCCGGGAGCAAGGCGCAGGACGAAAAAGCTGAGTGTCACGGCGATCCACATCACGGGGATCGTCGACAGCAGGCGACGGAGTGCGTATTTGATCATGGTCGTAGATCGGCCCTTCCCACGTTCAGCGGGAAGGGCCGGTGTTCCTTATTCTTTGATTGACAGCCAGCGCGTGCGATGGATGTCCTGAATATTGTCTTCGAAGCCCTGGACCTTCGGGGAAACGACGTTCTTCGAGACATAGTAGTACAGCGGAATGGCGGCGCTGTCGTCGAGTGCAAGCCGCTCAGCCTTCTTGAAGATCTCGGCGCGTGTCTTCAGGTCTGTCTGGGCGTTGGCTTCCTTGATCAGCTTGTCGTATTCCGGATTGCTCCAGCGGCCGTAGTTCATCGAGACGCCGGAAACCAGCAGACCGAGGAAGTTGTCCGGATCGTTGTAGTCCGCGATCCATCCGGCGCGGCCGATCTCGACCTGACCATGCTGCATTTCGTCGTAATGCACCTTGGTTTCGGTATTGTAGAGCTCGATCTGAACACCGAGCGGCTTCCACATCGAAGCAATGGCGACCGCCACGCGCTTGTGGTTGTCGTTGGTGTTGTAGCGAAGCTGTGCTTTCAGCGGATGGTCAGGTCCGAATCCAGCTTCTTTGAGCAGCTTCTTTGCTTCTTCCACCTTTTCCTTGTACGGCATGTCCTTCCAGCTGACATAGGCAGGCTCGCCATAGTTGGCGGTGCCCGGCGGAACCCAGGAATAGGCCGGCAGTTCGCCGGTGCCGAGAATCTTCGGACCGATCACTTCGCGGTTGACGGCCATGGAGAGGGCCTGGCGGACGCGCTTGTCGTTGAACGGCGGCTTGGTGGCGTTGAGGACGTAATAGTAGCTCGCAAGGTACGGCGTGACGTGCGCCTGACCCGGCAGGTTCTTCTTCATCCACTCGTACTGGTCAGTCGGGAAGTCGGTCATGATGTCGAACTCGCCGGCCCGGTAGCGCTTCAGGGCCGCTTCCTGGTCTTCGAGCGTGAAGAATTTGACGCCGTCGATCTTCAGGTCTTTCTCGCCGTAATACTGGTCGTTCTTGACGGTCGTGACGGACGCGCCCGGAATCCACTCGGTCGGCTTGTACGGGCCGTTGGTGACGATGTTGCCGATCTTCACCCAATCGGTGCCCTTTGCCTCAACCACATGCTTCGGCAGCGGATAGGCGGTGTAGTGCATCAGCGAATTGATGAAGTAGGGGGTTGGGTTCTCGAGCGTGATCTCGAGCGTCTTGTCGTCGATTGCCTTAACGCCGAGCTGGCTGAAATCGGTGATTTCGCCCTTGTTGATCTTTTCCGCGTTCTTGATGGTGAACTGCAGGTACGCGTATTCGGCGGCGTTCTTCGGATCAACCAGGCGCTGGAAGGCGAAAACAAAGTCGCCGGCCGTTACCGGCTGTCCGTCCGACCACTTGATGCCGTCACGCAGCTTGAAGGTATAGACCTTGCCGTCGTCCGAAACCTTCCAGCTTTCGGCCTGCCCCGGAATCGGATCGTCCTTCGGGTCTTCCGTTACGAGGCCCTCGAAGATGTCGCCTGCAATGCGGTTTTCATAGTCGCTCGACAGCTTCTGGGGGTCGAGTGACTGCGGGTCGCCACCGTTGTGGATATTGAGCGTCGCTGCATGCGCCGACACGGCCAGCAGCGAACCAAACACTGCTGAAGCCAGAAATTTTTTCGTAAGGAAGTTCATATGGGGGCCACCTTTCTAGGCTTTGCGCCTTTATTAGTCGTTTGTTCCCGTGACCAGTTACGTTCAGGTCAACGTGCAACCTATCGTAAAGGTCTGGCGTTGCAAGCCCCCAAATGAAATAGCGAGCACCGCCTTCTGCGGCGGTGATTTTTGTGCCGCATTTCGTCAGGTGGCTACGGAAAGGAGGATTTTGGACAGATGTTGAAGCGTTTTGGTAAGATTGGCGCGCCTCGTCATAATCAATCTTTGGTTGAAGTTATTTATGCTAGCCGGCTCAATTTTCCGCGTTTGCAGGCCGAATTGCATTGATAATTCAACGACTGGTGCGTCGATTTGCCGTCTGTTTGCGACATTCGTCGCACCGATTTTTGAAATGTTGCGTTGTCCTCTGAGGGTCTGCGAATGACCGGCGCCAGATCGCGCCACGGAACGAGGAAGCCTGCGCCACGCATCGAGAGTACGTCATGACCCGAACAAGCACTTCCGCCGACGATGTGGCGTTGAGCGCCGACATCAGGCCTACACGACGCGCCCGATCCTAGGATCGCGATCGCCTGGCTCTTGGCTGTCGCGCGGATGTGAGCGGGACCGGAACTTCCTCATGCTCCAGGAAGCGGCTGCCTGCCCCGTCTGCGGCGCTCACATTTGACGCTTCACCGCTCGCTGCTAGATTGAGCATGACGAAGAAGGAGGCTGCAATGACCGAAATGGAACTGCCTTGGGAGGGCGGCTGCCGATGCGGCCGCGTGCGATTGAAGATCAGCGCCAAGCCGCTGTTGACCATGGCCTGCCATTGCACGGGCTGCCAGAAGATGTCGTCAAGTGCCTACTCGCTGAGCGCGGCGATCCCGGCGGAAGGCTTTGCGATCACGGAAGGGGAGCCCGTCATCGGCGGTCTGCACGGTCCCGAGGCGCACCACTACTTTTGTGGCGACTGCATGACCTGGATGTTCACACGGTCGGAGGGGATGGATTGGTTCGTCAATCTTCGCCCGACGATGCTGGACGATCCGCGCTGGTTCAAGCCGTTCATCGAAACGTGGACGCGCGAGAAGCTGCCCTTCGCCGAAACCGGCGCGGTCCGCAGCTATGAGGCACTGCCCGAGATGGACGCCTATGAAGGCCTGGTGAAGGAATATATGGCCTGCAGCTGAGGCGGGGAAATCAGGTAATAGCCCGGCCATGCGTTGCTTGCCGGCCGGGCTGAAAGTGGCGCTTTACTCGTCGCCCATCTTGAGCGCGGCGATGAAGGCTTCCTGCGGAATCTCCACTTTGCCGAACTGGCGCATGCGCTTCTTGCCTTCCTTCTGCTTTTCCAGAAGTTTGCGCTTGCGGGTGGCGTCGCCGCCGTAGCACTTCGCCGTGACATCCTTGCGCAGCGCCGAAATGGTCTCGCGGGCAATGACGTTGCCGCCGATTGCAGCCTGAATCGGAATCTTGAACATGTGCTTCGGGATCAGCTCCTTCAGCCGCTCGCACATGTCGCGACCGCGCTTTTCGGCAGACGCGCGGTGGACGAGCATGGAGAGCGCATCGACCGGCTCGCCGTTGACGAGGATCGACAGCTTGACGAGATTGCCTTCACGGTAGCCTTCGAGGTGATAATCGAAGGAGGCATAGCCCTTCGAAATCGACTTCAGCCGATCATAGAAATCGAAGACGACTTCGTTGAGCGGCAGCTCGTAGGTCACCATAGCGCGCGTGCCGACATAGGTCAGTTCCGTCTGGATACCGCGACGGTCCTGGCAGAGCTTGAGGATGCCGCCGAGATAGTCATCCGGCGTCATGATGGTCGCCTTGATCCAGGGCTCGCGGATCTCTTCGATCTTGACGACATCGGGCATGTCGGCCGGGTTATGCAGCTCGCGCTCGCTGCCGTCCGTCATCGTCAGCTGATAGACGACCGAGGGAGCCGTCGCGATCAGGTCGAGGTCGAATTCGCGTTCCAGGCGCTCCTGGATGATTTCGAGATGCAGCAGGCCGAGGAAGCCGCAGCGGAAGCCGAAGCCGAGCGCCGCGGACGATTCCATTTCAAAGGAGAAGGAGGCGTCGTTGAGGCGAAGCTTGCCCATCGCCGCGCGCAGATCTTCGAAATCGGCAGCATCGACCGGGAAGAGGCCGCAGAAGACGACAGGCTGGGCCGGTTTGAAGCCCGGCAGGGCTTCGGCGGTCGGGCGCTTGTCTTCGGTGATCGTGTCGCCGACGCGGGTATCGGCCACCTCTTTGATCGAAGCAGTGATGAAGCCAATCTCGCCAGGACCGAGGCTATCGACATTGACCATCTTCGGCGTCAGCACGCCGATGCGCTCCACCTGGTACTTGGCATCCGTGCCCATCATGCGGATCGTCTGTCCCTTGGTCAGCACGCCGTCGATGACGCGGACGAGAACCATGACGCCGAGATAGGTGTCGTACCAGCTGTCGACGAGCAGCGCTTTCAGCGGCGCCTTTTCGCCACCCGGGCTCTTTGGCGCCGGCAGCTTCTGGACGATGGCCTCGAGGACATCAGGGATGCCGAGACCGGTCTTTGCCGAGATCAGCACGGCTTCCGAAGCGTCAATGCCGATCACTTCCTCGATCTGTTCCTTGATACGGTCGGGTTCGGCCGCAGGCAGGTCGATCTTGTTGAGGACGGTGACCAGCTCATGATTGTTGTCGATCGCCTGGTAGACATTGGCAAGCGTCTGGGCTTCGACGCCCTGCGACGCGTCGACGACCAGCAGCGAACCTTCGCAGGCCGAGAGCGAGCGCGAGACTTCGTAGGCGAAGTCGACGTGGCCGGGCGTGTCGATCAGGTTGAGGATATAGGTCTCGCCATCCTTCGCCTTGTAGTGAAGGCGCACAGTCTGGGCCTTGATGGTGATGCCGCGCTCGCGCTCGATATCCATGTTGTCAAGCACCTGCTCGGACATCTCGCGCTCCGCCAGGCCCCCGGTCGATTGGATCAGGCGGTCGGCAAGCGTCGATTTACCGTGGTCGATGTGGGCCACGATCGAGAAATTGCGGATATGGGAAAGCGGAGTCGTCGAATTGGTGCTCATGCGCGCCATATAGCAGCGCTGCCCCTTGCCGCAAAGCGGAAAAGCAGGAGTTCGTTTACGATAAGCGGCTGTTTCTCAGGTGGAAACATAACTCTTGATTCCATCATCAGACTATGCGTTTCTATTATAGTAGAAAATCGGATCTGATGATGGAACAGGAACTCGAAACGGCGATCGGCATTCGCATCCGCAAGCTCCGGGTGCAGAAGAACTTAACGTTGGACGACCTTGCCAATGCCTCCGGCGTCAGCCGCGCCATGATCTCACGGATCGAGCGCGGCGAGGCGAGTCCGACTGCCTCGCTGCTCGCGAGGGTCTGTGCAGCACTCGACTTGTCGCTTTCCGCCTTCTTCGCGGAAGAAGGCGAAGTCTCACCGTTGTCGCGCCGGAAGGATCAGCAAGTCTGGCGGGATCCGGAGACGGGCTACGTCAGACGCTCCGTCTCGCCGCCTGGCACGGCTTCCGATGTCGACATCGTCGACGTCGAATTCCCGCCTGGCAGCCGCGTCAGTTTCCCTCCGCATGCGGCAAGCAGCGGCATGACCCAGCATGTCTGGCTGTTCGATGGCGAGATGGAAATGACAACGGGCGATAGCGTGTATCGCCTTCTGCCCGGCGACTGTCTGTTCATGCCGGTCGGCGAAGGCCATGTTTTTCATAACCCCGGCAACATTCCCGCCCGCTATTGCGTCGTGCTCGACCGGCGCGGGCGCTAATTCATTTCATTGGAGAAAAGTGATGACAGCAACGATCCGCCTTCTTGACGCGGCAATGGCCCGCGCGGCGATCCCCGACCTTTGCGAGGTGCTGACCGACTGCGTCAACGGCGGTGCCTCTGTCGGCTTCATGCAGCCCTACACGAACGCCGATGCCGAGCCCTATTGGCAGGGTGTTGCAGATGCCGTTGCCGCAGGCGCGACGCTGCTCTTCGTTGCCGAGATCGAAGGCAGGGCCGTCGGCACGGTCCAGGTCGGTGCGGCGCAGATGCCGAACCAGCCGCATCGCGGCGATCTGAAGAAGCTGCTGGTGCATCGCTCCGCCCGGGGCAAGGGGTTGGCGCGTCTGCTGATGGATGCCGCGGAACGCGAAGCTGCCGCGCGCGGCAAGACGCTTCTGGTGCTCGACACGGCAACCGGAAGCGCAGCCGAGGCGATCTATCCACGGCTTGGCTGGGAGCGGGTCGGCGTGATCCCTGATTATGCACTGTGGCCGGAAGGTGGCCTCTGCGCCACGACGTTTTTCTACAAGCGTGTTGCCTGAGATGGCTTAGGCGGGCTTCCGCTGCGGGTCGTCGAGCGCTGGGTTGTAGAACAGCGATAGCGTCAGGCTCCTGGCGATCCGCTCGGCGGTCGCCATGAACCAGCCTTTGGCCTCCCGGTTCGGGGCGATATCGCTGAGTGTCTCGGAAAACAGTGCCAGCCACTGCGGGAAGAGATCGGGCGACATGTTCGCGACACCGGTATGCGCCTGCACTGGCTTGCCACCATAGGCGCCGCTGCGGAAAGCGACCGATGACCAGAAGCTCTTCATCTTCTGAATATGCTCGGGCCAGCGGCCGGAGAGCCTGGCATCGAACACCGGCCCAAGCGTCGGATGCTGGAGCACGCGGCCATAGAACGTCTCAACCAACCGATCGATGAACGCTTCATCGATGCCCATCGCCTTCATTTCGGCTTCGGCGCGCTCGCGAATGGCGGCCACATGTGCCGCACGGCCCTGTATTTCGGTATCCATCATGAACTCCGGCATGTCGCAACCCGCGACCGCTTCCATATAGGCGATTGGTACCGTGAGATGAAGGCGCTGCGACGCAAGGCAGCATTGCGTGTCAATAGCCGCTTCTGTTTTCGCTTCTTGGATCGTCGACCATCTTCTCGCGATAGATGTCGCCCTGTCGCGCCTCCAGCCGCCAAGGCCGGGCCTTCTGCAGCGGGATGTCGTAAAGGGCGTCGTCGCGATCGAGCGTCGCGGTCACGAGGTTCGGTTCGGGAGTTGCAGGGCACTGCGTCACCCATTTTCCATCCGGGCCGATGATGCCCGCCGGGCCTTTGGCGGCCTTCTGCACCGGCGTCGCAGCACTGATCCAGATGCAGTTCAGCCCCGCATGAGCGCGAAGCGCAATCTGGAAGTACTCGGCAATGCCATACGAGGAGAAAAGCACGGCATCGACGCCGAGTGTCTCATATTCTTGAAACACTTCCTGAAATTGAGATTCGATGCAGATGGCGCAGCCGAATCGATAGCCGTCGGTATCGAAGGTAATCGGTGCGGTGCCTGGGGAGTACCAACCGCCAAGTTCGCTGTTCGACAGGAACCTCTTGTCGTAGCGGGTGAGAAGCGCCCCTTCTTCGGAGAAGATGTAGAGGCTGTTGTGCGGTGGACAACCGTTCTCCAGCCGATGCGCTCCGCCGACAACCGCAAAGATGCCGAGGTCGCCGCACAGATCGGCGATCGCCCTAAGCTCCGCTTCCTGCTTGTGCCAATCGAAACTCCTCCAGTCATCGGGATGCATGATCTGGAACTTCGAGTATCCCGAAAGCGCGCCCTCGCAGAAGTTGATGACACGCACGCCGCTGGCGGCCGCGGCTACTATCATGTTCCGGATTGCGCTGCCGTTTGCTGCGATGTCGGAGGAAACCAGGGTCTGTGCTGCGGCAATCCTCAACGGCGCACCTCTCGTGATTCGGTCCGCATCTTCCACCGATCTGGCGCAGCTTGGAAGCGGGTTAGGGCGTGGCGGGGCCACGCAGCACGCCGATCAGTGCTTTCCCATCGGTGAAATACGGGTCGCCGCCGCCGTTGCGACCGGTCTTCGTGGCGCCGATGCCCGGGATTTCATAGGTGGAGGACAATTGCTCGGCCGTCTGAAGATCTCCGATAACAAGATCCCGCTCGGCATCGACATCAGGCGCAATGTGATGGGTGATCTGGCCGGTGTCGTGGCTGAAACCAACACCGCGGTCAAAGCTCGCCGAGCCGAGCCAGAGTGGTCGCCCATCTTCACCGCTCTTCTTGGTTTCCCAGAAACGGACGTGGTGGCGTTCATCGGCGCTCTTGCCAACGGCCTTTTCAAAAGCCAGATCCTGTTGGCGGCCCTCGAACAGCAATGGGCTCACTGGAGCGTCTAGGTCGGGCCGATCGAGCACGACGCTCAAGCCGATTTCGGCCGATGTCCGTAGCGTGATCTTGTCAGCCGGATCCCATCCAGCCGACGCGAATGCACGGAGCACACCCTCCTTCGAACCGACAAGCCCGACATTGATGGGGTCGCCCGGAATGTCCTGTTTGGTGGTGGTCACCATTGGGCCAAATTCCGCGATATGGCCGGCGTCGCGATGGATCCATATTTCAGGCACGAAGAAGTAGGCGACGAGCAGATACGCAACCAATAGGATCGCCACACCGCTAACCACCATCCGCGTTTTCGTCAAACGTCTCATCGAAGTCCCCCCGGTCTCGACGTTATCATACAATCGTCCAACGTCGGGGCCAACATCCACCTTCTATCGCGCCGATCTCGTGCCAGGTGCGTGCTCATTCCGCCATCGGCATACCGACTGGACCTCGCACCCTTGCCATCCGTCCTCGTTGCGCTTAGCTCTCGGGCACCACGAATCCGGATATCGAATGCCGCACAAGGTCTCCCTGTCCCGTCTCAAGCTCACCGACTTTCGCAATTACGCGTCAGTCTCGCTGTCGCTCGATGGTCGGCATGTGGTGCTGACGGGAGACAATGGCGCCGGCAAGACCAATCTGATGGAAGCCGTTTCCTTCCTGTCGCCAGGCCGCGGTCTGCGCCGTGCCACCTATGGCGATGTCACCCGCGTCGGCGCGACTGCTGGTTTCTCGATCTTCGCCGAGCTTGACGGTATGGAAGGCGAGGTGGAGATCGGCACCGGTGTCGACACCACCGATGACAGTGCGTCCCGGCGCCTGCGCATCAACGGCACGCCCGCAAAGGCGGCGGATGAACTGACCGATCATCTGCGCCTCCTATGGCTGACGCCCTCGATGGATGGGCTGTTCACCGGTGGCTCGTCCGAGCGCCGCCGTTTCCTTGATCGGCTCGTGCTGTCGCTCGATCCGGCCCATGGCCGCCGTGCCAGCGATTTCGAGCGCGCCATGCGCAGCCGCAACAAGCTGCTCGACGAGCGCCGCTTCGATCCCGCCTGGCTCTCCGGCCTCGAACAGCAAATGGCGAGCCTTGGCATTGCCATGGCGATGGCACGCCAGGAGATGCTCGGCCTTCTTGCCCGCCTCATCGAAGAGACGCACGAAACCTCGCCCTTTCCTGCTGCAGCGCTCGAGCTTGCCGGCTTCATGGATGGTCAGTTCTCGCGCCCCGCCGTCGATCTTGAGGATGAGTATGCGGTCATGCTTGCGGAGAGCCGTTACCGCGACGCCGCGGCCGGTCGCACGCTCGAGGGCCCCCATCGCGCCGATCTGCTTGTCCGCCACCGGCAGAAGCAGATGGAAGCAGCGCGCTGCTCCACCGGCGAGCAGAAGGCCCTGCTGGTCGGGCTGATTCTTGCCCATGCGCGGCTGGTCGCCAATCTCACCGACCACGCGCCGGTCCTCTTGCTCGATGAGATCGCCGCGCATCTCGACGAGGGAAGGCGGGCTGCGCTGTTCGACCTCATTGACGCGCTCGGCGGTCAGGCCTTCATGACAGGCACGGATCGCGCCATGTTCTCCGCCCTCGGCGAGCGTGCGCAGTTCTTCACCGTTGCCGATGGAAAGGTTTTCGAATGACCGATGCCGCTTCCCCCTCGACCAAAGGCCGTGTTAGCATCGCGCCCATGGAACCCCTCAGCCCGGAAGAAATCGCGCGATATCAGCGTCATATCCTGCTTCCTGAGATCGGTGGCGCAGGCCAGCAGAAGTTGAAAGCTGCCCGCGTGCTGGTCATCGGTGCCGGCGGGCTGGGAGCGCCGGTCCTGCAGTATCTGGCGGCCGCCGGTGTCGGCACGATCGGCATTGCCGATGACGACCGCGTTTCGCTCTCCAACCTGCAGCGGCAGGTGATCCACGATTCCGGAACGATCGGCGAGCTGAAGACGGAAAGCGCCGCCTTCGCGATCGCCCGCCTGAACCCGCACGTTAACGTGATCCGCTTTGAAGAGCGCTTCTCACCGGATTCGGCGCGCCGTCATCTCTCTGGCTTCGATCTGCTGATCGACGGCTCCGATAATTTTGATACGCGCTATACGGCAGCCGACGCCGCCGAGGCTGCGCAAATCCCATTGGTGACCGGCGCTGTCGGTCGCTTCGATGGCTCCGTCACCGTTCTGAAGCCTTACGAAATGGCCGAGGACGGGACGCCAAACCCGACCTATCGCGATCTCTTCCCCGAGAAGCCGCCGGCAGGACTGATCCCAGCCTGTGCCGAGACTGGCATCATCGGCGCGCTGACGGGTGTGATCGGCACGCTGATGGCGATGGAAGCGATCAAGCTTGTCACCGGTACCGGCGAACCGCTAATTGGCCGGCTGTTGCTCTACGATGCGCTTGCCGCCCGCTTCGATACGATCCGCTACAAGCGCCGCCGCCAGAGGCAGAGCCAGGCATCATGAACATCGTTCGCATCGACGAAGATTTTCAGCGCTGGGACGAGCTGTTGGCGCTGGTCCTGTCGTCGTTTGCCTATATGAATGATCGCATCGATCCACCGTCTTCGGCCTTGAAGCTTACGCCGGCGACGTTGGAAGATAAGGCGCGCTCCGAAATCGCCCATGCGGCTATGGAAGGCGGTATCTTGTGCGGCTGCGTCTTTCTGCGACCGGAAGAAGGCTGCCTTTATGTCGGCAAGCTGGCGATTGCCCCGGACGCCCAGGGCCGGGGCATCGGTCGCAAGCTGCTGGCCATTGCCGAGCAGGTGGCACGAGACCGCGCACTGCCGTCACTGCGGCTCGAGACCCGCATCGAGCTTGTCGAGAATCATGACGTCTTCATGCGCTGGGGATTTGAGAAGACTGCCGAAAACGCGCATCCCGGCTTCACCAGGACGACGTCGATCGAGATGCGCAAGCCGGTCTTGGCCTAACGGCCTGGCAGCACGCGGTTTGGCGGGCGATGGCCGTCGATGAAAGTCCGTATGTTGATGATCACCTTGTCGCCCATGTCGATACGGCCTTCGATCGTTGCCGAACTCATGTGCGGCAGAAGCACGACCTTGCCTTCATTCGCCAGTTTGACCAGCTTCGGGTTGACCGCCGGTTCGTTCTCGAAGACATCGAGACCCGCACCTGCCAGCTTGCCTTCACGCAGACTTTTGATCAGCGCCGCTTCGTCGATGACGTCGCCGCGCGCGGTATTGACCAGATAGGCGGTTGGCTGCAGCAGGGCCAGGCGGCGCGCTGAAAGCAGGTGGAATGTTGCCGGTGTCGAAGGGCAGTTGACCGAAACGATGTCCACACGGGCAAGCATCTGGTCAAGGCTTTCCCAGTAGGTCGCTTCCAACTCGTCTTCTGTCGCCGGGTTCACCCGCTTGCGGTTGTGATAATGGATCGAGAGGCCGAAAGCCTTGGCGCGGCGCGCAACGGCGGTGCCGATCCGCCCCATGCCAACGATGCCGATGCGCTTGCCGTGGATGCGCCGGCCGAGCATCCAGGTCGGCGACCAGCCGGGCCATTCGCCCGGATGGTCGGTCAGCACTCGCGCACCTTCGCCCAAGCGGCGCGGCACAGCGAGGATAAGCGCCATGGTCATGTCGGCCGTGTCTTCAGTCAGCACGTTCGGCGTGTTCGTGACGGTGATGCCCTTGCGGGCCGCCGCTTCGACGTCGATGTGGTCGGTGCCGTTCGAGAAGCTGGCGATCAGCTTCAGCTGCGGCCCGGCCTCTTCGATCAGGCTGGCGTCGATCCGGTCGGTGACGGTCGGTACCAGCACGTCGGCGCTTTTGACCGCAGCAATCAGCTCGGACTTGGAGCGTGGCGCATCGTCGATATTGAGTTCCGCGTCGAAGAGTTCGCGCATGCGCGTCTCGACTGCGTCGGGCAGCTTCCGCGTGATGTAGACCTTCGGTTTTTTCTTCGTCGTCATGTGCGCCGGCGCTAACTTGTAAAGAGGTCCTTAACCAAGACGCGGGATAATTTTCCCGTTCCGGGCATTTTCTACCAGACCCGCGCGCGAAGACAAACAAAACTCGCTCAGCGTGCGCAGGAATGTCGAATTCCCGGAATCAGGCAGCAGTCCTGCCCTCCTCTGAGCAAACGGAAGTCCCATGCATAGCAAAGTCCTGAAATCTTGCCTCGCCCTTGCGATCGGTTTCGTGCTTTCGGCGGGAACGGCTGAAATGGCTGCCGCACAGGCTGCAAAGGGACCGAGCGGTCTGCCGCTGCCGCGCTTCGTCACGCTCAAGTCGAAGCGCGTCAACCTGCGCATCGGCCCCGGCACCGACTATGCGGCCTCATGGATGTATCTGAAGGCCGGCCTGCCGGTCGAGATTATTCAGGAATACGATAACTGGCGTCAGATCCGCGATGCCGACGGCACCGAGGGTTGGGTCAACCAATCGCTGCTGTCGGGCTCGCGTGCGGCGATCGCGGCCCCGTGGATGAAGGGCAAGGGCAAGTCCGTCTACGTCAACATGCGCCGGGACGCTCTGCCGTCGGCAAGCATCGTCGCCAAGCTGGAGCCCGGCGTTATGATGAACATCGGCGAATGCAATGGCGATTGGTGCTTCGCCAAGAGCGACGGCGCCGAAGGCTGGGTGGCGCAGTCGGAAATCTGGGGAGCTTATCCAGGCGAAGCCTTTAAGTAAGGTTCGCCTGCTTGCCGGCTTCGGCAAGCGACTTCATCGGACGCGGGCCGATCTGCTGGATCACGATACCGGCGGCAAGGCAGCCGAGCTTGCCGCAATCTTCCAGCGTCCGACCTTGCGTGTAGCCGTAGAGGAAGCCCGCGGCGAACAGATCGCCCGCACCTGTGGTATCGACCAGTTGCTTGATCTTGATCGCGTCCACGTAGAAGCGCTCGTTGCCCTTCAGGATCACGGCGCCGTTCTCGCTCATCGTCACGGCGGCGATCTTGCAGTCCTTGGCGATGCTGTTCAGCGCCCCTTCGAAGTCGTCGGTTTCGTAGAGTGCCAGCGCTTCCTGACGATTGGCAAAGACGATGTCGACAGTGCCGGAGCGCATCAGGTCGAGGAATTCGCCGCGATAGCGGTCAACGCAGAAGCTGTCGGAAAGCGTCATCGACATTTCGCGGCCGTTCTCGTGGGCGACACGGGCGCATTCGCGGATCGCTTCCTTGGCGCGCGGCGGATCCCAGAGATAACCCTCGAAGTAGGTGACCTTGGACTGGGCGACCACGTCGACCTCGACGTCTTCGGGTCCGAGCTCGACACAGGCGCCGAGATAGGTGTTCATCGAGCGTTCGCCGTCGTCGGTGACGAAGATCATTGAGCGAGCGGTCGGCGGGAATGTCCCCTTCGGCTGCGTCTGATAGTGAACGCCTTGTGCACGGATATCGTGGGCGAAGATCTCGCCGAGCTGGTCTTCCGCGACTTTGCCGAAATAGGCAGCCTTGCCGCCGAAGCTCGCGACACCTGCCGCCGTGTTGCCGGCGCTACCGCCGGAGGCCTCTACCGCCGGTCCCATGCGCGCATAGAGAAGCTCGGCGCGCTCGGCATCGATGAGGTTCATCGCCGCCTTTGTGATCTCGTTGTCAATGAGGAACTGGTCGTCGCAACGCGCGATGATATCGACGATGGCGTTGCCGACAGTCAGAACATCGAATTTGGTCATGAAAGGGAAGGTCCCGGTTTAGGTGATAGCCGGTGACCGGTCTTAGCGAATTTTCGCCGCATGGGAAGCGGAAATGCCGTTAGAGCTTTCAATCGATCGCAAAAACGCGGCTGTGACGAATGAAATGCCACGAGCAGTCCGACGGCGTGACAGCGACGTTTCAATGAGGCAGTGTCTCAAGCAACGGCCGCATAGATGAGGTCGGGAACCACAAGCCACTCGTTCTTGCGCAAGGCGGCCACATCGAGCCTGCCACGTCGGTCGCGGCGAGCAACTCCGACGAAGCGATAGCGGCTGCCTCTGGTGTCGATCACGCGAGCAGGGATGGGTCTGCCATCGATATGGCCGATGACCGGTCCATCAGACCGCGAGCCATTCAGGAAAAAATACTCATGAGGGACGCTCCTGCTCACCATCCTAGTGGCCTTTCGTTTGGTTGTGCGCACGGCGTAAACTCACCGCGGACGCACTTCTCATCGTCGGGGCTGGCCTTCTTCAAAGGAACGGCGCTTTTTGATGGCGACCTGGGAAAATTTCTTGATCTCCGTGACAAATGGCTTCCTTTGGCGACGTATGTAGGGCTCCCGCCGGTTGGCGAAAGTGAAGATGCCGTCGACAGGTGGCCAACAGTCACGTCTCGTCACAAGGATGGAGACAAAGCCATAGTCATTCCAATCGGACGCCCGGCGCCTGGAATTAAAATCTCATATGAATTGAAAGGCTGCATTGCCCGTGGTGGGCGATCTAGTGCTCGATTTGCTGCTCTGCCACGGCGCTTGCGATAATCTGATCGGAGCCCTTGGCATAGAGTGGAAGCGTCAGGGTAATTGCTTCGTCGCGCCCGTTGATGCTGGCCGTATATCGCTTGTAGACGCGATCCTGCCCTTGCTCTTCACCTGCCGAGACAGCGTTCACTTTCTCGACTAAGGCCTTCTCGAAGACAGTTGCATCGACGTCGCCCAATGCCACCGTGCAACCTTCGATGGTTTTGCCCCCAACGTCCGCTCGCGAGACCACTAGAGCCTGAAAACTGTCGCTTTCACCGCCGCTGACGATCCACCCTTCCAGCGCTTCGGGGTTTTCCATCGGTGTGAAGGTCAGCGCCAGATCCTGTGCCATGGAAGGCCATTCGTCTGTTTTCGCGCGCTCTGATGTACGTTCGAAATCTGGACCGGAGGACACGCAGCTGTCGTAGAAGAACGCAAGCTTCGAGCTCGCGTCGTCGGCAAATGACGGTCCGGTCACCACAAGCATGAAGAAGCAGACAGTCAAGCTACGCTTCATATTGTCTCCGCGCGTCAAAGCCAGTGCGGCCTTTCGGCCGCACTGATCATTTCAAAGTTGCCGGATATTGTCGGCAGAGGTTCTGCCGGTCCGACGGTCCTGCGCCACTTCGAACGCTATGCCCATTCCCTCTTTCACGGTGTCGATCCCGCCGCGTTGGGCGGCCGTGATGTGCAGGAAGACATCGGTGCTTCCGTCATCCGGCGTGATGAACCCAAAGCCCTTGTCCTGGTTGAACCACTTGACTTTACCTGTTGGCAAAATTTACCCCCATGTTGGTCTCCCCAGCCAAGATGCGACATCGCACGATTTTGTCGGCCGGCACAAGAGCCGTTGATAACAGGAGATTGCGGCGGGCTGACAGCGCTTCGCAAAAATGCCGCCCTGACGTCATCCCCGCGTCATTTTCAACCCTTATAGGGATGCTCATTGAGATTGGCATGAGCGGCTTGCGGGCTGCAGCCAATGGCGAAGGGGATGATGCCCTTCGACGATACCGGAGCGACGCTGACCACGGATGAACTGGCGGCTCGCGAACCGGCTATCCGGCCAGACCGGATGCGGAAAAGCGGGCGAGGCCCGCTTTTTTTGTTTTTATGCCCGGCGTGTTTGTCATCTCGTCCGATTTGCTGCTACGCATAATCATCTCTCGCAAGGCAGCCGCATTGAATGTCAGCCATCATCTTCGACGTCCTTCCCATTTTCATCATGATCCTGATCGGTTGGCTGACCGTGAAACTGCGGCTGATGAAGGCGGAGATCGGGGATGCGCTGAGCGAGTTCGTCTTCAAGATCGCCGTACCGTTGTTACTGTTCCGCACGATCGCCGAAGCTGATTTTCATGGTGCCTCGCCGTTCCGTCTCTGGATCGCCTACTTCTCCGGCGTTGCGGTGACATGGGTCGCCGCCCATATCGCCGCGACGCGCTTCTTCGGGCGCGATGACCGCATCGGCGTGCTGGCCGGAGTGTCGTCAGCCTTCGCCAACACAATCTTCATCGGCTTGCCGCTCGTCCAGCGCACGGTCGGCGACAAGGGGCTCGTGCCGCTCTCCATTCTGATCGCGGTCCATCTTCCTGTGATGATGATCATCGGGACCATTATGATGGAGCGCGCCGAACACAAGATCGCCGGCAAGACGGAGCGCAGCATCGCCAAAGTGGTGCGCCAGATCGCCCATAATCTCCTCAAGAACCCTCTGGTGATCGGCTTGGCCGGGGGCGCTACCATGCATCTTCTCGGTCTCACCATGCCGGGGCCAGTCGAATCCATCGTCAATCAGATCGCTGGCGTGGCTGGGCCGGTTGCGCTGATCTCGCTCGGCATGGCGCTCGAAAAATACGGGATATCGGGCAACGCGGGCATTGCCAGCGTCACCTCCGCCTTCAAGCTGTTGCTGTTGCCGGCCTGCGTCTGGACGGCAAGCCGCCTGGTGGGCCTGGCCGGCGATTGGACGGCCGCTCTCGTGCTGATCTCGTCCGTTCCGACGGGCGTCAACGCCTGGCTGATCGCCAATCGCTTCGGTGTCGGCCATAGTCTGGCAGCCTCGACAATCACGCTGACCACCGCGCTCGGCGCCATCTCGGTGACGTTCTGGGCTTTTCTGCTCGGCGCATAGGACAAAAGAAAAGCCCGGCGTAGGGCCGGGCTTGTCCGCAAGAGCAGCGTAGCGATTACTGTGTCGCGCTATCCGGTGCGTTCGGATCCGGAAGCGGAACCGGCGAATCGGCCAGGGTGTGAAGGTAGAGGATAACGTTGGCGCGATCCGTGTCTTTCGGGAGACCCGCAAAGCCCATCGCCGTGCCGGCAACATACTTTTTCGGCGCTGTCAGGAAGTGGCTCAGATGATCGAAGGTCCACTTCTCGCTGCCGCCCTTGGAGAAGTCCTTCATAGCAGACGAATAGGCAAAGCCCTCGTGCGTGCCGATTGGACGATCAACGAGACCATAGAGGTTCGGGCCAACTTTGTTCGGCCCCCCCTTGGTCGCGTCATGACAGGCCTGACACTTCTTGAAGATAGCTTCGCCGGCCTTGGCGTCTGCCTTTGCGAGCAGCTGCGCGATCGGAACGGCTGCAGCAGGTGCAGCCTCGCCGCCACCGGAGGCTGCCGCCTCTTCGGCTACGATCGCAAAACCTTCCTTTTCCGGCTTCTCCGAATGAAAGATCCCCTCCGACGCGATGGAGACGGACATCAGAACGAAAACCGTCCCGAGCAGTGCCCCCACCGCCGTATTCACGTATGAATTCATCTGCAATGCTCCCCTTGCAGCCGGCAGACATAAAACCGGACCATCTTGAAATCGCGCGGAACCTATGTCTTTTGGCTATTCGTTGCAACAGTCTAAATGGGCTGTTGCGTGAGACTTTTTGACACCTTTCCGCCCGGATTAGAAGGCCCGAACAATGACCAGTCCAAATTTAGATGACGTGCTCGTGTTGATCCCGGCTCGCATGGCATCGACCCGTCTTCCGGGTAAGCCGCTCGCCGATATCTGCGGCCTGCCGATGATTGTTCAGGTGGCCTTGCGTGCCAAGGAGGCTGCGATTGGCCGCGTCGTCGTCGCGGTCGATGACCAGCAGGTCTACAATGTCGTTGCCGAGGCGGGCTTCGAAGTCATTATGACGAGCAAGGATCATCAATCCGGTTCGGATCGTATCTACGAAGCCCTGGCGAAGGTGGACCCGGAGGGGCGCGCCAAGCTCATCGTCAACGTGCAGGGTGACTTGCCGACGATCGAGCCGGAAACCATTCGTGCCGCGCTGCGCCCGCTGGAAGACCCGAGCGTCGATATCGGGACACTGACGATCGAGATCGAGGACGAGGCCGATAAGACAGCGCCTCATATCGTCAAGGTCGTCGGTTCGCCGCTCTCCGACAGCCGCCTGAAAGCCCTCTACTTTACGCGCGTCACGGCGCCCTACGGCAACGGCCCGCTCTATCATCATATCGGCCTTTATGCTTACCGCCGCTCGGCCCTGGAGCGTTTCGTCACGCTCGGACCGTCCGTGCTGGAGAAGCGCGAGTCGCTCGAACAGCTACGCGCGCTCGAAGCTGGCATGCGCATCGATGTCGAGATCGTTGACACGATTCCGCTTGGTGTCGATACTCCCGCCGACCTTGAAAAGGCGCGGCGCATTCTCTCCGCTAGAACGAAGTGACGGATTTCCCATGAATATCAAGACCAACAGGATCGCCTTTCAGGGCGAGTTCGGCGCGAATTCCGACATGGCGTGCCGCGACATGTTTCCGACCATGGAACCGCTGCCGTGCCAGACGTTCGAGGATGCCTTTGTGGCGGTCGAGAACGGCGATGCCGACATCGGGATGATCCCGATCGAAAACACAATCGCCGGTCGCGTCGCCGACATTCATCACCTGTTGCCGGAGTCCCGTCTGCATATCATCGGCGAGTATTTCATGCCGATCCGATTCCAGCTGATGGTCCTTCCTGGCGTCACCAAGGATGAAATCCGCACCGTTCACAGCCACATCCATGCGCTCGGCCAGTGCCGCAAGATCGTTCGCTCGCACGGCTGGAAGCCGGTGATCGCTGGCGACACGGCCGGCGCGGCAAAGCTTGTCAAAGAGACCGGAGATCGCTCGATGGCCGCGCTTGCCCCGCGTCTTGCTGCGGATCTCTACGGTCTCGAGATCGTTGCAGAGAACGTCGAAGATACTGAGGACAACGTCACCCGCTTCGTCGTCCTCGCTCGCGACGAGGAATGGGCGCATCGGAACTCCGCTGAAGAGAAGGTCGTCACGACCTTTGTCTTCAACGTCCGAAACATCCCTGCCGCGCTCTACAAGGCGCTCGGCGGTTTTGCGACGAACACCATCAACATGACAAAACTGGAGAGCTATCAGCTCGGTGGCAAGTTTGTCGCAACGCAGTTCTATGCCGACATTGAAGGCCATCCGAACGATCCGAACGTCCGGCGTGCGCTCGAGGAGCTGCGCTTCTTCTCCGAGAAGGTGCGCATTCTCGGCGTCTACAAGGGTCACCCGATGCGGGGCCAGTTACAGAAATGAAAAGGGCGCCTCCGGGCGCCCTTTCTGTTTTAGCTTACTTGTCCGGCTCACACACACGCAGGCGATGGCCGTCCGGGTCGAGCACGACGAAGGTCGGACCGAAATCCATGTCTGTGAGGTCTTGCGCGATTGGTAGCTGGCGTTTGCGCCAGTCCTCGTAAAGCGTCGACACGCCGTTCTCCCCGGGAACCATGAAGGCGATCTCGGCGCGGCTGCCGGTGGCGGACGGCTGCGGCGTAACGTTGCTCAGCCGCCAGAGGCCGAGCGTGAAACCGCCGTCGAGCGCGAAAGCGACAAAGTTAGGCGCTTCGGCCACCGGCTCGCGGCCGAGCAGTGACCGGTAGAAGCCGGCGCTCGCGGCCGGATCCTTGACGTAGAGAATGATGAGGTTTGGGCTGTTCATCGGGTCGTCCTCGTTGTGACAGGGTGGCAGGCGAAGAAACGCCGCTGCACCCATGGCAGCGGCGGCGGTCGGTAACGCGTCTTGGGAGTTGCGTAGTCGCGGTCTATCCTTCGTGGCAGGCCCGGCCCCAATCCACGAAGCCGAGATCGCGTTTCATCGTCTCCGATAGCGCCTCCGGATCGAGGCGCGGATACTTGCTCCGTGCCATCTGGCGCGACGCCTTCAGCATCATCCGAAGCAGCATGGATTGCGGATATCCTGCATGGTCAGAGGTGTCCTCGATCGGAGGATTGCCACGCGTCGATCTGGTAAGGTTCAAGCTCGTCATCATCGGTCCTCCTGTTGGATTGGTACCGATAATAGCGCTGACCACTGTCAGTTTATGGCAGTAGTGTCGCGCTCAGTGCGCAACATCCTGTTGGTCTCGCCATTCCTTGAGAAGGACCGCGCGTCTGCGCGGATAACGCCCGTCCTGCGGAATCATCTCGACGATTCGGTCGGTGCGAAAGTGACGGTAATCCTGACGCAATTCGCACCAGGCGACAACAACACGCACTTGTTCGAAATAACTCAGCGCGAAAGGCCAGATATTGCGTACGGAGACGGTACCGCTCTCATCGGAATAGGTCAGCTTGAGAATCCGTTCGCTGCGGATTGCCTTGCGAATGGCACCGAGGTCCGCCTTGTCGGCGACGGGCGGCTTTAGGTGGACGAGCAGCGTCGATGTCTCGATTTCGGCGCGCATCTCTTGCGGTAGCACATCCGCGATCTTGGCCAGCGCATCGGCCCCGGCAGCGGCAAGTCGCGAATCCGCGGCACGCGCGACCCATCGCGAGCCGAGGACGAGCGCCTCGATTTCGTCCTGCGAGAACATCATTGGGGGCAGCATGAAGCCCGGCTTCAGTACATAGCCGAGGCCCGGCTCTCCTTCGATCAAGGCGCCTTGCGCCTGCAGGCTCGAAATGTCCCGGTAAAGTGTGCGGATGCTGACGCCGGTTTCCGTTGCGAGCACGGCACCGCTGACCGGCCGGCGATAGCGTCGCAGGGTTTGCAGCAGCGCCAAAAGGCGTTCGGAGCGCGCCATGTCATGGGCCTCGTTCTGTCAGGCCTTATTGCCTTTTCCACTCCACCCAGTCGCGCATCAGCCGGTGGGCGATCGCGCCCTTGGGCGGCGGTGCCTTGCCCGTTGCGCTGGGGCGCTCGAGCATCTCAAGCGTTTCCTCGCGCGTGAACCAGCGGCAGTCTTCCAATTCCTGGCTGTCGAACTTGACCTCCTTGGACTTGGCTTCGGCATAACAGCCGATCATCAGTGTATGCGGCATCGGCCAGGGCTGCGAGGCGTGGTAGCGAATCCGTCCCGTATGAATTCCGGATTCTTCCAGTGTCTCGCGCCGGACGGCGTTCTCGATCGTCTCGCCCGGCTCCACGAAACCGGCGAGACAGGAATACATGCCCGGCGCAAAGTGCGGGCTTCGGCCGAGGAGGCAGAGATCGCGCTCCTCATCAATGGTCAGCATGATGACGACGGGATCGGTGCGCGGGAAGATTTCGTGTCCGCAGGCGGAGCAGACGCGCTTGTAGCCGCCAATATGGATCTCCATGGTCGAGCCGCAGCGGCCGCAGAACTTATTGTCCCGGTTCCAGCGGATGAGGCTTGCTCCTTGGGCGAACTCACCGAGCAGGACCTCGTCGATCAGCATTTCGCGGAACAGTGAACGGCCATCCGAGGGCTTGTAATGGCTGGCGAGTTCTTCTTCCGGAACACCCACCGGCACGGCGAGACGCGGTTCCCCGGTTTTGCGGTAGCCGAGCAGCACTGTTTCGTCCCAGTTCGGCTGTAGGTCTTTCAGTTCGTAGCGCGCAAACAACGGATCGAGCACTTGCCCATCATGCTTGAGGACCAGCCTGTCGCCAGCGAAGGCGAAGATATGGGTTCCTTCCTTCGCCAATGCCTTGTCGACCGAGGTCTCGTCGCGATGTTCGGAATCGCGGATCAGGTCATTGGCGGCGAAGGCAGTCAGACTGCTGGGTTCCGGATGCGGAACATCCGAATCGAAAAGCGAACGGCTCATGATGAAAGGGCTTCCCGCAACTTCTCTATAAGGTCATCTCTCTTGTCGGCCGCATAAGGCTCAGCCTTGCCAAAACCCCAAACCGGATTTGGCCAATTGGCATCGCCTTCGAAGCGGGCAATGACATGAACATGAAGCTGACGGACGATATTGCCAAGGGCCCCAATATTGATTTTTGTGGCGCCGGTGATCTTCTTCAGTGTGGAGGCGACCATCTCCGTCTCGAATGTCAGCATCACCTGATCGAGGGGTGTGAGTTCGAAGACTTCGCTTATATCCATCCTGCGTGGCACGAGAATCAGCCACGGCCAGCGGGCGTCCTTCGACAGCCTGAGATCGCAGAGTCCGGTCTGCATGACTCTGTCGCTATCGCTTTCCAACCGACGGTCGAGCTTGAATTCGTCCAACAGGCATTCCTCCATGTTTTCCTGAGGCTAGCAGTTTTTTTTGAGCTTGGCTTGCTTTTGATGGCGATATTGCCGATATGTGCATCCGGGAGGTTGGTGGTGGACGAGCCACTCGCCAACCGGGTCAGGTCCGGAAGGAAGCAGCCCTAACGAGCCCGGCACGGGTCATCGTGCCAGCCTCCCACCTTTCTCTCCATTCTTGCTCGGGCAGTCCGGGTGATAAGCAGGGCGATGAGCGACACCGAGCGACAGTCAAAAGATGCCGCCTCGACGGGCACCGGATACCGGGTGCTGGCACGCAAATACCGCCCCAAGGATTTCACGGATCTGATGGTCGGCCAGGAGCCGATGGTCCAGACCCTGACCAACGCCTTCGAGACCGGCCGTATTGCGCAGGCCTACATGCTGACCGGCGTTCGCGGGGTCGGCAAGACGACGACGGCCCGCATCCTCGCTCGTGCGCTGAACTACAAGACGGCCGATATCGACAAGCCGACGATCGACCTGCGGATTCCTGGCGAGCATTGCCAGGCGATCATGGAAGGCCGGCATGTCGACGTCATCGAGATGGATGCCGCCTCTCACACCGGTATCGACGATATCAGAGAGATCATCGAGCAGGTGCGCTACCGTCCGGTTTCGGCGCGCTACAAGGTCTACATCATCGACGAAGTGCATATGCTCTCGACGCAGGCCTTCAACGGCCTGCTGAAGACGCTCGAAGAGCCACCGGAGCATGTGAAGTTCATCTTCGCTACCACCGAAATCCGCAAGGTCCCGATCACGGTCCTGTCGCGCTGCCAGCGCTTCGACCTGCGCCGCATCAGCGCCGCTGATCTCGTTGGCCTCTTCTCTACGATCGCGTCAAAGGAAGGCATCGAGGCCGAGCCCGATGCGCTGGCGATGATCGCCCGTGCGGCCGAAGGCTCGGCGCGTGATGGTCTTTCGCTGCTTGATCAGGCGATCGCCCATGGTAGCGGTGCCGTTTTGACCGAAGCCGTGCGCGGCATGCTTGGCCTCGCCGACCGTGCCCGCATCGTTGATCTCTTTCATCACATCGTCAAAGGCGATGTCGCTGCGGCGCTCGGCGAATTCGAAAGCCAGTACGAAGCCGGCGCCAATCCTGTTGCAGTGCTGACCGATCTTGCTGATTTCACGCATCTCGTCACGCGGCTGAAATATGTGCCTGATGCCGCGAACGACCCATCGCTCAGCGAAATCGAACGCACGAAGGCTGCTGAATTCGCGCAAGGCGTGGCGGTGACGACGCTGTCGCGTATCTGGCAGATGCTGTTGAAGGGCATTCCGGAAGCCGAGGGTTCCTCGCGCCCGGCCGGTGCCGCCGAGATGGTGCTGATCCGACTGGCGCATGCCGCGCATCTGCCGGCGCCCGAAGATGCCGCCCGCCGTCTCGCAGAGTTTTCTGAGACGAACGGTGGCGGCCGTCCAACAGCCTCGTCAGGCAACGGCGGTGGCGGCGCAACGGTGAACTATCAGGGGAATCTGGCGGCACGATCGACGGAGTCGATCCCCCGTCCACAGCCCGCCGGCCCGACCGCGATGCTGCGCGCGGTGCCTAATCCCGATCCGCGCAGCATGCCGGTCGGTCGCGTTGAGACGAAGCCAATTGAAGCGCCAAAGCCATCGGTGCCAGTCAATTCCATTGCTGATATCGCCAATCTGGCCGGCGAAAAGCGCGATGCCAAGATCAAGGCACTGGTGCGCAACTTCGTGCGCCCCGTTCGCATCGAACCCGGTCGCCTCGACGTCAATCTGACGGAAGGCGCCCCCGCTACGCTGCTCAACGAACTGGCGGTCAAGCTCAAGGAGTGGACTGGCATCCATTGGATTGTCAGCCTCAGTCGCGAGCAGGGCCAGCCGACCATCGTCGAGGCCGAAGCCAACGCCAAGGCGCAACAGGTCAGCGACGCGCGTCAGGATCCGGATGTGGCGGCGATCCTCGCACAGTTTCCAGGCGCCAAGATCATCGATGTTCGCGTGCGGGCGCCAGAGCCCGATGAGGAAGAGGAGGCCAAGGCGCCCGCCACTGCCGAATCCGACGAGGGCGACATCCTGCCGGGCGACGACATAATTTTCTAAAGTATCGAGAAGGAGCGAGACGATGCGCGACATCATGGGCATGATGGGCAAAGTCAAGGAAATGCAGGCCAAGATGGAGAAGATGCAGGCGGAGATCGCCGAACTCCATGCGGAGGGCAAATCGGGTGGCGGTCTCGTTACCGTCATTCTCAACGGCAAGGGCGAGATGCAGAGCCTGAAGATCGACTCGTCACTGTTCAAGGAAGACGACGTCGAGATTCTCGAAGACCTGATCGTTGCCGCTCACAAGGATGCCAAGGACAAGGCTGAAGCCGCCGCCGCTGAAAAGACCAAGGCGCTGACCGCCGGCCTGCCGATTCCTCCCGGTTTCAAGATGCCGTTCTGATCTCCGGCAGAGATCAAGAGAGAGGTGTCGGCTGCGTCGGCATCGCTTCCGTCACGCAGTAGGGAGGATTGCCGATGACGTTGACCAGTCTATTTGTCTTTGCCTGCGCATTGTTCGTGGCGGCCGGTTCCCCGGGGCCAAGCGTCGCCGCACTCGTCGCCCGCGTGATTTCCAAGGGTGCGCGTGACGTTCTGCCGTTCCTGGCGGCCATGTGGCTCGGCGAAGCAATCTGGCTGACTTGCGCCGTCGCAGGCCTCGCGGCGATTGCCGAAACCTTCCACTACGCCTTCGTTGCCATCAAGTGGCTTGGCGTTTGCTATCTGTTCTACCTCGCCTGGAAGATGTGGTTTGCGTCGCCTGATAGTGAAGGCGAGGCGCTGCCGGATGCGCAGTCGCCGCTGAAGCTCTTTCTGGCTGGTATGACGGTAACGCTCGGCAACCCGAAGATCATGATGTTCTATATGGCGCTACTGCCGTCGATCATCGACATCCACGCCGTGACCGTCGTCGGTTGGGCCGAACTCGTTGCGATGATGTTTCTGGTGCTGATCGTGATCGATATCAGCTGGGCGCTGGCAGCCGCCAAGGCAAGAAGCTTCCTGAAGAGCCGCCGCGCGGTGCGCATGGCCAATCGTGCCAGCGCCGGTACGATGGCCGGCGCTGCTGTCGCAATCGCGATGCGCTAGGCTACCTCTTACCTCTGCGAGATATGCCGCTTGGGGGCTCGTGGCGGAGGTGCCGGTGGCACCCAGGTCAGGATCATATTCGCAACGCCCGCTGCGATATTGAGACCGGACGTGCCCTCAGCCGAGACCGGTTGTAGAGCAATCGAGCCCTCGAATCCCCCGATCAGGACATTGGCCCCAACACCGAGCCCGACCGTCGCATTGGCTGCGACCCCGGAGTAGCTGCCCTGCAGGGCACCGTCGAGCCGGTTGGTCGGTGCGTAGACGAGCCAAATCAATCCGCCGCCGGCGAGAGTCCCGATATCAATGCCAAACTTGGTGATCGTGCCGGTATAGTGTTCGCTCGGTCGATCAGGGGAGGACGGTGTGAATATGCAGTTGAGCGTCCGCTTGGAGCCGATGATGACACCGAATCCCGGAGAAATATCACAGCCCAGCGAGCCAACTTTGACGCGGGCTGCCGCCGGCGTTGCTGATAGGAAGGCAGTGGCTGTTGCGGCAATGACTGCCGCCGCGATAAGTCTTGCGATGGACATGCGAGCCTCCTTCGATTTGCACCCCGTGCGTGAAAATCTAGGAGTGTTGTCCTCGTCAGCAAGTGGTAGTGGTCGAAATCCGTCTCAGGGGTAGTTGCGGGGCAGTTTCATCAGTTCGCGACCGATCGCCTTCATAGGCTGGCTGCGCAACACGAGGGATGTTGTTACCGCACCATAGCGCGCTATGCTGTCGACGATGATTTCAAGCTCGGACGGTGAGGGAACCAGGACTTTCAACACGAAGCAGTCCTCTCCGGTCAGCCTCAGAACCTCGATAATCTGCGGCATTTCAGAAAATTGCTTGAGGCAGGCACGAATATGTTCGTGGGTGGTGCGCAGCCGGATTATGGCCATCATGCCCAGCCCGAGTGCCGCCATGTTGATGCGGGCACCGTAACCCTCGATGATGCCTCGCTCTTCCAGGCGTTTCAGCCGCTCGGAGGCGGCCGGTTGTGACAGGCCGACCTTTCGGCCGAGTTCGGAAACGGAGATGCGTCCGTCCGCCTGCATGATCTCGACAATCAGCATGTCGGTGGGGTCAAGTTGCCGGTTCACGAAGCCAGTCATTATTGTTCGCCTTCAATTCATCGGCTGGAGGATATTTTGTCCGATGATTTCCTATGTCCGTTGCCGACTATCTCATGCAGCTTACGCGTCGAGCAACAGGAAGGAATCGATGCGAGATATCATTACCTTGCCCGGCATCGGCGGGTCTGGCGAAGCACACTGGCAATCCCGATGGGAGGCGAGCGATTCTCGCTTACGGCGCTTTTCGCCCTCGAATTGGGATCAGCCAGACCTTGAGGATTGGATTGCAGCGCTGGACCGTGCCGTCGCACAGTCAAAGGCCGAACCGGTTCTCGTCGCTCATAGCCTCTCCTGTCTGCTCGTTGCCCATTGGGTTCGGCGGAGCAAGCATCGCGCCCGTGGCGCTCTGCTGGTCGCTCCCCCGGATCCGTCTTCGCCGGCTTTTCCGTCAGAGGCTGCCGGCTTTGCCAGTCCACCGGCAAGTGCGCTCCCGTTCGCATCCCTTGTCATAGCTAGCAGCGACGACCCTTTCGGCTCGCTCAACCATGCGCGCACCACGGCCAATGGATGGGGCAGCGAATTCATGGACATCGGTGCCCGCGGTCACATCAACGGGACGAGCGGGCTTGGCGAGTGGCCGCAGGGAAGGGCCGCTCTGGCAGCCCTTGAGGCGCGCTTGCGCTAGACCTCTGCCTGCGCTTCCAGGATGTTGCGGAGCTTGTAATGGATCGGAGCCGAGAGATAGCGGTTGCGATCTTGCGTCGCGAGCGTCTTGCCGAATGTCGCGATCATCTCGGGCATCGTGACCTTTTCGCCGCCGTAGGGGAGATGGTCGACTGGCATTCCGGCCGCGATCGCTCCATTTTTCAGAACGCGGCAATAGACGCCCGGTCGCGCCGCTTTGGTGTAGCGCTTGGCGAAGTGCGGGTCGGCCATCCGGGCGGCAAAGGTCGCGCAAGGGATACGAGCGCTGGTGACCTCGAGAACAAGATCGCCGGCTATGAATCGATCACCGACTGAGACGATGCGGTTATCGAGACCGCCGATCACCATGTTCTCTCCGAACGTGCCCGGCTCGACGATTCGTCCCAGTTCCTTCGACCACCACTCGAGCGTCAGCGACCCCTCGAGATAGACGGCCTGGTCGACGCCGCCATGGTGCTTCCGGTTGCAGATTGCATCGCCGACGAGCCCCTCGGCATCGACAAGCACATTGCCGCCGATCGGATGCTTGTAGATGCCCGTCTTGTAGCTCTTGCCGGGCAGGCGCTCGGCACTGCCGATGCAGACGGCGAGGATTTTCATTCGCTCCGCACTCCCAACATGTTTCCGTTTTGGCACCATATGGGCTAATAACCGCTCATGGCAAAGCGAGTCACTGGTCCCGAAATCGAAAAACTGATCCAGCTGCTGGCGAAGGTGCCGGGCCTCGGCCCGCGCTCCGCGCGCCGCGCTGCGCTGCATCTCATCAAGAAAAAGGACCAGCTGCTCGGCCCTTTGTCGAATGCGATGGGCGAGGCCTATGACAAGGTCAAGATCTGCTCGCGTTGCGGCAACGTCGATACGGTGGATCCCTGCACTGTCTGCACGGACGACCGCCGCGACCAGTCTGTCATCATCGTTGTCGAAGATGTTTCCGACCTCTGGGCGCTGGAGCGTGCCGGCGCGCTGAACGCCGCCTATCATGTCCTCGGTGGTACCTTGTCTCCCTTGGATGGGGTTGGACCCGACGACCTCAACATTCGCGGCCTGATCGAGCGCGTCACTGCCGGCGGCATTCGTGAGCTGATCATCGCGGTCAATGCGACTGTCGAGGGGCAAACGACAGCACACTATATAACCGACCAGCTGACCGGGCTGGACGTCAAGATTACGCGCCTTGCCCACGGTGTCCCGGTCGGCGGCGAACTCGACTATCTCGACGAAGGAACGCTGCAGGCGGCGCTCAGGGCACGCACGGCAATCTGGGGGGAAGCATGAGCAAGCGCATTTTCGGCCGCCTTTTGATCGCGACGGCAGCGCTGCTGACGCTGTCATGCGGGCCGGCGCTTTCAGCGTCCAAGCCCGATGTCGAGGCGCAGTTCGAGAAATGGGTGCAGACCGACCTCTGGCCCGAAGCGCAGAAGAACGGCATTTCGGAGCGGGCGTTTCGCGCATCCTTTGCGGGCGTCGAACTCAATTGGGACCTGACTGATCTCGCGCCTCCCGGCTTCCCGCCGCCGAAGCAGCAGAAGCAGACTCAGGCCGAATTTTCATCCCCAGGTCCCTATTTCAATGAGGACCGGTTGGCGCGGCTGGCCGCCACCGGCCGAGGCTTTGCCTCGCAATATGCCTCGGCGCTGAGAAAGATCGAAAGGACCTACGGCGTTCCCGGTTCGATCGTGCTGGCCGTCTGGGGGCGCGAAACGGGGTTCGGTGCCGCCAAGATTCCGAACTCGGCAATCGAAGTGCTGGCGACCAAGGCTTTCATGTCGACGCGCAAGGAAATGTTCCGCACCGAACTTCTTGCTGCCCTGCACATCATCGATCGCGGCGACGCAACGCCGGCTGAATTCAAGGGGTCGTCTGCCGGTGCGCTCGGTCAGCCGCAGTTCATGCCCACCAGCTACCTCAAGTATGCCGTCGATTTCGATGGTGACGGCCATCCCAATATCTGGACGTCTGTACCCGACACACTTGCCTCGATTGCCAACTTCCTGGCCCAGAAGGGCTGGCAGCGCCGTCGTAGCTGGGGCTATGAAGTCACGATTCCCGATCAGGTTTCCTGTGCTCAGGAGGGGCCGGATCTCGCCAAGCCCGTATCGCATTGGGCCTCGCTTGGCATCACGCGCATATCGGGCAAAGCCTTCCCCTCCGACGAAGGCAAGGCATCCGGCATGATGCTCGTCCCGGCGGGCCGCGACGGACCGGAATTCGTGGTCACGCCGAACTTCTACGTGATCAAGGAATACAACAACTCCGATCTTTATGCGCTCTATATCGGCAATCTCGCGGATCGGATCGCCTATGGTTCGGGCGCCTTCCAGGGGCCGTGGGGCGATGTCGGCAAGATGCTGCGTTCCGACGTGGCGGCCATGCAGAAGGCCTTGGAGAAAAAGGGATATGATGTCGGCGGCTCCGACGGGCTGCCGGGCTACAAGACGCGCCGGTCCATTGGCCAGTGGCAGGAAAAGAACGGCATAAAGCCGACCTGTTATCCCGAGGCGTCGATGATCGGCAGGTTGAAGTAAGTCTGGACGGCGCGCTTCAGGCCTTGGTGGCTCGCGACGAACCCCAGCTTCTCGTAGAAGCGGATCGACTCCGTCCGCGATTTGTCGGAGGTCAATTGTACCAGGCCGCAACCGCGCTCGGCGCAGCGCGCCACCGCCCATTCGATGAAATCGGAGCCAAGGCCCGACCCTCGGGCGTCCCTAGCGATGCGCACGCTTTCGATCTGTCCGCGCCACATGCCAGTCCGCGACAGACCGGGAATGAAGGTCAGCTGCAGGCAGCCGACGACGCGATCGCGCTCATTGACGGCGACGGCCAGCAACTGGTTGGGATCGGCCTCGATCGCCGCGAATGCTGCGACATACCTGGCATCCGGCGGATCCGAGACGATCTCGCGCGTCGCTCCTAGATCGTCGTCGGCAAGCAGGTCGATGATATCAGGCAGATCGGAAGAACGGGCAGGGCGAAAGGAACGCATGACTTGCCTCAATGGTGCAGGTCGATCGGCGCCTTGTAGAAGACGTCGTCATTGGGAGGAATAGCCTGACGCTCGATCAGCCGGTGCACCTGCGGTAGGTCCTTGCCGCGGTGGAGATCGCGCAACCGTTCGATGTTTTCCGCATCGGCCTGGGTGCGGCGTTGATTGTGTCTGATGTATTCGACCCAGGTCGGCGTGTGGTAGGTCTCGGTCCATCGGCCTGGCTTTTCGAGGTCGCGCATCAGCGCCCAATTGCGGGCGCCATCGCGAAGGCGAATACGCCGCCGCTCGCCCATCAGTGCCAGAAACTCGCGAACATCCGCATCAGCGATTTCGTAGTCGATCTGGACGACGATCGGGCCGCTGCGTGGCGTAATATCGAGACCGAGCGCCGGTTCGGTGAAGCGGTTCAGCGGGTCGAGGTTGAGTGAGGCAAAGGCCGGCATGGCGAAGCGCAGCCCGACGACGATGCCGAAGAGCATGACAACGGCGGAGATCAGCAGGGCGTTGGAGACACCGTAACGGTCGGCGGCCACGCCCCAGATCCAGCTGCCGCCCGCAATGCCGCCAAAGGTCACCGTCTGATAGAGCGACAGCGCGCGACCGACGACCCAGCGCGGCGTCGACAGCTGCACGATCGTATTAAACAGCGAAAGCGCCAATACCCAGCAAGCGCCCGATATCACCAATCCAGCACAGGTCAGCGCGGCAATCGGGCTGAAGGCGGCGATCGCGGCGCTCAGTGCAAAACCGGCGAAGGAGATACGCACGATCGTTTCGCTCGAAAAGCGTTCGCGCAGCCAATCATTCAGCATCGCGCCGCCGATCGCGCCAATACCAAAGGAGCCGAGCATGAGGCCATAGGTCAACGGGCCGCCGACAACGAGGTTGATCGCCACGATCGGCAGCAAAGCGAGTATCGAGCTGGCACTGATCCCGAAGATGAGACCGCGCAGCAGCACTTTCTGCAGGTTGGGCGACATCGACACATAACGAAGGCCAGCAAACACCGCGCTGCCGAGCGTCTCCCGCGGCAGGGTGGAGGTCGGCAAGCTCGGTTTCCAGCGCATCAGGGCATAGATCAGTGCGAAATAGCTCAGTGTGTTAACGGCAAACGCCGCCGCGGCGCCGGCGGCAGCGACGATGACACCACCGATCGCCGGGCCGACGCTGCGGGTGATGTTGAAGCCGACGCTGTTGAGCGTGACGGCGCCCGGCAGATCCGCACGCGGGACCATATCGCCGACTGAGGCCTGCCAGGACGGATTGTTTAGCGCTGTGCCGCATCCGATCAGAAACGTGAAGAAGAGGAGCAGCCACGGCGAAAGCCAGCCGAAATAGGCCGAGATGCTAAGTAGCGCCGAAACGGCAAGCATGAAGTATTGCGCCGTCAGCATCACCCGGCGCCGGTCGAAGCTGTCGGCAAGGGCGCCAGACACGAGCGAAAAAAGCATGATCGGCAACGCCGTCGATGTCTGCACCAGCGCGACCATATTCTCCGATGCCGTGATGGTCGTCATCATCCAGGCGGCGCCGACCGCCTGGATCAATCCGCCGAAATTCGAGGCGAGGCTTGCAAACCAGATCGTCCGGTAGGTTTCGTGCCGCAACGGCGCCAGTGTCGACGAAGTGTAAGGCACGATCCCTCCCGATGCCGGTCCCTCGAAACCAATATATGGCGCAAGATGCCTCTGGCTAGCGCCGGGGCGCATCCGGAACGTTGGCGACGGAGCTTGCAATTTCGGAAAAACCGGCCTATATGGCTCTCAAATCTTGATCGTTTTGATGAAGAGTGGGCCGCAAGGACCCGCTCTTTTTTATTACCGCGATCACCCAAAATGCATGAAATTGCTAGGAGCGCATCGCTTGTCGGATCCGACGAAAGCAGACAATGAACTTGAGCCGCGGCTGATCACCGAAACCGGTCTCGACCAGCGTCTTGCCGACATTATCGAGCCTGTATTGGTGGATCTCGGGTTTCGCCTGACCCGCGTGCGGATGCTCAATCAGAACGGCGCAACCCTCCAGATCATGGCCGAGCGCAACGACGGAACGATGACTGTGGAGGACTGCGAGGCGGTCTCGATGGCCATTTCTCCGGTTCTGGATGTGGAAGATCCGATCGATCGGGAGTATCATCTCGAGGTGTCTTCGCCGGGTATCGATCGTCCGTTGGTGCGGAAATCGGATTTCACCCGCTGGCAGGGACACCTTTTGAAGTGCGAGACGTCGATCATGATCGGCAGCCGCAAGCGCTTCCGCGGCAAGATCGTGGAGAGCGATGCGGACGGTTTCACGCTCGAGCGTGACCAGGTTGCCTATGGCGAAGAGCAGAAGGTTGTCATCCCTTTCACTGCGCTCAGCGATGCGAAGCTCATTCTGACCGACGATCTGATCCGTGATGCGCTGCGCGCCGACAAGCTGGCGAAGGCAGAGGCCGCGAACCAGAACGAAGCGGAAGACGAAGAATAACCGATCAACTTGTGGCTCCAGGGACGGGAACCCGGGACGTCTAGACGGAGAGAAAAGACAATGGCAGTCAGTGCGAACCGGCTCGAACTTCTGCAGATCGCAGATGCAGTGGCGCGCGAAAAGGTCATCGACCGCGAGATCGTGCTTGCCGCAATGGCGGACGCGATCCAGAAGGCAGCGCGCTCCCGCTACGGCACCGAGTCCAACATCCGCGCCGACATCAACCCGAAGACCGGGGAAATCCGTCTTCAGCGTCTGCTCGAAGTTGTCGACAAGGCTGAAGACTATTCGACCCAGATTCCGCTTGAGCTGGCCCGCGACCGCAACCCGGACGCAGCGCTTGGCGATTTCATTGCCGATCCGCTGCCGCCGATGGATTTCGGCCGTATCGCTGCCCAATCCGCCAAGCAGGTCATCGTCCAGAAGGTTCGCGAAGCCGAGCGTGACCGCCAGTTCGACGAGTTCAAGGACCGCGTCGGCGAAATCGTCAACGGCACCGTCAAGCGCGTCGAATACGGCAACGTCATCGTCGACCTCGGCCGTGGCGAAGGCATCATCCGTCGCGACGAAATGATCCCGCGCGAAAACGTCCGCTATGGCGATCGCGTCCGCGCATACGTATATGATGTTCGTCGTGAACAGCGCGGCCCGCAGATCTTCCTGTCGCGCACGCATCCGCAGTTCATGGTCAAGCTCTTCACCATGGAAGTGCCGGAAATCTACGACGGCATCATCCAGGTGAAGTCGGTTGCCCGCGATCCGGGTTCGCGCGCCAAGATCGCCGTGATCTCGAACGACAGCTCGATCGATCCGGTCGGCGCTTGCGTCGGTATGCGCGGTTCTCGCGTTCAGGCCGTCGTCGGCGAGCTTCAGGGCGAAAAGATCGACATCATTCCGTGGTCGCAGGACCCGGCGACCTTCGTCGTCAACGCCCTGCAGCCGGCTGAAGTCGCCAAGGTTGTTCTCGACGAGGATGCAGAGCGCATTGAAGTCGTGGTTCCCGACGAGCAGCTGTCGCTGGCCATCGGCCGCCGCGGCCAGAACGTCCGCCTGGCATCGCAGCTGACCGGCTGGGATATCGACATCATGACGGAAGCCGAAGAGTCGGAACGCCGTCAGAAAGAATTCAACGAGCGCACCAACCTGTTCATGGATTCGCTCGACGTTGACGAAATGGTCGGTCAGGTTCTGGCCTCGGAAGGTTTTGCGGCAGTCGAAGAGCTTGCCTATGTCGACCTTGACGAAATTGCCTCAATCGACGGTTTTGACGAAGACACGGCACAGGAAATCCAGACGCGTGCCCGCGAATATCTGGAGCGCCTGGAAGCCGAAATGGACGAAAAGCGCAAGGCGCTCGGCGTTTCCGACGAACTGCGCCAGATCGACGGCATGACCGCGCAGATGATGGTCGCGCTCGGCGAAGACAGCATCAAGACGATCGAGGACTTCGCCGGCTGCGCCGCTGACGATCTCGTTGGCTGGAGCGAGCGCAAGAACGGCGAGACCAAGAAATTCGAAGGCCTGTTCTCGAAGTTCGACGTTTCGCGCGTCGAGGCTGAGCAGATGGTCGTCCAGGCTCGCCTCGCGGCTGGCTGGATCACCGAAGAAGACCTCGCCAAGGACGCGGAAGCTGAAGAAGCTCCCGAGGCCGAGCAGGAAGTATAATGTCCGCGCGTGAGCCGACCGTTTCTCCTGAGGACGACGATCTTGCAGGATATGACGTGAATGGTCGCATGTGCATCGTGACGCGCGAAAGCGGATCGCCGGATGAGCTGATCCGCTTCGTTGCCGCTCCGGATGGGACTGTCATCGCCGACCTGAAGCGACAGCTTCCGGGACGCGGCTGCTGGGTCAAGGTCGATCGCTCGTTGGTCGACAAGGCGGTGGCGAAGAAGCTCTTCGCCCGCGCGTTGAAAGCGGATGTGAAGGCGGCAGCCGATCTTGGCCAAGCCGTGGAGACGCTGCTTGGACAGCAGTTGATGCAGATGATGAACATGGCTCGCAAGGCGGGCCAGTTCGTTACGGGTTCCGCGAAAGTGGATGCCGCAGTCAGGAGTGGAGCCGCGATCGCAGTGTTCCACGCAACGAATGCCGCCGAGGATGGCGTGAGAAAGATAGACCAGGCTCGCAAGGCTTGGCATCTCGGAATGGAAACCGAGGAAGAAATACCTTCCTTCCGTCTCTTCTCGGAGGACGAAATGGAAGGGGTGATGGGCCAGAACGCTTTTATCCATGCTGCAGTGCTTGCAGGGCAGGCGGGTGAGGGTGTAGTGAAGCGCGCAAAGATGCTCGAACAGTACCGTAATGGCGGTCAGTCCCGGGCACCGGGCGGCGCTGGCCGGCAAAAACAATGATACGGTCACCGGCATCGGCCGGCTGCTACATCATTGATCGACAGTATTTGAACGACAGGGTCTGATGACGTCATCGCTCCCTGTCCGAAGGAACGGGAACGAATGACCGATAGCAATGACGACAAGACACTGAACGGACCGGGCAAGAAGACTTTGACCCTGAAGCCGTCGGGAATGAGCCAGGGCACCGTGCGCCAGGATATGGGCCGCGGCCGCACCAAGGCGGTCGTTGTCGAGACCCGCAAGCGGCGTCCGATGCGTCCGGAGGACGAGCGCCCGATCACCCCCGTAGGCTCCAGCGCTCCGGTTCGTGCCGAAGCAGCTCCGAGCGTGCACCAGCCGCGCGCGCCGCAGGCGCCACAGCCGCGCATTCAGCCGACGGGCGGCCAGCAGTCGCGTCCGCAGCAGCCTTCTTCTCAGCCTCCGCGTCAGCAGGATCGCCCCCGTCCGGTGGTCCTGAACCATCTGTCGCCTGAGGAAATGGATGCGCGCCGCCGCGCGCTCGCCATGGCACAGGTTCGCGATGCCGAGGATGCGGTTCGCCGCGCCGAGGAAGAAAAGCGCCGCGCCGCGGAAGAAGCCGTACGCCAAGCCGCTGAGGTTGAGGAAGCCAAGCGCCGCGCTGCGGAAGAAGCTGCTGCTCGGGCCGCTGAAGCCGCCGCCGCTCCGACTGCCCCAGCAGCACCTGCTGTTGTCGAGCAACGCACTGAGGCGCCGCGCGTTCAGCCGGCTGCGCCCGTCGCGCGCCGTCCGGATGCTGCGCCATCTCCGGCCGTGGCACGCCCGGCACCTGGCGCAGTTGCGCCGGCTGGACGCGGTCGTCGCGACTCTGACGACGACGATCGCTCTGCGCCGCGTGGCGGCGCGCCGGTTCGTGGTCGTGTCGTTCGTCCCGAGCCCGCAAAGCCGGTGACGACTCGCCCCAAGGGTGAGGAGGATCGTCGCCGCGGAAAGCTGACGATCACGACCGCAAGCGAGGATGAAGACAGTGCACGCGGCCGTTCGCTCTCGGCAATGCGCCGTCGTCAGGAGAAGTTCCGCCGCAGCCAGATGCAGGAAACCCGCGAGAAGATTTCGCGAGAAGTCGTTCTGCCGGAGACCATTACCATCCAGGAACTGTCGCAGCGCATGTCCGAACGCGCGGTCGATGTCATCAAGTACCTGATGAAGGAAGGCCAGATGATGAAGCCGGGCGACGTCATCGACGCCGACCTTGCTGAACTCATCGCTGGCGAATTCGGCCACACAGTCAAGCGCGTTTCTGAATCCGACGTCGAACTTGGCATCTTCAACGTTGCCGACGATGAGGGCGATCGCGTTTCGCGTCCGCCTGTTGTGACCATCATGGGCCACGTCGACCACGGCAAGACCTCGCTGCTCGACGCCATCCGTCATGCCAATGTGGTTGCTGGCGAAGCCGGTGGTATCACGCAGCATATCGGCGCCTATCAGGTCGAGCAGAACGGTCAGAAGATCACCTTCATCGACACCCCCGGCCACGCCGCCTTTACGGCAATGCGTGCCCGCGGTGCGCAGGCGACCGACATCGCGATCCTGGTCGTTGCAGCTGATGACAGCGTCATGCCGCAGACGATTGAATCGATCAACCACGCCAAGGCGGCTGGTGTTCCGATCATCGTGGCGATCAACAAGGTCGACAAGCCGACCGCCGATCCGCAGAAGGTGCGCACGCAGCTCCTGCAGCACGAAGTCTTCGTGGAATCGATGGGCGGTGAAGTTCTTGACGTCGAAGTTTCGGCCAAGACCGGAAAGAACCTCGACAAGCTGCTGGAAGCCATTCTGCTGCAGGCCGAAATCCTGGACCTCAAGGCCAATCCGAACCGCACGGCGGAAGGTACGGTCATCGAAGCCCAGCTCGACCGCGGCCGCGGTTCGGTTGCCACGGTTCTCGTCCAGAACGGTACGCTGAAGCCCGGCCAGATCATCGTCGCTGGTGATGTCTGGGGTCGTGTCCGCGCCCTCGTCAACGACAAGGGCGAACACATGAAGGAAGCCCCGCCGGCCATGCCGGTCGAGGTGCTCGGCCTTTCCGGCACGCCGCAGGCAGGTGACAGGTTCGCCGTCGTTGAAAACGAAGGCCGCGCCCGCGAGATCTCGGAATATCGCCAGCGTCTCGCTCGCGACAAGGCTGCCGCCCGCCATTCGGGCCAGCGCGGCTCGCTGGAACAGATGATGACGCAGCTGCAGTCGGCAGGCGTCAAGGAGTTCCCGCTGGTCATCAAGGGTGACGTGCAGGGTTCGATCGAAGCGATCGCCGGTGCGCTCGAAAAGCTCGGTACGGACGAAGTTCGTGCCCGCATCGTTCACTCGGCTGTCGGCGGTGTAACGGAATCGGATATCTCGCTTGCCGAGGCATCGGGTGCTGCGATCATCGGCTTCAACGTTCGTGCGAATGCACAGGCCCGTACGCTGGCAGAACGCCAGGGCATCGAAATCCGTTACTACAACATCATCTACGATCTGGTGGATGACGTGAAGGCGGCGATGTCGGGTCTGCTCTCGCCGGAGCGCCGCGAAACCTTCCTCGGCAATGCCGAGATCCTCGAGGTGTTCAACATCACGAAGGTCGGCAAGGTCGCGGGTTGCCGTGTTACCGAAGGCAAGGTCGAGCGTGGAGTTGGTGTCCGCCTCGTCCGCGACCACGTCGTCATCCACGAAGGCAAGCTCAAGACGCTCAAGCGCTTCAAGGACGAAGTCTCGGAAGTGCATTCCGGCCAGGAATGCGGTATGGCTTTCGAGAATTACGAAGACATCCGCGCCGGCGACACGATCGAATGCTTCCGCGTCGAGCACATCACCCGTACGCTCTGATCGTGTGATATTGGAAATTTGGACGGGCGCCGGATCAACTGAGGCCGGCGCCCGAACCTTTTGAGGCAAAGAAAAATGGCAACAAGACCAACAACCTCCGCACCTTCGCAGCGTATGCTGCGCGTCGGCGAGCAGGTTCGCGCCGCTATCACGCAGGTTCTGCAGCGTGGCGAAGTGCGCGATGACGTGATCGAGAAGACCGTCATTTCCATCTCCGAAGTCCGCATGTCGCCTGATCTGAAGATCGCGACGGCCTACGTGACGCCGCTCGGTGTAACGGATCATGATGCAGTGATCGCTGCGCTGAACCGCAATGCGAAATACATCCGTGGCCGCCTTGGCCCGCAGCTTCGGCAGATGAAATACATGCCGGATATCCGCTTCCGCGACGATACGAGCTTCGACAATTACAAGAAGATCGACGAGTTGCTGCGCTCACCCGAGGTGAGCCGCGATCTCGACCACGGCGATACCGAAGAAGAATAGTAGAAGAGACTGATGTCCAAACCACGTAAACCGAAGGGCCGCCCGATCTCGGGCTGGCTGATCCTCGACAAGCCGGTCGATTTCGGCTCCACCGAAGCTGTTTCCAAGATCAAGTGGCTGTTCAAGGCGCAGAAATGCGGTCACGCCGGCACGCTCGACCCGCTGGCCTCGGGCATGCTGCCGATCGCGCTTGGTGATGCGACGAAGACCGTTCCCTACGTGATGGACGGCCGCAAGATCTACGAATTCACCGTAACCTGGGGTGAGGAGCGCGCAACCGACGATCTCGAGGGCGATGTAACGCAGAGCTCCGACAAGCGCCCGAGCGAACAGCAGATCCGCGACCTCCTGCCAAAATACACCGGCGTCATCAGTCAGGTGCCGCCGCAGTTTTCGGCAATCAAGATCGCGGGCGAGCGGGCCTACGATCTGGCGCGCGATGGCGAGGCGGTGGAAATCCCCTCCCGTGAGGTCGAGATCTTCCGCCTGACGCTGTTGTCATGCCAGGACGCCAATACGGCGCATTTCGAAGTCGAATGCGGCAAGGGCACCTATGTACGCGCGTTGGCGCGCGATTTCGGCCGCGAACTCGGCTGCTACGGCCACATCTCGGGCCTGCGCCGCAGCTTCGTTGCACCGTTTGCCGAAGAAACGATGGTACCGCTTGCCGACCTCGTCGCGCTCGAGGCGATCGAAGACGCCGACGAACGGCTTGCTGCCCTCGATGCCCTGCTGATCGACACCAGCGAAGCGCTCTCCTCGCTGCCGCATCTCGTCGTCAATGACGACCAGGCACATCGTCTGAAGATGGGCAACCCGATCCTCGTGCGCGGTCGCGACGCACCGGTTGCCGAAAGCGAAGCCTATGCTACGTCTCGCGGCAAACTGGTTGCGATCGGCGAGATCGGCCAAGGTGAGTTCCGCCCGAAACGCGTCTTTGGCTGAGCTTCTATAAACTTCTGGTTTTGGCTCGCTCTAGCGCCGGCAAAACCATAGATGGCAGTTGTCAGCCTTTGGCATTGAGATATGTTTCCCTGATCCGGGCCGTGGAGCCCTTTGGATCAGGGAGACAGTCATGGGCAGACTTGCAGCCGGCATCCTGATGTTCTTCTCGGCGGTTTTGATGGCCGCGAGCGCTTGCTCGGCAGAGCGCTGGGCAACGTTGCCAGCCTTCCCGCCAATGCCGACAGCAAAGACGAGCGGCATGGCACCCGTCAACGACATCAAGATGTATTACGCCGAGTATGGTGAGGGCGATCCGATCCTGTTCATCCATGGTGGGCTCGGTAGCGCGGACGTCTGGGGCTATCAGGTGGCTGAGTTCGCGAAGGATCATCGGGTAATCGTGGCTGACAGCCGCGGACACGGCCGCTCGACGCGCAGTAAGCAGCCGTTCGGCTATGACCTGATGACGTCGGATTATGTCGCTTTGCTGGACTATCTGAAGCTCGACAAGGTGACCCTGGTCGGCTGGTCTGATGGCGGCATCATCGGCATCGACATGGCGATGAAGAACCCTGAGAAGCTGACGCGCGTGATCGCGCAGGCGGCGAACGTCACGACCGACGGCTTAAAGGCCGACGTTATGACCAACGAGACCTTCAGCAATTACATCAATGCCGCCGGCGAGACTTACAAAAAACTCTCGCCGACACCGAACGAATATGATGCCTTCGTTACCGAGATCTCGGCGATGTGGGCGAGCCAGCCGGCCTGGACTGCCGACGACCTTGGCAAGATCAAGGTACCCGTCACCTTGACGATCGGCGACCACGACGAGGCAATCAAGCTCGACCATACCGAGATGATGGCCAAACAAATTCCGGGATCGAAGCTGGTGATCCTCAAGGACGCGAGCCACTTCGCCATGCTGCAGGACCCAGAGGGCTACAATGCCATGATCCGGGATGCGATGGCCGGAAAGTGACGAATCGGCGATCTGTGGCATACCTCTTTCCATTGCAGCGCATTTGGTTTATACGCAGCGCCAGCAATCGGGCTCGGCCCGAATGCATTCGCGGCCGAAGCTGGACGACATCCCGGCTTTTGGCGACCTAATCTCCTCTCATAGAAAGGAACATCCGATGTCGATTACTGCTGAGCGCAAGACGGCTCTCATCAAGGAATACGCAACGTTCGAAGGCGACACCGGTTCTCCGGAAGTTCAGGTTGCCATCCTGACCGAGCGTATCAACAACCTGACCGGCCACTTCAAGGACCACAAGAAGGATAACCATTCCCGCCGTGGTCTGCTGACGATGGTTTCCAGCCGCCGCTCGCTTCTTGACTACCTCAAGAAGAAGGACGAAGGCCGCTACACCAAGCTGATCGGCAGCCTGGGTATCCGCCGCTAATGATTTTTCGGCGGGCGCTCCCCCTTGGGACGCCCGCCGGATTTTTTCGGGGAACCTTTCCCCACCCGCCGCTCATGGCGATTGCCCGGCAGACCCGGATGGGCCGGTTCTGCCAAACCAACCGTTGACCTGTCATGGGGCAGGATTGCCGGATGCTTTCGGCCAGAGCTCGAGGAGCTTTGGCCCGGTCTCTTCCGGGGCCGTCGATGTAAAGCCTCCCGTTGTCTTGCCCATGATGCGTCACACCGATTGCGGTTGACCGTGCGCCGTGCCTTGGAAGGCGGGGCGCATGTTCCCGCATTGAAGGACAAGACATATGTTCGATACTCATAGTGTGGAAATCGAGTGGGCAGGCCGCCCGCTGAAGCTCGAAACTGGCAAGATCGCCCGCCAGGCCGATGGCGCCGTTCTCGCGACTTACGGCGAAACAGTGGTTCTCGCCACCGTCGTTTCCGCCAAGGCACCGAAGCCGGGCCAGGACTTCTTCCCGCTGACCGTCAACTACCAGGAAAAGACCTACGCAGCCGGCAAGATTCCCGGTGGCTACTTCAAGCGTGAAGGCCGTCCGAGCGAAAACGAAACCCTCGTTTCCCGCCTGATTGACCGCCCGATCCGCCCGCTCTTCCCGGAAGGCTACAAGAACGACACCCAGGTCGTCGTCACCGTCATCCAGCATGACCTCGAAAACAACCCCGACATCCTTTCGATGGTTGCGACCTCGGCGGCACTCACCCTTTCGGGTGTTCCCTTCATGGGCCCGGTCGGTGGCGCCCGCGTCGGCTACATCAACGGTGAATACGTTCTCAACCCGCATCTCGACGAGATGGACGAGTCGGTTCTCGACCTCGTTGTAGCAGGTACGCACGACGCCGTTCTGATGGTTGAATCCGAAGCCAAGGAACTGAATGAAGAAGTCATGCTCGGCGCCGTCATGTTCGGCCACCGCGGCTTCCAGCCGGTTCTCGACGCGATCATCAAGCTCGCCGAAGTGGCTGCCAAGGAACCGCGCGACTTCCAGCCGGAAGACTATTCGGAACTCGAAGGCGAAATGCTGAAGCATTTCGAAGCCGAGCTGCGCACCGCCTACAAGAACACGCAGAAGGCCGAGCGCTACGCTGCCGTCGACGCCGTCAAGGCGAAGGTCAAGGCGCACTTCCTTCCGGAAGAAGGCGAAGCCAAGTACACGGCCGAAGAAGTCGGCGCGATCTTCAAGCACCTGCAGGCAAAGATCGTTCGCTGGAACATTCTCGACACCAAGAGCCGTATCGACGGTCGTGACCTCGAAACCGTTCGTCCGATCGTCTCGGAAGTCGGCCTCCTGCCGCGCACCCACGGTTCGGCGCTCTTCACCCGCGGTGAAACGCAGGCGATCGTCGTTGCCACGCTCGGCACCGGCGAAGACGAACAGTACGTTGACAGCCTCACGGGCATGTACAAGGAGCGCTTCCTGCTCCATTACAACTTCCCGCCCTACTCCGTTGGTGAAACCGGCCGCATGGGCTCCCCAGGCCGCCGCGAAATCGGTCACGGCAAGCTCGCATGGCGCGCTATCCACCCGATGCTGCCGTCGGCTGAGCAGTTCCCCTATACGCTGCGCGTTGTCTCAGAAATCACCGAGTCGAACGGCTCGTCCTCGATGGCAACCGTCTGCGGTACCTCGCTCGCTCTCATGGACGCCGGCGTTCCGCTTGCGAAGCCAGTTGCCGGTATCGCCATGGGTCTGATCCTCGAAGGCGATCGCTTCGCCGTTCTCTCCGACATCCTCGGCGACGAAGACCACCTCGGCGACATGGACTTCAAGGTCGCCGGTACCGCTGACGGCATCACTTCGCTGCAGATGGACATCAAGATCGCCGGTATCACCGAAGAGATCATGAAGGTCGCGCTCAGCCAGGCAAAGGGCGGTCGTGCCCACATCCTCGGCGAAATGGCCAAGGCCATCACCGAGAGCCGTGGCCAGCTCGGCGAATTCGCACCGCGCATCGAAGTCATGAACATCCCGGTCGACAAGATCCGCGAAGTTATCGGCTCCGGCGGAAAGGTCATCCGCGAAATCGTCGAAAAGACCGGCGCCAAGATCAACATCGAAGACGACGGCACGGTTAAGATCGCTTCCTCGTCCGGCAAGGAAATCGAAGCGGCCCGCAAGTGGATCCACTCGATCGTTGCTGAGCCGGAAGTTGGTCAGATCTACGAAGGTACGGTCGTCAAGACCGCCGACTTCGGCGCATTCGTCAACTTCTTCGGCGCCCGGGACGGCCTCGTCCACATCTCGCAGCTCGCTTCCGAGCGTGTTGCCAAGACGCAGGACGTCGTCAAGGAAGGCCAGAAGGTCTGGGTCAAGCTCCTCGGCTTCGACGAGCGCGGCAAGGTCCGCCTGTCGATGAAGGTTGTCGACCAGGCAACCGGCCAGGAACTCCCGGCTGCCGAAAAGTCCGAAAAGAAGAAGGAAGATGCGGCTGAGTAAGCAGCGCCTTTCAACTCGTTCGAGGGCGTGGGAGTTTTCCCGCGCCCTTTTTGTATCCGAAGGTGAGAAGAGATCATGAGCCGCGAAACCCTGAAGACCCTGTTCCATCCCTTTGCCAGCGGCACCGTCGACGCGCCCGGCGAGGGCGAGCGTGTGCTCTTTCTGGGCGCCGAGGCAGGCTTCGCAGTGCCGGAGGGCTTTGCCGCCTCGCTGAGCGCCGTACAGGGCCTCCGGCCGCTGTACCGGCAGCTTCTCTCCCAACGCATCGAAACCACGCCTGAGATTGAAGGCGAGGACTACGATGCCGCCTTGGTCCTCTGCAACAAGCACAAGGGCGAGAACGAGGCCAACATCGCTGCCGCGCTTCAGCGTGTAAAGGTCGGTGGCCTGATCGTCATCGCCGGCGGCAAGGAGGATGGCATCCAGTCGCTCCGCAAGCGCATGGAGGGTTTCGGCTTCGACATCGAGCATATGCCGAAATATCACGGCGTTGCGTTGTGGTTCGCGCGGCCGGCCGATCTCAGCGAGATTGTCGGCAAGTTCGCCAAGCCACCCGTTCGCGTCGATGGCCGCTTCCTGGCCGCGGCTGGCATGTTCTCGCACGACCGCGTCGATGATGGCTCGGAATTGCTCGCCTCGCGCCTGCCTGCCGATTTCACCGGCGACGTCGCCGATTTCGGTGCTGGTTGGGGGTATCTCTCCGTCGAATTGGCAGAGCGGTCTCCCGGCGTCAGCCGTCTTGACCTCTACGAAGCCAACTACGCCGCTCTGGAAGCGGCAAAGGCCAATCTGGAGGAGAACTGCCCTGACGTGCCTGCGCGCTTCTTCTGGCACGATCTGGCCGGCGAACCGGTGAAGGACAAGTACGATCTCGTCATCATGAATCCGCCCTTCCACGAAGGCCATGCGGCAGAGCCGTCGCTCGGCCAGGCGATGATCAAGACGGCCGCGTCGGTGCTGCGTGGCGGCGGTCGCCTGCTGTTGGTTGCCAATCGTGGCTTGCCTTATGAGCCGGTGCTCGCTGCGAACTTCAAGGAAAGCGGAGAGACCTGCCGCAATGCCCGCTTCAAGGTGCTTTGGGCGAAGAAGTAGGCTGCCGACATAGGCAGCCTTGGGGGATCTGCTAGACTTGCTGCAGATGGAGAGACAACAGGGGGAGAGACATGGAGACGGAAGCCAACAAGACGCTCGTAAGGGCCTATGTTGAGGCATTCAATCGCTTCGACATGGCCGCACTGCGCGAGCTGTTTGCCGCCGATGCGCGGATTTACGGTGTTCTGGGGTATGGCGGTCTCGATGACGTCGAGCCCATCTGGCGCGAGCTTCACGAGGGTATGAACATAAACCTCGAGATCCTCGATATCGCCGCCGAGGGAGCGAATGTCGTGGTTCGCTATCGGGAAAGCGGGCGCTATTCCGGTTTCTTTCGCGGTCTCGTGGGTCATGACCCGACCGGCAAAAGCTACGAAGTCACTGCAATGGAATGGTTCGTGGTCGAGAACGGAAAGATTGCGACTCGCTGGGGCGCCAGGGATTCGGCGGCCATCTTGCGGCAGGTCACGCATCCCTAGCGGATGCATCTTGAAAAAAAGCCGGGCTCGTCATCAAGCCCGGCTTTCAGTGTCTATTCCACGTCTGCCTTGCGTAGCGTCTCGAGCGCCGGCATCGAGGTAATGTTGAAGCCGGCATCGACGAAGTGGATTTCGCCGGTGACGCCTGCTGCCATGTCGGAGAGCAGGTAGAGGGCCGAATTACCGACGTGATCGATGGTCACGGTCTTGCGCAGCGGCGAGTTCTGCTGGTTCCACGACAGAATGGCGCGGGCGTCAGAGATACCGGCGCCAGCCAGCGTGCGAATCGGGCCGGCGGAGATCGCGTTGACGCGAATACCACGCGGGCCGTAGTCGGCGGCCAGATAGCGCACGGAGGCCTCGAGAGCGGCCTTGGCAACGCCCATGACGTTGTAGTTCGGGATGACGCGCGTCGAGCCGTTATAGGTCAGCGTCAGCATCGATCCGCCTTCGTTCATCAGAGGCGCGCAGCGCTTGGCGATCTCGGTGAAGGAGAAACAGGAGATGACCATCGTGCGGCTGAAGTTGTCGCGCGTGGTGTCGGCGTAAAGGCCCTTGAGCTCGTTCTTGTCGGAGAAACCGATGGCGTGAACGATGAAGTCGAGCGCGCCCCAGCGTTCCTTGATCGCTTCAACTGTGGCATCGACGGAGGCAATGTCCTCGACATCGCAAGGCAGAACGAATTCGGATCCGACTTCGGCGGCCAGCGGCTTGACTCGCTTGCCGAGCGCATCGCCCTGATAGGTAAAGGCGAGTTCGGCACCCTGCGCTGCCAGCGCCTTCGAAATTCCCCAGGCGATGGAATGGTTGTTCGCGACACCCATGATGAGGCCGCGTTTACCCTGCATAATTCCCGTCATATTGTTATCCGTTATAGCGCTGGAAGACGAGCGTGGCGTTGGTGCCGCCAAAGCCGAAGGAGTTGGAAAGCGCAATGTCGATCTTGGCATCGTCGATGCGCTTGCGAACGATCGGAACACCGTCGAATTCCGGGTCGAGCTCGGTGATGTGGGCGCTTTCGCCGATGAAGCCGGCCTGCATCATCAGCAGCGAGTAAATCGATTCCTGCACGCCGGCTGCGCCCAGCGAGTGGCCCGTCAGCGACTTGGTCGACTGGATGTGCGGGATCTTGTCGCCGAAGACTTCGCGGATTGCACCAATTTCCTTGCTGTCGCCAACAGGGGTGGAGGTGCCGTGCGTATTGATATAGTCGACATCGCCCTTAACGGTGGCGAGCGCCTGACGCATGCAGCGGATCGCGCCTTCGCCCGATGGAGCGACCATGTCGTAACCATCGGAGGTCGCGCCGTAGCCGACGATCTCGGCGTAAATCTTTGCCCCGCGCGCCTTGGCACGCTCCAGTTCTTCCAGCACGAGCACGCCCGCGCCGCCGGCGATGACGAAGCCGTCGCGGCTGACATCATAGGCACGCGAAGCCGTGTTAGGCGTGTCGTTGTATTTGGAGGACATGGCGCCCATGGCGTCGAAGAGGTTCGACATCGTCCAGTCGAGGTCTTCGTGGCCGCCAGCGAACATCACGTCCTGCTTGCCCCACTGGATCATCTCGGCGGCATTGCCGATGCAGTGTGCCGAGGTCGAGCAGGCCGACGAGATCGAGTAGTTGACGCCGTGGATCTTGAACCAGGTCGCGAGCGTTGCCGATGCCGTCGAAGACATCGCCTTCGGGACGGCAAACGGGCCGATGCGCTTCGGGCTGTTGTTCTTAATGGTAATCTCGGCCGCTTCGATCAGCGTGCGCGTCGACGGGCCGCCAGAGCCCATGATGATGCCGGTGCGCTCGTTGTTGCTGATGTCGCTCTCTTCGAGGCCGGAATCGGCGATCGCCTGCTTCATCGCAACGTGGTTCCAGGCACCGCCCTGCGACAGGAAGCGCATGGCGCGGCGATCGACCAGATCAGTCGGATCCAGCGTCGGGCGACCCCATACCTGGCATTTGAAGCCGTGCTCGGCAAAATCGTTGGAGAAGGAAATGCCGGACTTGGCATCGCGCAGCGAGGCAGTGACCTCGGCGGCATCATTGCCGATCGAGGAAACAACGCCCAGACCCGTGACAACTACCCGTCTCATGTGTTTCGACCTTTTCGTTTTTTCTAACTTGGAAACCGGGCAAAGATGCCCGGTGCAATCAGGCTTCTTTGTCCTTGGACAGGCCGACGCGCAGGTCGGTGGCCTGGTAGATGGTTTCGCCGTCGGCCTTCAGCCAGCCATCGGCGGTGCCGAGAACCAGGCGGCCGCGCATGACGCGCTTGAAATCGATGCCGTACTCGAGCAGCTTCGTCGTCGGGCGGATCATGCCCTTGAACTTCACTTCGCCTGTCGAAAGCGCCATGCCGCGCCCGGGCTCGCCCAGCCAGCCGAGGAAGAAGCCAGTCAGCTGCCACATGCCATCAAGGCCAAGGCAGCCTGGCATGATCGGGTTGCCGGCGAAGTGGCACGGGAAATACCAGTCGTCTGGCTTCACGTCGTACTCGGCGCGGATGTAGCCCTTGTCGAAGGCACCGCCGGTTTCGGAAATGTCAGTAATGCGATGAACCATCAACATCGGCGGGAGGGGAAGCTGCGCGTTGCCCGGACCGAACAGTTCGCCGCGGCCGCAGGCCAGAATTTCCTCGTAGTTGAAGCTGGATTGTTTCGTCGCCATGAAAACTCTAATTCCCCCCGCAACTGTGCCGATGGATGTGAACGTTTAGTCCAAGTTCAGCAGAAAATGAAGCATAAGCATGACTGAGCTTCACCCACCTTCGGAGGACCGACTGCGCGCCTTATTTGGTGGTCGCATACAGGAAGGCCAAGCCCCCGGCCAGCACTAATTGCGCCAAAAGCCCGATTTTGCGGCGCTTTCGCACTCTTTGTCCCCATTGAAACTATTGAAACGCTTTTGCGCAAAAGTTATATGGCTAATGAAACCTGATTGCTTGACGCTAGATTAACCGGAGTTTGTCGGATGGTGGCAGAGGCCCCGCTTACCATTGAGGCACGGCTGAGACACGCCGGCCTGCGTCCGACGCGCCAGCGCGTCGCACTCGGTGACCTGCTCTTTGCCAAAGGCGATCGGCATCTGACGGTTGAAGAACTCCATGAGGAGGCCGTGCAAGCGGGCGTGCCGGTGTCGCTGGCGACCGTCTACAACACGCTCCACCAGTTCACCGAAGCCGGCATGATCCGCGTTCTCGCCGTCGAAAGCGCCAAGACCTATTTCGACACCAACGTCTCCGACCATCACCACTTCTTCATCGAAGGCGAAAATGATGTGCTCGATATTCCGGTCAGCAATCTGACCATCGGCAATCTTCCGGAGCCGCCGGAAGGTCTCGAAATCGCGCATGTCGACGTGGTGATCCGCCTGCGCGCCAAGCGGCGCTGATTTCACATCACATCGTCAGGGTGCCGGCCGGGCTTGGCCTTGTACGTCGGAAATGTCCAGCCGAAGTACAGCGCGCCGCCACGCACGAGGAATGCCGCAAGGACACCGACTGCGGAGGCTGCGTAGAGCGGCAGATTAAGTGCATTCGCAGCCGTAAAGATGCTACCGCCGACCAATGCTGCCGTGATGTAGATTTCCGGCCGCAGCAACACGGACGGCTCATTGGCCAAGAGATCGCGGAGGATGCCGCCGAAGGTCGCCGTCAATGTCCCGGTAACGATGCCGATCGTCGGTGAGCCGGTAGCGGCAAGACCCTTCGCCGCACCCATTACGCAATAGGCGGAGAGCCCGACGGCATCCAGCCAGATCAGTAAGCGATAGCGCGACTCGACAAGGTGGGCGGTAAAGAACACCAGGACGCCAACGGCGCAGCAAACGATGACGTAAGTCGGGTTCAGAACCCAGAATACCGGCACGCGTCCAAGAATAATGTCGCGTACCGTGCCGCCGCCGGTGCCGGTGACGATCGCAAAGAAGAGAAAGCCGATCAGGTCGAGCTGCTTGCGCGACGCCGCGAGCGCGCCGGTCGCCGCAAAGAGCGCAACGCCGGCATAATCAACGTAGACGAACGGCGACATGCAGTCCTCCAGAACCGACGAGTATCTTTCCGAAATATGAATCACGGCGGCAAGGGCGGCGCAAGGCGGATCAGCCAAACTGTGCGGCCAACAGCGTCCTTATTCGACCAAAAGAGAAACCCTCGTGAAAACGCTTCTGATCGCTTTGAACATTGCCGCGCTACTCGCCGTACCAGTTGCGGCCTTTGCCCAGCAGTCGCTTATCTCGGACCCGGAGATTTATGAGAAGAAGCACTTTCAGGAACAGTGCACCAAGGCCGAGTTTTCGGATGGCTACGTCATCCGCCAGGATATCAACAACGATGGCTTGGTCGACGCCGTCGTCAATGAGGGCGAGTTGACCTGCGACGGCGAGAAGGGGCCGCAGTGCAATGACGACGGCTGCACCTACAATTTCTATCTGCAGGTGGCCGAGGGCGGCTATTTCATGATCGCGACCGCCCAGATCTATGGCTACGACTTCGTGAAGCGCTTCGGCAACATGGTGCTGGCGATGAAAATGCACCCGCGCTTCTGCGATCGCCCGGATGCCGACAAGACGAAAGAGCCCTGCATCGTCACGGCCCGCGTGCGCGGCACCAAGTTCGTGACGATCTCCAAGAAATAGCGCGTTCAGCCAGGATAGAGCTCCGAGGTGCGACCGGCGAGATAGTAGCCGACAAGACCGAACCACTCGCGGATCGCTGTTGCGAGGTTCTGGGAATTTCGGCTCGGCTGCGTGAAATCGAGGCCAAGACCCTCTCGTCCGTCGGTCCGATAATCTGTCGGCCAGGGCACGATGTCGATACCAAGCTTGCGGAAAATACCGACCGACCGCGGCATATGATAGCCTGAGGTGATCAGCAGGCAGTTCGAGAGGCCATGGCTCACCAGGAGTTCCTTGGTGTTCATCGCGTTTTCGAACGTCGTCCGTGACGTCGTTTCCTTAACCAGGCGTTCCCTGCCGATGCCGAACATCGGGAAGAAGCGCGCCGATATCACCGCGTCGCCTTCATAGATTCCGGAAATCGAACCATCACCTCCTGAAATCAAGATTCGCGCCTGCGGAAATTTCTGTGCCAGCCGCAGCGCCTCGACGAAGCGATCAGCGCCGGCATTGAACTCGACGCCGTGTCGGGCGGTATTCACCTCGTTCTCGAAAGCGCCGCCCAACACGATCATGCATTGCAGGTTTGCCGGATCCTGCGGTTTCATAAACCGATCCTCGAGACCTTGCAGAAGGTAGTTGCCGGCAGTCGTGTAGAGCGTGATGAACAGGATGAGGCCCGCAATCGCGGACGAAACGAGGCTTGTCGCACGCCAGCGGACAAGGCCCGCCAGCACGGCAAGCACGACGAAAAGAAAAGCGAGCGACAATGGTTGCCCAAACAGCCAGACGAGCTTTGAAAAGAGAAACAAGGATGCCTTCCTTCCGCGGTTTTCCGCGCACCCGTTATCTGATTCGGTGGGGTTCTATTGTGACCGTGACTTCATATGCGCTGGCGAACGTGGCGCGGCGTTAAACCGGCTTTGGGTGCGTTTGGGAATCAACAGGGCGGCGAGCGCAACCAGCATCGCAAAAACGGCAATCAGCCACAGCGCCGCCGCCCCCGCGATCTGTGTCAGCAGCGCCCCAACGATAGCCCCAGCCAGCATGCCGGCCCAAGGCACGATCTGGATGGTCCAGTCCATTCGCCTGTCGCCGATGATCCAGCGTCCAAGACCGCGTCCGAAACGTGAAAGTGCCCCTGTGACATAGGTCAGCCCGATCGGCAGCCCTTCGATCTGCTCGACCGCCGCGTTCACCATCCCCATCGAGGCAACGATGAGATAGAAGCGCGGCATTTCCACACTCTCGCCCATCATAAGCGAGGCGGTTGCCAGCGCGATGCTGACGCATGACAGTACGGCGAAGGTGCGCCGGTCCGAGAAATGCGCGATCACGATGCCGACGGCGTTGCCAAGCACGAAGACCATGATCGCCGAGAGAAGAATGGCTGCATGCCGCAGGTTGCCCTCTCCGAGCGACAGGGCTGCACGTGTCGTGTTGCCCGTCATGAACGAGACGAAGTCCCCTGTCAGTGAAAGGCCGGTCGCATCGGTCATCCCGGCCAGAAAGGAGATCGCGCCGGCAAGCGTCAGGCCCGTTGCGGTTCTGCGCGTATGGATAAGCCGCCGCCGTCTTTCTCGCGTCATTAAAATCAAGGCTCCAGTCCGCCGGAAAAGCCGGCGTCGACACACATAGCCGCTGTTGCTAAAAAATTGGCAAAGCATCGGCAAGCGAAGCGCCGTGGCAGCCGACTCTTCAGTTGATCGTGACGGTCGATATCGCCAAATCCGGCCAGGCGGGCGCTAAGACACAAATGTTCGATGCAATAAGAAAGCACTATATATTCGGAAGATATGGTGGAGCTAAGCGGGATCGAACCGCTGACCTCTTGCATGCCATGCAAGCGCTCTCCCAGCTGAGCTATAGCCCCATCAAGGCGGTCCGGCGAGCCGGTCCTGGGATGCTTCGCGAAGGCTTGCCTCGCGGAGTGGCGGCTTATTACTTCCGGTTTTTGGAGATAGCAAGCCAAAAAAATCGGCCCGGCGAAATTTTCTCGTCCGGGCCGAGACTTAATCCGATCAGACTTCGTCTTCGTCGCCGGTGACGCCGATGATGTCGCTCATGTCGTCATCGTCGTCGTCTTCGTCGGCTTCCAGGAAGGTGTCGTCGTCGTCGCCTTCGATTTCGACGTCGTCGTCGCCCATATCAGGAATGTCGTCGCCGGATGCGCCTTCATCGGCGTCCTCGAGCGAAACCATTTCGACTTCCGTGTTTTCCGTATCGACTTCCGCCACTTCCTCTTCATCCTGGGCTTCGGCCGCTGCGGCAGCGGAGGTTTCCTCGAAGAAGGAGAGGGGATAGGACTTGCCTGTATAAGGAGAAACAATCGGATCCCGGTTCAGGTCGTAGAACTTCTTGCCGGTTTCCGGATCGGTACGCTTCGTTCCAAGTTCAGCTTTCGCCACTGTAAGCCTCGTGAGAATGGCCGAATCAAGATTCGGCAAATGCCGTGAAAACCGGCGTTCTATTCGGAATTTATAAGCCGGTCCCCATAATCGTTGCAGCACGGCATGTCAAAGCCAAACTTCACGCATCGCTCATGCGCGACGGATGACCGGCGCCGCCGTTTGTGGTACTGAGCCGGCGATTGTTCATTTGCAGGGCAGATCGGCATGTCGCCGGCTGCCGGAATGGGTGCGAGACAATGTACCAGCCGCCGCATTTTCGTGAGGAAGACCTGAGCGTCCAGCACGCCTTGATCCGGGCGCATCCGCTCGGCTTGCTGATCACTGCGGGTGCCTCGGGCCTGATGGCGAATTCGATTCCTTTCCATCTGGATGCCGCGGCCTCCCAGAAGGGTACGCTGCGCCTTCACCTCGCCAAGGCCAATCCGCAGTGGCGCGATATCGAGGCCGGCGCCGACGTGCTGGCCGTCTTCCAGGGCGCCGATGCCTACATCACGCCATCCTGGTACCAGACGAAACAGGAGACCGGCAAAGTCGTGCCGACCTGGAACTACGCGATCGTGCAGGTGAGGGGCAAGGCACGTGTCATCGACGACGCGGCCTGGCTGCTTCAGCAGATCAACGCGATCACGACGCAACAGGAAGGGCCACGCGCTAGGCCCTGGGCAGTCGGCGATGCGCCGGATGATTTCATCCGCGCGCAGATGAAGGGCATCATCGGCGTCGAAATCGAGATTGCCGCGATCGAAGGGAAGTGGAAGGTAAGCCAGAACCGACCGGTTGCCGATCGCGAGGGCGTTGCTGCTGGCCTCGGCGAAGACGCCGGGCAGGCGGATATGGTCGATCTCGTCCGCCGCTACGGCGGACTGGCGGAAAAATGAACGGACAGATGACCTCAAGACACTTTACCATTGCCATCGATGGACCGGCGGCCGCCGGCAAGGGAACACTTTCGCGCCGCATCGCGGAGACCTACGGATTTCATCATCTCGATACGGGCCTCACTTATCGCGCCACCGCAAAGGCCTTGCTCGACGCTGGCCTGACGCTCGACGATGAGGCGGTGGCGGAAAAGATGGCTCGCGAGGTTGAATTGGCCGGTCTCGATCGCGATATACTCTCGAAACACGAGATCGGCGAGGCGGCCTCGAAGATCGCGGTTATGGCCGCAGTGCGGCGTGCACTGGTGGAGGCGCAGCGGCGGTTTTCGGAAAAGGCGCCGGGAACGGTGCTCGACGGCCGCGATATCGGCACCGTTGTCTGCCCGGCTGCGCCGGTGAAGCTCTATGTAACGGCACGTCCCGAGGTTCGGGCGAAGCGCCGCTATGACGAAATAACAGGCAAGGGAGGAATTGCCGATTTCGATGCCATTTTCGAGGACGTCAAGCGCCGCGACGAACGCGACATGGGACGGGCCGACAGCCCTTTGAAACCAGCCGAAGACGCGCACTTGCTTGATACGTCGGAAATGAGTATAGAGGCCGCGTTTCAAGCTGCGAAATCGATCATCGATGCAGCGTTGAGCCGAAATACCTAATTCGAGCGATTTGCCCAAGCTTTGCCTGGGTCGCTTTCGAAGACTAAGCCTGAAATTCCGTCCAAGCGCCGGATTGCTTCCCGACAGGAAGCGGACTGGGTTCAGGCCCGTTCAACACGAACCAACCGGCGCATACGTATCCGGATTCGGATATGCAGGAGATTACATGTCAGTAGCTACTCCCTCTCGCGAAGATTTCGCGGCCCTTCTCGAAGAGTCCTTTGCCAAGCACGACCTGGCTGAAGGCTATGTCACCAAGGGCATCGTAACGGCAATCGAGAAGGACTCTGCCGTTGTCGACGTCGGCCTCAAGGTCGAAGGTCGCATCCTACTCAAGGAATTCGGCGCCAAGGCCAAGGACGGCTCGCTCAAGGTCGGCGACGAAGTCGAAGTTTACGTTGAGCGCATCGAAAACGCTCTCGGCGAAGCTGTTCTGTCGCGCGAGAAGGCTCGCCGCGAAGAAAGCTGGATCAAGCTCGAAGCCAAGTTCGAAGCCGGTGAGCGCGTTGAAGGCGTTATCTTCAACCAGGTCAAGGGCGGCTTCACGGTTGACCTCGACGGCGCGATCGCCTTCCTGCCGCGTTCGCAGGTCGACATCCGTCCGATCCGCGACGTCACCCCGCTGATGCACAACCCGCAGCCCTTCGAAATCCTCAAGATGGACAAGCGCCGCGGCAACATCGTCGTATCGCGTCGTACGGTTTTGGAAGAATCCCGTGCCGAGCAGCGTTCTGAAATCGTTCAGAACCTCGAAGAAGGCCAGGTTGTTGACGGCGTCGTCAAGAACATCACCGACTACGGTGCGTTCGTTGACCTCGGCGGCATCGACGGCCTGCTGCACGTCACCGACATGGCATGGCGCCGTGTGAACCATCCGTCGGAAATCCTGTCCATTGGCCAGCAGGTCAAGGTTCAGATCATCCGCATCAACCAGGAAACCCACCGCATCTCGCTCGGCATGAAGCAGCTCGAGTCGGATCCGTGGGATGGTATCCAGGCCAAGTATCCGGAAGGCAAGAAGATTTCCGGTACCGTCACGAACATCACCGACTACGGTGCGTTCGTCGAGCTGGAGCCGGGCATCGAAGGCCTGATCCACATCTCGGAGATGTCCTGGACCAAGAAGAACGTACACCCCGGCAAGATCCTGTCCACGAGCCAGGAAGTCGAAGTCGTCGTTCTCGAAGTCGATCCGTCCAAGCGTCGTATTTCGCTCGGCCTCAAGCAGACCCTGGAAAATCCGTGGGCGGCATTCGCTCGCAGCCATCCGGCTGGCACTGAAGTCGAAGGCGAAGTCAAGAACAAGACCGAATTCGGCCTGTTCATTGGCCTCGACGGCGATGTTGACGGCATGGTGCACCTCTCTGACCTCGACTGGAACCGTCCGGGCGAACAGGTCATCGAAGAATACAACAAGGGCGATGTCGTTAAGGCTGTCGTTCTCGATGTAGACGTCGAAAAGGAGCGCATCTCGCTCGGCATCAAGCAGCTCGGCAAGGACGCTGTCGGCGAAGCTGCTGCTTCGGGCGACTTGCGCAAGAATGCAGTCGTTTCCTGCGAAGTTATCGCAGTCAACGACGGCGGCATCGAAGTGAAGCTCGTCGACCACGAAGACATCACCTCGTTCATCCGCCGTGCAGACCTGTCGCGCGACCGCGACGAGCAGCGTCCGGAACGCTTCTCGGTTGGCCAGGTTGTTGACGCCCGCGTCACCAACTTCTCCAAGAAGGACCGCAAGATCATGCTGTCCATCAAGGCGCTGGAAATCGCAGAAGAGAAGGAAGCTGTTGCTCAGTTCGGTTCGTCCGACAGCGGCGCTTCGCTCGGCGACATCCTCGGCGCGGCTCTGAAGAACCGCGGCGGCGAATAATCGTCAGCCTCAGGCTTGAAGACTAAAAGAACCCGCCGGAGTGATCCGGCGGGTTCTTTGCATTTGTGCTGTCCATGCAAGTGTGGCTGGCTATTCCCAGTCGACCTTGCGCCGGTAGAGCATATAGGCCTCGTCCGCATTTGCAGCCATCGGCAGCGGCGGCGCCGGTCGGTGAGGCGGTATTCCCGCCTTGATCTGACTTTCCCGGGAGGTCAGAGCCTCTGCGACTTCGTCGTCGGTGGCGAGACCCGTTCCTTCCTCCTCCGACGGTTCGCCGTGCTGCTCCGCATCTTGCTCCGACGGCTCGCCGCCATTGTGGTCTTCGCGGTACATCTCGCGGGCACCGCTATCGTCAACCTCGTCCTTTGAGAATTCGTAGGGCTGCATCGCGTAGGGTACGCCCTCGACAATCTTCATCAGCACCGGCACATAGGTTTCGTCGATGGCCTGCTGCACGATCAGCGGGCCCTGGACTTCCGGAGCCTGATGTTTTTTCGCGGTTGCGATAGCTGCTTCGCCTGCCGGCTGTTCTGCCACGAGCGGTGACTGGCGTGCCATGCCTTCCGGCAGGGGCAGCGCGCGATCAGGCAGTGCAGTCAATTCCTCCGGCAGATCGGCCAGGATCGTCTCATCGAGGATGATGTCGATTTCGACTGCCGGATCCGGTTCGGCTGCCTCGAGCAGTGATTCCGTTTCCTGGTCCTGAATAATTGTCACGATCAGTTTCGTTGTATCGTCCGACAGGGATGCAGGTATCGCCGCCCAACTCTTCGGAATGATGGGATCGCCCTTGGATACCGTTCCGTTCGTGTCTGCGTGCATGGTTTCATGGGCCGCCTCGGCCTTTTCGCTGGACGCCACGCTCTCCAGCAAGACTTCGCCGAGCTCGGGGAGCGCTTCTTCGCCGGTCGCCTCGACAGCCGCTTCGGCGATTGGCCTGTCGGTGGAGACAGATCCTTTGATGAGTTGGACGGGCTCGCCATCTGCATTGAGATACGCGGCGGCAACGAGCGCCGTCCGCGGTTGCGGAGCTTCCGGCTCCTGCCTCGCCGTAACCGGAGCCCGCGCCGCGTCAGCAAGATTGTCCCGATGGATGCTGATTTCGGTCCGCTGCTCCTGGCGCACCGGCGAGGCATCGTTCTGGCCGTAGGAGCGAACGACGGCGCGGGCAGCCAGATCGCGATCCTTGTAACGAATGGTTTCGAGATAGGTGGCGATGCGGGCGGCTTCCGGTCCGGCCGGGTTTCGCAGTGCCTCGGCGAGCAACCGAAGCGGGACTGCATGGCCTTGCATTGCAAGCTGACGCTCTACCTGTTCGATTTTCGCCGACGGCAATTTCTGAATCGCGGCCGCCAGACGGGAGGCAAAGGCCAGATCGGTTTCATCTTCCTCCCGCGGGATTGAAAGCACCTCGCTGGTCGCATTGAGGACATCAAGAAGGGCGTCGACCATGCGTGCACGCACGGCCAGCAGCAGGATGTTGAGTTTGCCGGCAACGGAGGAATTAAGATCCGCGCCCTGGATCTGGTGGACCGGAGCAACGGTGCTGGCAGCGCGCACGAGGCCGTCAGTGCTCACGGCGGCCGTCTGCCCCTGGGAAGATAAACTTGCATTTGACGCTGCACGAACCGGAACCAACATGTCATGCTCCTTCTTTCGTAAAGTGCGATGAAAGCAGGTTACAAGAAGGCCGCGCTCATCCGGCCCGTCGCATTCCCCGGCAGTTCCTTGCTGCGCGACGTGACGCTCCATTGCGCCGTCGAATGCATAAAAATTGGTAAACAATTTAACGACGCGGCGGTTAACGAATCGCTAATGGCCGGTGCGCGGTTGGGCCGTACCCCCGGTCCTGTCTGTCCAAAATCCAGAAATGTCTCAGCTATGCGCGAAGATGTCGGCTTCTTCCCAGCCGAGCAGGTCGAGCTTGGCCCGTGTCGGAAGGAATTGGAAGCAGGCATTGGCGTGATCCATGCGACCGTCGCGCACCAGCCGTTCAGTCAGCTTGTCACGCAACGCATGCAGGTAGAGGACGTCGGAGGCGGCGTACTCCAGCTGGGCTTGCGACAGAGTTGCTGCCGCCCAGTCGGAAGACTGCTGCGCCTTGGAAATATCGACCTCAAGCATTTCCTTGAGATTATCCTTGAGGCCGTGCCGATCGGTGTAGGTGCGGCAAAGGCGCGAGGCAATCTTCGTGCAGAACACCGGCTGGGCGGTGACTCCGAACGTATGGAACAGAACCGCGATGTCGAAGCGGCCGTAGTGGAAGATCTTCTGGCGGGAAGGATCCGCCAGCATCGCAACCAGGTTCGGTGCGTCTTTCTGGCCGGCAGCGATGCGGATGACATCAGCCGAACCGTCGCCCGGCGAGAGTTGGACGACGCAAAGCCTGTCCCGGCGCGGCACGAGGCCGAGCGTTTCGGTATCGATCGCAATGGCTCCGGTGTAGCGCGCAGCATCCGCCGCGGAGATATCACCTTCATGGTAACGTATGGTGGCTGCCATCGATCTCGTCTCTCACTCAAACTGTCACTTGTGGCGCTATAGCGCAAAGTCACCGCAGACGATACCGCCAAGGTTTCAGAATGTCGGCGGCGTATTGATCCAGAGGACGATAGTTTCGCCGTCGTGACGGTTGCGCCAGGAATGGTAGCGGCGGCTCTCGAAGTAGAGCGAATCGCCCGGCCCAAGGTCGAAGAATTGATCGGAATCTAGCACCAGTTCCAGCCGCCCGGAGAGCACGTGCATAAACTCCTCGCCCTCGTGGCGATAGGCGCCTTCGCTTGCCGCGCCGGGCGCGAGCACGAAACGGTGGCAATCCATCATCGTGCGCCCTTCGGCCAGAAGCTGGACGGTAACACCGGGCGTCGTTTCCGGCCATGTGCGCCAGGCGCCGGCACGAACGACCGCAGGCACGTCGTCGCGTTCCTCCCCGGACAGGCGAGAAACCGTGGTGCCGTAATATTCGGCGAGGTCGTGCAGCGTCTTGAAGCTCACCCCCTGGGACGTGCGCTCCAGAGTCGACAGCGTCGAGGCAGCAAGGCCGATGTCGCCCGCGACCTGATCCAGCGTCTTACCCGCGCCATGGCGCAGGCTGCGCAGCCGCCGTCCGAGATCCGAAGCTGTTTCCGAGCTTTCCGACGGTTCCTCGCTTTCCAGCGCCTCGCGAATGGCCGCCGGATTGAGTCCGCGCTCGGTTCGATACCAGGCTATCTTCTTGATTCGCGCGACGTCTTCGGTGCTGTATTGCCGGTGTCCGGTGTCCGAGCGGTCCGGAACGACAAGCCCCTGGCTTTCCCAAAGACGCAAGGTGGATGCGGAAACGCCCGCCGATTTTGCCGCCTCCGCTACCTTGTAGCGCACGGGCGTCCCATTGTTCATAAGCCAAATATTCCCGGTTCGTTTGTCTTCTTGAGGCCGTCTCCGGCCTTCTTTTCTTGAGTCGACCATCGCCGAAAACGGCCACGGTTTGAAGCGGAAAATGCCGCTTGCTTTCTTGCAGGAAAAATGTAGGAGTTTTGTACATATCTTGCAGAAGTTATGCAAGATCGTTTTCAACTCATTCCAAAGCGCAGGAACGCACCGATGACCGCGACCACTCTTACAGACCGGAAGAATGCTGCCATTTCGCGCGGCGTTGGCATGACCACGCAGATCTATGCCGATCGCGCAGAGAACGCCGAAATCTGGGACAAGGAAGGTCGCCGCTATATCGATTTCGCGGCAGGTATCGCCGTTCTCAACACCGGTCATCGCCACCCGCGCGTGATCGCTGCCGTCAAGGAACAGCTTGATCACTTCACCCATACCTGCCATCAGGTCGTCCCCTACGAAAGCTACGTACATCTTGCCGAGCGCCTGAATGCGCTGACGCCCGGCAATTTCGAGAAGAAGACGATCTTCGTCACGACGGGCGCCGAAGCCGTCGAGAATGCCGTGAAAATCGCGCGTGCCGCGACCGGTCGCTCCGCCGTCATCGCCTTTGGCGGCGGGTTCCATGGCCGCACCTTCATGGGCATGGCGCTGACAGGCAAGGTCGTTCCCTACAAGGTCGGTTTCGGCGCAATGCCGGGCGATGTCTTCCACGTTCCGTTCCCGGTCGAACTCCATGGCGTGACGCCGGATCAGTCGCTCGGCGCGCTGAAGAAGCTGTTTGCCGCCGATGTCGATCCGCAGCGCGTCGCCGCCATCATCATCGAGCCGGTCCAGGGCGAGGGTGGTTTCTACTCGGCCCCGGCCTCCTTCATGAAGGCGCTGCGCGAGATCTGCGACCAGCATGGCATCCTGCTGATCGCCGATGAGGTCCAGACCGGCTTTGCCCGGACCGGCAAGCTGTTTGCGATGGATCATCACGAGGTCGCGCCCGACATGATGACAATGGCCAAGAGCCTCGCCGGCGGCTTCCCGCTCGCAGCCGTCACCGGTCGCGCCGAGATCATGGATGCGCCGGGACCGGGCGGTCTTGGCGGCACCTATGGCGGCAATCCGCTCGGCATCGCGGCCGCTCATGCGGTTCTTGACGTCATCAAGGATGAGGATCTCTGCAACCGTGCCAATCAGCTTGGCAGCCGGCTCAAGCAGCGACTGGAATCGCTTCGCGAAAGAGCGCCCGAGATCGTCGACATCCGCGGTCCGGGCTTCATGAACGCCGTCGAATTCAACGACAAGACGACGAAGCTGCCGAGCGCCGAATTCGCCAACAAGGTGCGCCTGATCGCGCTGGAGAAGGGCCTGATCCTTCTGACCTGCGGTGTGCACGGAAACGTCATCCGTTTCCTCGCCCCGATCACGATTCAGGACAGCGTATTCGGCGAAGCGCTCGACATTCTGGAAGCCTCGATCCTCGAGGCAAGCGGCAAGTAAGGCGATAACCTCTTTGCCTGGAGTTACATGACATGGCATTCACGACTGCACTGACAAAACACGTTTCCTTCTCCTCGCCTTTCCTGCGCGACGCCGGTTACATTAACGGTATCTGGACGGCTGGTGGGGCGACCAAGACCTTCGACGTCCTCAATCCTGCTACCGGTGAGGTTCTCGCCTCATTGCCCGACATGGGCGCTGCCGAAACGCGGGAAGCAATCGATGCCGCCTATGCCGCGCAGCCGGCCTGGGCGGCCCGTCCCGCCAAGGAACGCGCCGGAATCCTGCGTAAGTGGTTCGATCTGATGGTCGCCCATGCCGACGAGCTGGCGGCGATCCTGACGGCTGAAATGGGCAAGCCCTTCGCGGAGGCTCGCGGCGAAATTCTTTACGCCGCAGCCTATGTCGAATGGTATGCGGAGGAAGCCAAGCGTATCTATGGCGAAACGATCCCCGCGCCCTCGAACGACAAGCGCATGATCGTCATCAAGCAGCCCGTTGGTGTCGTTGGCACCATCACGCCCTGGAATTTCCCGGCCGCGATGATCACCCGCAAGATCGCTCCGGCGCTCGCCGTTGGCTGCACCGTCGTTTCCAAGCCGGCCGAACAGACGCCGCTGTCGGCGCTGGCGCTTGCCGTTCTCGCCGAGCAGGCTGGTATTCCCGCCGGCGTCTTTAACGTCATCGTTGGCGAAGACGGCGCGGCGATCGGCAAGGAACTCTGTGGCAACGACAAGGTGCGAAAGATCAGCTTCACCGGCTCGACGGAGGTTGGCCGCATCCTGATGCGCCAGTGCGCCGATCAGATCAAGAAGATCAGCCTCGAACTCGGCGGCAATGCGCCCTTCATCGTCTTCGACGATGCGGATCTCGACGCTGCAGTCGAAGGCGCTCTGGCGTCGAAGTACCGCAATGCCGGCCAGACCTGTGTCTGCGCCAACCGCCTCTACGTGCAATCCGGCGTCTACGATGCCTTTGCCGCCAAGCTCGCCGCGAAGGTGGGAGAAATGTCCGTCGGCGACGGCTTCAAGGCTGGCGTGACGATCGGCCCGTTGATCGATGAGCAGGGACTGGCGAAGGTGGAAAGCCACGTCGCGGATGCGGTGTCGAAGGGCGCGAGGATCGTCACGGGCGGCAAGCGCATCGAGGGTGCAGGCACCTTCTTCACGCCAACAGTGCTCACCGGTGTTACCCGCGAGATGACGGTCGCGCGCGAAGAGACCTTCGGTCCGGTCGCCCCGCTCTTCCGTTTCGATACTGTGGAAGATGTGATCGCGCAGGCCAACGACACCGAGTTTGGCCTCGCCGCCTACTTCTTCGCCGGCGACCTGAAGAAGGTCTGGCGTGTCGCCGAGGCGCTGGAATACGGCATGGTCGGCATCAACACTGGCCTGATGTCGGCGGAAACGGCGCCATTCGGAGGCATCAAGCAATCCGGCCTTGGCCGCGAAGGCTCGCGTCACGGCGCCGACGACTATCTCGAGATGAAATATCTCTGCATGGGCAATGTCTGATCGCTGGATCGCTCACGCCTTGAAAATCAACGGGATCGCTGGCAACGGCGGTCCCGTTTTCTTTTGGCCAGCAAAACGGGCCTATGATTCCTCGGCGGCTGGCTGCCAGTCCGGCAGCGGGAAGACCCGGTCATAGGCCCAGTTGAAGACGAAGGCGTAGACCACATAGAAAAGCGCGAAGGATAGGTCCATCATCAGCGCTTGAACGACACTGATCCCAAGGTACCAGGCGATCATCGGCAGAAGCGCCAAAAGCAATCCCGTCTCGAACATCACGGCATGCAACAGGCGCATTGCGACACTCTTTTGCGTGCCGCCGGTCAGACGCTTAATCAGGTGATCGAAGCCGAGATTGTAGATGTAGTTCCAAACCGTCGCCAGCGTCGCGCCGGCAACGCCGACCACGCCGATATCGGCCATGGGCATGCCGAAGGCGAGTGCCCCGAGCGGCGTGACGAGCGCTAATCCGATGATTTCGAAGCTGATGGCGTGACGGATACGATCCGCGGTCTTCCGCATGATTACCCCAATGGGAATATTCGGGTCGTCCCGAGTTGATGCCCATGGAGGGGGAGGTCGTCCTCACGCCCCTTTTTAATAGGCATTCCGGCTGCCAAGAACAAGGGTGGGAGCTTTGCTTAGTAGTGCGGCGGCCGTGTAATTGCCGGGGCTTCCAGCGATTGCTCCTCAAGCGACAAAAACCGCTCCGTCAGCCTATCGAGCTTGGCGCGCGTTTGCTCAACGACCTTCCATTGTTCGGCCAGCTGGTCGGACAACTCTTCGATCGTCTTTGCCTGGTGAGCGACGATTTCCTCGAGCTTCGTCACGCGGCTTGTCTCTTCGGACATGGAACCTCCTTGCCGCAAGCGGCCAATTTCGTCCGCATCTGAAAAGCGGAAATAGTTCGCGCGGTCAATCGTTTCGAGGGTTGAACGGAGCGATTCGCGAAAGCGAACTGTTTGGTTACTAAAAGCCCTTGCCGCGTCCCGTCTTGTGGGGTAGGCCGATAGCTCTCAGGAGGAATTCTAGATGGATGTTGGAAACGGCTTTCTTCATCCGGACCGGCTCTTTCCGGCCGATCCGGCAACACGCACGATCGCGCGGGATCTTTACGAGATGGTTCGCGCGCTGCCGATCGTAAGCCCGCACGGGCATACCGAGCCGTCATGGTTTGCCGACGACAAGCCGTTCGAGGATGCCTCCTCGCTGCTCGTCATTCCGGATCACTATCTCTTCCGTATGTTGCATAGCGTCGGCGTCAAGCTCGATGATCTCGGCGTTCCGCGCCTCGACGGCAAGCCGGTCGCCAAGGGACGCGACATCTGGCGCGCTTTCGCCGCGCAGTACCATCTCTTCCGCGGCACGCCCTCCAGCCTCTGGGTTGATCACGCGATGTCGGCCGTTCTCGGCTGCGAAGAGCCGCTAACGCCTGAAAATGCGGATGCGCTTTACGACCATATCAATGCTCAGCTGGCGCTGCCGGAATTCCGCCCGCGTGCCCTGCACAGGCGTTTCGATATCGAGACGATCGCGACGACCGAAGGCGCGCTCGACCCGCTGGTGCACCACCAGAAGATGGCGCAAGACGGCTGGATCGGCCGCGTCCGTACCACCTATCGGCCAGACAGCGTCACCGACCCGGATGCCGTCGGCTTCCGCGAAAACCTCGTTCGGCTCGGCGAATTGACCGATTGCGACGTGACGAAGTGGGGTGGGCTGATCGATGCCCACCGCAAGCGCCGTGCCTATTTCCGCCAATTCGGCGCGACCGCCACCGACCATGGGGTCCCGACGGCCTTCACCGCGGACCTGCCGCTGGCCGACAAGCAGCGCCTGCTCGACAAGGCGTACAAGGGCACGCTGAGCGCCGACGAAGCGGAGCTTTTCCGTGGCCAGATGCTGACCGAGATGGCCGGGCTTTCGGCCGAAGACGGCATGACGATGCAGATCCATGCCGGGTCGCGCCGCAACACCGATCGCGAACTGTTCCAGACCCGCGGTCCGAACATGGGTGCGGATATCCCGACACCGACCGATTGGGTTGGCGGACTTTCCGCCATGCTCGCAAAATACGGCCATGCGCCGGGCCTGCACGTGCTACTGTTCACGCTCGACGAGACGAGCTATGCGCGCGAGTTGGCGCCGATGGCCGGCCATTGGCCATGCCTGATGATCGGTCCGCCCTGGTGGTTCCACGACAGCCCGAACGGCATCCGCCGCTATCTCGATCAGGTGGTCGAGACGGCGGGATTCGCCAATCTGGCGGGCTTCAACGACGATACGCGCGCGCTTCTGTCGATCCCGGCCCGCCACGATGTCTGGCGCCGCGAAGTCTGCCGGTTCCTGGCGCAGTTCGTGAGCGAACACCGCATGTCGCGCAAGGAAGCCGAGATCGTCGCCGGCGAACTCTCTTATGGAAACGCAAAGAAGGCATACAAGCTGTGACCGAACGTCTGACGAGCCTTTCCGGCCTCGCGCCGACAGCCAAGCTTCCCGGCTACGATCGCAAGGCATTGAAGACGGGTATCCTGCATCTCGGTCCGGGCGCCTTCTTTCGCGCCCACTTCGCGCCCTTCACAGATGCCGCGATTGCGGCAGCCGGCGGCGACTGGGGCATCGAGGTCGCAAGCCTGCGCACGGCCGATGTTGCCGATCACCTGAACGAGCAGAACGGGCTCTATACGATGCTCGTGCGCGACACCTCGGGCACGACGGCGCATGTCATCGGCCCGATCCTGCGCGCCCATGTGGCGACCCGCAATCCCGGCGATCTCCTTGCCCGGCTTGAGGATCCCGCGATCAAGATCGTCAGTCTGACGGTCACCGAGAAGGCTTACGGCTTCGACTCCGCGACAGGCGGGCTCGACTTGAAGCACCCAGATATTGCCGCCGACCTTGCCAACCGCCATGCGCCCCGCGGCGTTATCGGCTATCTCGTCGAAGGTCTTGCGCGCCGCCGCGCCAAGGGTATCGCACCGTTCACACCGCTCAGCTGCGATAACCTGCCGAGCAACGGCGCCGTATTGAAGCGGCTCGTGCTCGAGTTTGCCGCTCGCATCGATCCGGAACTGAGGCAGTGGATCGAGGAGAATGTACCCTTCCCATCGACCATGGTCGATCGCATCACGCCGGCAAGCACGGATGCTACCTATCGCGATGCCGAAAGGCTCACGGGCCGGCAGGATCTGGCGGCGATCGAGACCGAACCCTTCACGCAATGGGTGATCGAGGATCACTTCGCCAACGGCCGCCCGGAATGGGAAAAGGCCGGCGCGCTGATGGTCGAGGAAGTCTCGGCTTACGAAAAGATGAAGCTGCGGATGCTGAACGGCGCGCATTCGCTGCTCGCCTATCTAGGTTACATAGGCGGCTATGAATTCATCCGCGACGTCATGGATGATACCGGCCTTGCAGCTCTGGCACGCCGTCACATGAATGCGGCCGCCGCCACGCTCGATCCCGTTCCGGGCATCGATCTTGATGCCTATGCCGACGAGTTGATCGCACGCTTCGCAAACAAGGCGATTGCCCACCGCACCTATCAGATCGCCATGGATGGCACGCAAAAGCTGCCGCAGCGTCTTCTGGAGCCTGCGACCGAGGCTTTGACGCATGGCGCGAAGGCTGAGACCTACGCGATCGCGGTGGCTGCGTGGATGCGCTACGCCCTTGGCGTTGACAGGAAAGGCGAAAACTACGAATTGCGCGATCCCCGAGCGGTGGAAATTGCCGCATTGCTGGCCAATGTGCCGCGCAATGGCGGCGCCGTGTCGAAGGCCCTGTTCGGGTTACCAGGCCTTTTCCCGGCAGCGCTGACCGGCAACGTAGCCTGGACGGAGGATGTGGTAAACAAGCTGGAAATCCTGATCCAGGACAACAAGCTGCCGCTGTTTTGACAAGGGTGCTGCGATGAGAAGGATCGTCGCAGCATGGATTTTCGAGGCACGCGATTGGCGCATCCGCGGTGATAATCCGTTTCGGCGGGGGTGCCCTCCAACGCGTCGTCCCTGTGCTTGTCAAAGGGATCGAACACACCCAAGCCCTCAGGCTCCGGAGGCTCTTTTTCGCGGCTTGTAAATCATTCACCGCGCCGACGCGCGGTGGCTGGATTTTTATGAAAAGCACAGGAACGAGGGCCCAAGGCGCGATGCGCGCTTGATCAGGCCTTCACCCTCACCATCTCCGGATCGTACAACGGTTTCAGCGAGACCCGGCAGGGGACACGCTCGCGAGCCACGTCGAGTTCGTAGCGGCCTGACAGAACGAAGTCTTCGCTTACGCCTTCCACATTGCGCACATAGCCGTAGCCGATCGACTTGCCGACCGTGTAGCCGAAGCCGCCGCTGGAGAGCCAGCCGATGCGCTTGCCGTCGCGGTAGATCGTCTCGCGGCCGAGCAGCACGACATTGGGATCATCGGGCACGAAGCAGGCCAGCATCTTCTTGACGCCTGACGCGAGCTGCTGTTCGATCGCTTCGCGGCCCCGAAACGGCGTGTTCTTTCTCGTCTTCACGGCCCAGCCAAGCCCGGCTTCGATGGGCGTATGGTCCGGGCCGATATCCGAACCCCAGGCGCGATAGCCCTTCTCAAGGCGGCAGCTTTCGATGGCGCGGTAGCCGGCATTGGTGAGCTGCAGCGGAGCACCCGCCGCCATCAAGGCGTCATAAACAGTCGTTGCGTATTCGATCGGCACATGCAGCTCGTAGCCGAGTTCCCCGACATAGGTGATGCGCAGCGCCCGAACGGGGCAGCCGGCGATACCGATGGTCTTGATGCGGCCGAACGGGAATGCGGCATTGGAAACGTTGCTGTTTGTGACCTTCTCGAGCACTGCGCGCGCATTCGGCCCCATCAGCGAAAGGACGGAATAGGCGGAGGTGACGTCGACGAGCTCCGCGTGCATCCCGTCAGGAATATTGCGTGCGATCCAATCGAAGTCATGCGTCGCGAAACCGGTGCCGGTCACGATGTAATACTCGTCGTCGGCCACGCGCGCGCAGGTGAGATCGCATTCGATACCGCCCTTGTCGTTTAGCATCTGCGTGTAGACGAGCGAGCCGACCGGTTTTGCTACATCGTTGGAGGCGATCCACGAAAGCGCAGCCTCGGCATCGCGCCCCTTCAACACGAATTTGGCGAAAGACGTCTGATCGAAGATCACGGCGGCTTCACGCACGGCCTTGTGCTCGCGCCCGACGGCCTCGAACCAATTCTGGCGATCGTAGGTGTAGATATCCTTCGGCTCCTCGTTGGCGAAGAGATCGGCAAACCAGTTCGGCCGCTCCCATCCAAGCTTTTCGCCGAAACAGGCGCCCTGCGCCTTCAGACCGTCGTAGAGCGGCGATTTGCGGCACGGCCGACCGCTGGAATACTCCTCGAAGGGGAAGGCCAGCGTGTAGTGCTTGCCGTAGGCCTCAAGTGTGCGGGTACGCACCCAGTCCGTATCGAAGTGCGGGCGGCCGAAGCGGCGGATATCGACCGGCCAGAGATCGTAGGGCGGCTCGCCCTTGGCAACCCATTCGGCGAGCGCCATGCCGGCGCCGCCACCGGACGCGATACCGAAGGCGTTGAAGCCGGCGCCGACGAAGAAGTTCTTCAGCTCCGGCGCTTCGCCGAGAATGAAGTTGCCATCGGGCGTGAAGCTCTCCGGCCCGTTCAGCAGCTGCTTGACGCCGACGTTCTCCAGCGCCGGAACTCGGCCAAGCGCCTGCTCCATGATCTGTTCGAAATGATCGAAATTGCTGTCGAGCAGCGTGTAGTGGAAGCCCTCGGGAATACCATCCTTCGCCCATGCGATCGGGTTCGGCTCGTAGCCGCCCATGACGATGCCGCCGACCTCTTCCTTGTAGTAGGTCAGCCGGTCGGGGTCGCGCAGCGTCGGCAGGTTCGAGGGAACACCAAAAGACTCGGTGATGATATACTGGTGCTCGACGGAGACGAGCGGCACATTGACGCCGAAGCGGGCGGCAAAGGCTCGCGTCCACTGCCCGGCGCAGACGACGACGCGTTCACATTCGATCCGTCCATGCTCGGTGATGACAGCGCGGATCCGACCCTTTTCGATCTCGAGGTCGATCACCTCGGTATCCTCGAAGATCGAAACGCCGGACATGCGGGCGCCTCTGGCAAGTGCCTGGGTGATGTCCGACGGGTTGGCCTGGCCATCGGTCGGTAGGTAGGCGGCGCCGACGAGGTCATCGATTGTCATCAGCGGCCAGAGATCGAAAGCCTCCTGCGGCGTCAGCAGCTGCATGTCGAGCCCGAAGGATTGCGCCGTCGTCGCCTGCCGCTTGACCTCGGTCCAGCGCTCCTCGTTGCAGGCAAGGCGCAGGCCGCCATTCATCTTCCAGCCGGTCCCGAGTCCTGTCTCGGCTTCGAGCTTCTTGTAGAGATCGACGGAATAGCCGAGCAGTTGCGTGATGTTGGCGCTGGTGCGCAACTGGCCGACGAGGCCGGCCGCATGGAAGGTCGTACCCGAAGTCAGTTTCTTGCGCTCGAGCAGCACCGTATCCGTCCAGCCGAGCTTGCCGAGATGATAAACCGTCGAGCAGCCGATGATCCCGCCGCCGATGACGACCGCCTTGGCGGTCTTTGGCAATTCCTTCGTCATACTATCGATCCTGTTCAAAAGCGTCATAGGCGCGCTCGAAGCGCGCTAAGTTCTCGGCCGTATAGCCGGCGTAGTCGAAGTCGATGATGGAGTGGATTTCGGAGACCATGCTCCATAATGTCTCGCGCAGCAGCGACGCGCATTTCATGGCCTGGTAGCGCCGCCAGAGATCAGCACTCAGCGGCATCCGGTAGTAGGCCTCGAGCATGGATCGCTCGGTCGCCTCGGAAAACTCGCTGTTGGAGGCAAGGCCGCCCAGATCGAAAAGCGGTGTGTTGAACCCCGCATAGTCCCAGTCGATCAGCCACAGGCGCTTGCCGTCATCGAGGAAGTTGGCGGCCAGCATGTCGTTGTGGCCGAAGGCGATTTCGAACGGGCCGCCCGCGGCCTCCAACGTTTCGGCCTTGGCGAGTAGATCCGGGAAAAGCCGGCGATAGGCGCTGTTTGCGGCCTCCAGATTGGCGATGTAATCGCGAATGACATGGAATACCCAGAAGATCGCCGCCGCACCGCGAAATTCGCGGGCGATGTCATGATGGCAGGCCCGCACCAGCGGGATGACGCGCTCCAACATCTCGGGGCGTCGAATGTCCTCGGGGGAGAGCGCCTTCGACTCGATATAGTCGAGGACGAGCACACCGGGCGCGTGATGAATGACTTCAGGCGAAAGCCCAGCAGCATGTGCAGCCTGGCTTGCGGCAAGCTCGTTCTGCCGGCTGATGTGGTGGACCGGGATATCTTCTCCGAGCCGGACAACGCGTCGAACCGTGCGATCCCGCACCAGATAGTTCCGATTGGTAATGCCGCCGGTAATAGGCACAATTTCGATCGGACCCTGCCATATGCCAAGCGCATGAATCCGATCTTCAGGCGTCACGCTTTTCCCCTTCGCGGCCTATCCTATTGAAATCATGGCCAGAGCGGGATCAGCTGTCAAGCGCGCTAGATGGCGGCGCCTGATGCGTCAAAGACGTGACACCGCGCCGGGTCGAAGGACGCTTTCACGTTCGTTCCGCGTTCGACCTTCTGCTGTCCGTCGAGCGCAATCGTCAACTGCTGTCCGTCCGGGGTCTTCGCATAGAGCATGGTGGCGCCGCCAAGGTTCTCGACGAGGTCGATGTTGACAGTCGCAAGCGTGATGCCGCTATTTTCGAGTACGGAAAGATGTTCCGGACGGATGCCGAAGGTGATGGTCTGGCCGGCTTCGGCCTTCAGCCGCCGCGGCAGGCGAACGGCGTTGCCGCAGACGTTGATGATCGTCTCGGCCTCACCGACCTGCTCGACCCTCGCCTGCAGGAAGTTCATCTTCGGGCTGCCGATAAAGCCCGCCACGAAGCGGTTGGCGGGATTGTTGTAGAGGTCGAGCGGCGCTCCGACCTGTTCGATGCGGCCGGAGTTCAGCACCACGATCTTGTCGGCCATGGTCATGGCCTCCACCTGGTCGTGGGTGACGTAGATCATGGTGTTGCCGAGGCTGCGATGCAGGCGGGAGATCTCGACGCGCATCTGCACGCGCAGTTCCGCGTCGAGGTTGGAGAGCGGCTCGTCGAAGAGGAAGATGCGCGGCTCGCGCACGATCGCGCGGCCGATCGCTACGCGTTGGCGCTGACCGCCGGAGAGCGCCTTCGGCTTGCGTTCCAGCAGCTTCTCGATCTGCAGGATTTCGGCGGCGCGCTTCACCTTCGGCTGGATCTCGGCCTTCTTGTAGCCGGCGGTCTCAAGCCCGAAGGCAAGGTTCTTGTAAACCGACATATGCGGGTAGAGCGCATAGGATTGGAAGACCATTGCGATGCCGCGCTTGGCCGGCGCAACTTCGTTCATCCGCTCGTTGTCGAGCAGAAGCGCGCCGCCGGTGATCTCCTCAAGGCCTGCGATCATACGCAGCAGCGTGGACTTGCCGCAGCCCGAGGGGCCGACAAAGACCGCGAACTCGCCGGGATCGATCTTCAGGTCGATGCCGTGGATAACATCAAGGGCGCCGTAGCGCTTTTCGACCTTCTGGAGAACGACGCTTGTTGCCATGATCTCAGGATCCTCCCTGGTCCGTTACTTCGTGCGAGCACGCCAATCGGCGTACTTCGGGCTGTCCGATCCGATCGGCAGGATGACTTCGTTGCCGGTATCGGACGATTGATAGATCGCGGTGACGAGTTCCAGCGCGCGGCGCGCGTCCCTTGTCGTCACCGGTAGCGGCCCGTTGCCGCTGAGATAGGCATGGAAATGCTCCATCTGAGTGGTGAAACGCGGCGCCACCGGCTGCCAGTCGCCGATGACGGCGTCGATGCGCGCCTGAACCTCGTCATTGGCGGCGATGATCTTCCACGGATCCTTGCCCGGCGAATAGGGCTCGTGGTTGCTCTCGAAGGTGACGTTCTCGAAATGCAGCCGCAGGCGGCTTATCTGCTCCTGCGAACCAAGCGTGCACGAGAGCGATACGAAGGCGCCATTCTGCATCAAAAGGCTGGCGGAGGCGCAGTCCTCGACCTCGATATCGTTGACCCGGGTGGCGACGCGGCCGAAGACCTTCGAAACCGGGCCCATCAGATGCAGCAGCATGTCATGCAGATGCAGCGCGTGCGTCACCAGCACACCGCCGAGCTCGGTCGCCCATTTGCCGCGCCACGGCACGGAATAGTATTCGGGCGTGCGCAGCCAAAATGTCTCCACCGAGCCCATATAGGGCTTGCCTGCGATACCGGCCTCAATGATCCGCTTCGCCTTCTCGATGCCGTCGCCGTAGCGATACTGGAAGATCGGCATCAGCGTTCCCTTGGCTGCCTTCTCCGCCTGCATGATCGTGTCGACCCCGGAAAGTGAGCCGGTCAGCGGCTTCTCGCAGATGACATGCTTGCCCACTGCCAGCGCCGCGACCACCTGCTCCAGGTGAATGCCGGGCGGCGTGCAGATGTCGACGATGTCGACGCTCTCGTCATCAAGCACATCGGCAAACGAGGTCGTGCGCTTGGCGATGTCGAACTCGTCGCCGATCTCGCGCAGCCGCTCTTCGTTGAGGTCGCAGATCGCCACGACCTTGAACTTTTCCGGATGCGGCAGGTAGCCTTCGACGATGTGGGAACGGCCGATGCCGCAGCCAACGATCGCAACTCTCTTGATACTCATTGATCTATATCCGTAACTGCATCAGCGCTTCATGCCGGTCGTGGCGATGCCTTCGATCAGCAGCCGCTGGAAGAACAGGAAGAACAGGAACACCGGCACCAGCGTCAGCGTCGACATGGCAAACAGCCCACCCCAGTCCGATGCGCTGGTCGAGTCGACGAAGGTGCGCAGACCGAGCTGGATCGTATAGGTGTTCATGTCGTTCAAGTAGATCAGCGGGCCGAAGAAGTCGTCCCAGGTCCAGATGAAGGAGAAGATCGCGGCGGTCGCGAGAACCGGTAGCGACAATGGCAGCATGATCTTCCAATAGATGCGCCAGGCACTGCAGCCGTCCATCATCGCGGCTTCGTCGAGTTCGCGCGGAATGCCGCGGAAGAACTGCACCATCAGGAAGATGAAGAAGGCGTCGCTTGCCAGGAATTTCGGCACCACGAGCGGCAGGATGGTGTTGACCCAGCCGAGATTGAGAAACAGCACATACTGCGGAATGAGCGTCACGTGATACGGGATCATCAGCGTGCCGAGCATGATTGCGAACCAGAAGTTCCGGCCGGCAAAACGCAGGCGTGCAAAGGCATAGGCTGCGAGCGAACAGGCGACGACATTGCCGATGACAGTCAGCACCGAGATAACGAGCGAGTTCCAGAAGAACCGGCCGAAGGTGATGTCGAGCCCTGTCCACCCGCGCAAATAGGACGAGAAATCGATCGACGACGGAATAAGCGAGGTCGATGAGAAGATCTCGTTTTCCGGGCGGACCGAGGCCGAGACCATCCACAGCAGCGGATAGAGCATCAGCAACGAGCCGAGGATCAGCAGCGTATGGATCGCAATTGACGCCGGAAGGCTGCGCTTGGTGATATCGGAAGGTGGTGCCGCAGCAGCTGATGTGATCCCGTTAGTCATCGTAGTGCACCCAGTAACGCGAGGTCAGGAAGGAAAACGCCGTGAAGATCGCGATGATCAGCACGAGAATCCAAGCGAGCGCCGAGGCGTAGCCCATACGGAAGTTTCCGAAAGCCTCCTGATAGAGATAGAGCGTGTAGAACAGCGTCGAGTTGATCGGTCCGCCGGTGCCGCCGGAGATGATGAAGGCCGGCGTGAAAGCCTTGAAGGCATCGATCGTCTGAACGACGGCGTTAAAGAAGATAACAGGCGTCAAAAGCGGCAGCGTGATCTTGTAGAATTGCCGGAACTTGGACGCGCCGTCGAGGCTGGCGGCCTCATACATGTCGGTCGGAATCTGGCGCAGACCGGCAAGGAAGATGATCATCGGCGAACCGAACTGCCAGACACTCAGCGCCACCAGCGTGTAGATCGAATAGCTCGGATGCGAGATCCAGCTCGGTCCCTCGATGCCAAAATGGGCAAGCGCGGCATTAACGAGGCCATCGCCGGCGAAGAGTTGTCGCCAGAGGACAGCGATCGCCACGCTACCGCCGAGCAGTGACGGCAGGTAGAAGATCGCGCGGTAGAGCGGCAGTCCGCGGACGCCTTTGTTGAGGGCCATCGCGACCAGCAGCGCGAAGGTCAGCTTGAAGGGCACCGACAGAACCACATAAGTCAACGTGACCCTCATTGCCGCGGCAAACTTGGGGTCGGCGGTTGCGATGCGCACGTAGTTTGCCGCTCCCACCCACTCGGCCGACCGGATCATGTCGAAATCCGTGAACGAGAGGTAGAGCGAGATGACGGCCGGTCCGAGCGTCAGCCCGAAGAAGCCGATCAGCCACGGCAGAAGGAAGAGATAGCCGGGGGCATTGGCGGCCCAGAGGCGTTTGAAACGCCCCTCGGCCGCCGCCCCGTATTTACTCTTGATTGCGTCCGGGGCGGTCGTGCGCATCACATCACTCATCCGCGTCAGCCTTTGGCGAGAATGCGGCTGATCTCGTCGACCAGTTGCTTGCCGCCATCGGCGGGGGAAAGCTGACCAAATGCGACTTGCTCAGCGATGGTGCGTAGCATCACCTGGCCCTCGCCAGCGCCCGAGGGCGGCGGCGGCGGCAGCTTGCCGGCAAGGTCACCCAAGCCGCTGACATAGGCGAGGGGGATCTTGCCTGTCGCATCGAGCTTGGCTGCCACGACGTCGCGCATCGCCTTCGATTCCGGAATGCCGCGTTCGACATCGAGCGCCAGAGCCGCATCGGGGTTGGTGACGAAGAAATTGACGTAATCGACGGCCTGGTCGACGACCTTCGACTGCGCGGATACCGAGAAGAACATCGAAGGCTTGCGGTAGTGGCCGCCCTTCGAATCCGGCTTGATGCGTGGGTAGTTGTTCAGTGCTAGCTTGTCCTTGCTCATGGCCTGGAAGCCCACGAACTGGTTGCTGTGCGCGTAGTCGGCAGCCGCCTTGCCGAGCGTGACGGGGCTCGTGTCGATCGTGTCCTTGTTGAGAGCCTGAACGTCCGGCGGTACGCAGGCCTTGGCCTCGCGGAACTTGCTCCACATATCGAACCATTCGGAAGCCTCTTCGGCGCCGAAGGCGATCTTGGAATCGGCTGAGTAGAGCGCCTTGCCGCGCTGGCGCAGATAGTTTTCCAGCAAAGGTTCGTTGCCGCTGCCGTCGGCGAAACCATAAAAGCCCTTGCGCTTGCCGGCCTTGGTGATCTCGGCACCGATCTTGCCGAATTCCTCCCAGGTGGTGGCCTGCGTCGGCAGATCGACACCGGCTTCCTGGAACGCGACGGTATTCAGCACCGTTGATGCGGCGTTTGCGCCGAGGCTGACACCATAGAAGTGCCCGTCAACACTGCCGCCCTCGATCTGCGCCGGATCGAAATCGCCGAGATTGAGCTTGGCAGGCATGTAGGACTCAAGTGGAGCAAGTGCGCCGCGGCGCGCATACTCGACGATGTAGCGATAATCCATCTGGATGACGTCGGGCGCATTGCGGCCGGCGACCTGGGTCGCCAGGCGCGGCCAGTAGTCTGCCCATCCCAGGAATTCGCCGGTGATCGACGTTCCCGGATTCTTCGTCTGATAGAGCTGCGAAACCTTGTTGGTACGGTCGGCGCGCGGCTGCGAACCCCACCACAGAAGCCGCAGGCGGGTATCGGCGGCAAATGCCTTCGAACCCAGTGCGGACATCGAAAGAAGTGTTGCTCCCCCCGCCATGAAATTACGTCTGCTTACGCGTAGTGTCATCTGTTCTCCTCCTCCCTTGGGGAACGCCTCCACACGTTCCTTGCTGGTTTCTCTTGCAACAAATAACTAATTGGTTACAAGCTATGGAGAAGCATTGAGGCTGTCAAGCGCTGATATGATAGTGCTCCTCATGCTTCTCGTTTTTTACAATTCGTTCGCAACGTACTATGAGCGCAATGGGGAAATAAGAAAGGTGGGCCGATGGAAGGCGCCGGCGGAAGTGGGGAAAAGAAGCGAGTGAGGCGCCAGTCGCCCGAGCGTGTCTTGCAGCGCGATCCGGAACGGACGCGTGCGGCAATCCTCGAGGCGGCGACCAAGGAGTTTGCCGAAAACGGCATGGGCGGGGCTCGTGTCGATGCGATCGCCGAGCGCGCCGGTACAAACAAGCGGATGCTCTACCACTATTTCGGCGACAAGGAGCAACTCTATCTCAAGGTGCTCGAGGAGGCCTATGTCGGCATTCGCACGGCCGAGCGCGAGCTCAATATCGGTGATCGCACGCCGCAGGAAGGTATTGGCGAGCTGGCGCTGTTCACCTGGCGCTATTTTCTCAAGCATCCGGAATTCCTCAGCCTGCTCGGGACCGAAAACCTTCATCGCGCCCGCTGGCTGCGCCAATCCGTCCGGCTCAAGGAACTGCATTCGCATTTGATCGGGGAGCTTGCCGAGGTGCTCGAGCGCGGCAAGAAGGCCGGTGTCTTTATTGCCAGCGCCGATCCGCTGAATGTCTACCTGACGATTGCCTCGCTCGGATACTTCTACCTCTCCAACCAATATACGCTTTCGACGATCTTCGGCCGTGATCTGGTCGAACCGGGAAATCTCGACGCCTGGGAGCGGCACATCGTCCACGTCACCCTCGCGTCGATTACTGCCTGACTTGCGAAATTCGCGATCGGCTATTGACAGTGGATGGCGTCTGCCATCAGGTAACTATTTAGTTACAGCCTGATATGGACCGCTAGTTGGGGAGCCGCGACGTGTTGGGCACCGGACCAATTTTCGTTTCATGACGCATGAAGGAGGATCATACGATGGAGAAACGTCGCTTTGCCTTGATCGGAACGGGAAACCGCGGCACCACCATGTGGGGCAAGGAACTGCTTGCCGGCTGGCGCGAGCATGTGGATCTCGTTGCGATCGTCGACACCAATTCGCTGCGTGCCGAACGGGCCCGCACGATGATCGGCAGCAATGCGCCGATCTATGAGAATATCGACGCCATGCTCGCCGAACAGCAGGTCGATCTCGTCATCGTCTGTACGCCTGATCACACCCATGACGATATCGTCGTTCGTGCGCTCGAAGCCGGCATCGACGTCATCACGGAAAAGCCGATGACCACGGCAGTCGACAAGATCCGTCGCATCCTCGACGCCGAAAAGCGCACAGGCAAGCGCGTCGATGTCTCCTTCAACTATCGCTATGCGCCGACGGCCGCCAAGATCAAGGAACTGCTGAACGCTGGTGAGATTGGCCGCGTCACCTCGGTCGACTTCCACTGGTACCTCGACACCAAGCACGGCGCGGACTATTTCCGCCGCTGGCATGCCTATGCGGAAAATTCCGGCAGTCTTTTCGTGCATAAGGCGACGCACCACTTCGATCTCCTGAACTGGTATCTCGACAGCGATCCGGATGCCGTCACCTCCTTTGCAGATCTGCAGAATTACGGCCGCAAGGGGCCGTTCCGCGGCCCGCGCTGCAAGCTCTGTCCGCACACCGGCGAGTGTGATTACTATCTCGACCTAGAAGCCGATCCTTTTCTCGACTCGCTTTACGAAGATCCTTCGAAGATCGACGGCTATTTCCGCGACGGCTGCGTCTACCGCGAGGATATCGATATCCCCGACACGATGGTCGTCAGCATCCGTTACAAGAACAATGTCCATGTCTCCTATTCGCTAAACACCTTCCAGCCGATCGAAGGCCACCACATCGCGTTCAACGGCACGCGTGGGCGAATCGAGTTGCGCCAATACGAGAAGCAGCCCTGGGAAACGCCTGACGAGGACACCATCCTGCTCGTGCGCAATTTCCCGAAGGACAAGCCCGCAGTCGAACGCATCGTCGTGCCGCATTCGGCGGGCGGCCACTACGGCGGCGACAACCGCATGCGCAACATGATCTTCAAGCAGGGTATGGAAGACAAGCTCGGTCAACGTGCCGGCACGCGCGCGGGCGCCATGTCCGTGCTGTGCGGCATTGCCGCTTTAACAAGTTCGCGCACCGGCAAGGTCGTGAAGATCTCCGACCTGATGCCGGAGATTGTCGCAGGCAGTGCGCCGGCCGGTTTGAAAGCCGGCTAAGCGATAAGTGCCAGATCGCGGCGCAGGATCTGAAAGAGGAGCGGTTCGCCTTTGATGAACCGCTCTATTTCATCGACTGCCATGTCTCCAAGCCGCCCGCGCTCCAATCCGACGGCGCCGGCGATGTGCGGTGTCAGGAAGACATTCGGCAGATCGTAAAAGGCCGACATCGGCTCCGGTATTTCCGGCTCGGTGACGTCGATGACCGCGTCGATCCGTCCGGTGGCAAGCGTCTTCAGCAGTGCCGTCTCGTCGACCAGGGAGCCGCGTGCCGTGTTGATCAATGTCGCGCCGTCCTTCATCAGCGACAGCTCTTCGGCTCCAATCATATGACGCGTTGACGGCAATGATGGCGCGTGCAGGCTGACAATATCCGATTGCTTCATGAGCGTGATCAGATCGACCTTCTCTGTTCCAAGGCCGATCGCCTCACCGGGATCGATCGTGGGATCGAAGAGAAGCACGCGGTATCCAAAGGGCCGCAGTCGTTCGATGACGCGCCGACCGATGCGTGACGCTCCGACAATACCGACCGTTCGGCGATAGTTGCCGATCGCCAGCCGCTGCATCGCGTGTGTCCGGTCGCGATTGCGATCCGCCACATAGAGGTCGCGGAAACGGAACACCTGCTTGCCGGCAAAGATGATTGCCGCAAGCGTGAACTCCGCAACCGGAACGGAGTTCGCCTCGGCCGCATGGGTCACGGCAATGCCGGCATCGAATATCTGTTCGTCGACAATTCCTTTCACGGTTCCGGCCGCATGCGCAATCAGCCGCAGGCGTGGAGCAGCCGCAATAACCTCCCGCCCGACATAGGGCGAGCCCCAACCGGTAACCAGCACCTCCGTCTCGGCGAGAATGCGCTTGGCCCGGTCGCTGTCGAAGCACTCGAGCGGTTCGGGGTCGAGCACGCGTCCGACTTCGCAGAGCCGACGCAGGGCGTCAGGCGAGAGAACATGTTCGGTGCGCGAAGGCTGCATCGCAAGCGCGATCGAGGGGTGCTTCATGGCATCTGCCCCGGCGCCTCGATGGCACTGACGTTGATCCCTGCTTTTGCGACAAGCGCTTCGAGTTCGCCAGTATCAGGGGCTTTCGGCGGGCGGGTCCAGGCACCAGCCAGGGTGCCGGTGTCGTTTGCAGCGAGGACAGCACTCATCAGCATCGTCTGGCCTGCCGGTATCTTGCCACGCAATTGCGGCACAAGCGTCTTGGCGACGATCATGTTGGTATTCGGCGGCGCCTTCTGCGTCAGGCCCGTGCGCGCCACCTTCGAGCCGATGTCGAGAATGCCGCTGAAGTCGTCTTCGCCGATCGCATAGGCGCTCGAGCCCTCAGCGACCAGTGTGTCGAGTTCGAAATCACGGCGCGCGATCGCAAAGCCGCCTTCCGCCGTCTGTAGCGGTCGCGGGGTGTTGATGCGGTGAATACGGATGTGCCAGGGGGCTGCGGGTACCAGCCAGGTTTCGACATCCACATCCGGGAACGGCGACCACTTGGAGTAAAGAACCTCACCCGCAAGCTTGGCTTCCCGGTTGGTCTCGCGAACGCGGTAGTGCAGGCCATCGTCGCTGAAGGCGAGGGCAGAATCAAAGGCTGCGCCAGCGAAGTTGCGCTCGTCGGACTCGACGCTGAATCCATAGCGGCTGGAATAGGCGAATTTCGCGTATTTCTCTGTGCCGAACCGCATTTGCAGGTTCTCCTGGCCGGAGGAAAGCGCGACGACATCGCCACGATCACGCATCAGCACCATGCCGGGATGGCGCTGCGGCAGGACGCTGGCCGATTCAACCGGTGGCGCTTCCGCGGCTGTCCAGAAGGGATGATCCTCGGCGAGCGCAAGCGGCAGGAATGCTTTGAAGGCCCAGTAGGGCGAACCGGCCGAATTGTAGTTCTCCGACATCAGCAGGTTGGGATAGCCGAACCCGATCGACAGAATGCCGTCGCGATTGGTCATCGGCTTATCCTTCCACCAGCGCAGGTGCTGAAGGCACAGGCTCTTGATCTCGCCCCAGGGCAACGCTTCAAGATCGGCAAAGGCAAGCGCCGACCAGAAGCCGGCGCAAGCGAAGCGATAGGTCAGGCTGCGGCCAAACGGGATGGTCGCCCCATCGGCGCCGAACCAGTGCCTGAAGTCGTTTGCAAAGAGGTGGGCGCGTTCGCGGTAACGCCGTGCATAGTCGTCATCCACGAGCTTGGAATAGATCAGGCCGTAGAAGTGCATGGCGAACGGAATGTAGTGATCGATCCGGCGGACGTTGCCGTCACGGTACCAGCCGTCGCCAATATAGAAGCCCTCAAGTTCTTCGAGATATTGCTTGGTCAGGCTGCGATCGAAATTGGCGCCGACGCGGTCGAGCGCGATGTCGACGAAGATGCGGAAGAATTTCCAGTTGTTGTCGGCATAGTCGAACTGCCGCGCATGCTTGAGATAGGCGACGACGTTGTCGCGCGCCTTTCCGCCAAGCGGCTCCCAGACCCTTTCCGGCACGAGCGCCAGAGCAAAACCGAGCGCCGCGAGCTCGACCATGCGCTGGTCGCGGCCGTTGACCGTTCCCCAATATTCCGGATGCTTTGGATCCGTGCCGTTAGCAATGCCCTCGGCAAAACGATGCCATTCGGCAAAGTCGCCACCGCCGGCACCGAAGGGTGCCAGCCCCCAGAGCGGCCGCGCAAAGCCCTCGAGATCCGCTGCAGCGCGGTCGAAATGCGCAGCGGCGCCGTCGAGCCGGACGCGGGCATTGCCTGCGGAAAAGTAGGGGAGTAGCGGATCGAAGAGGTCGCGAAGCGCGCGTGCCATGTCCTTACGCGTCTTCAGCGGATTGGTGGCAAGCGGATTTGCACTGGCGGGATCATAGGTCATCGGCATTGCTCATGTCAGGAGTTCGGGACGGTGCCGCCGGCAATTGGGACAACGGCATGGCAAATCTGGCGGGCAGGGGCGGTGCGATCCTTGAAACGCGCAACCATGAGACTGACAGCCTCCCTGCCGAGCGCCACGCGGTCGACGCGCATGGTCGACAGCGGCGGGTTGGTCATCAGCGCGCAGGGAAGGTCATCAAAGCCGACGATGGCGAAATCCTCAGGCACCCGCAGTCCAGCCTCGGTCACTGCTTCCAGAACGCCGACGGCAATGAAGTCGTTCATGCAGAAAGCGGCAGTGAAGCCAGCGTTCTTAGCAAGCACGCCAGCCGTCAGCTCATGCGCCTCGTGTGTTGCGCTGCCCTTGAAAGCCATCGACACAAGATGCCCTTCGGCACCGTCGACCTCGGCAATTGCTGCCTTGAAGCCCCGCACGCGCTCGCGGATGGTGTTTCGGTGCGAGCCCGTCAGATGCAGAATCTTGCGATGGCCGGCATTCAAAAGGCGGGTTGTCGCTTCATATGCGCCGAAAAAGTTCGAGGGCGAAACGCCGTCGATCTTCAATTGCGGATCGGTGCCGTTGACCAGTACCGTTGGTATCGCTGCGTCCTCGAACCAGGCGCGCAACTCGGCGCTCGGATCGATTCCGACCAGAAACAAACCACCGGCGCCGGCCGTCTGCATATACTCGTGAACCACGTCGGGTGTTGCCCTGTGCTCGCGGATCAGCCGCACCTCGAAGGGGAGACCGGCGTCGAGGGCGCCGGCGCGCAACCCTTCGACGATTCCTTCGTAGAAGACGCTAAGCCCGCCTGTGACCCCGTCGCTTGCAATCAAGGCGAGGGCGCCGCGCAGCGCGCCGCTTGCGGTGCGCGCAGAGTAACCGTTTTCGGCCGCCACCTTGAGAATATGCTGGCGCACGCTTTCGCTGATGCCGGGCTCGTTTGCGAGCACGCGCGATACGGTCGATACAGATACGCCGGCCATGGTCGCAATGTCGGCCTGTCTCAGTTTTTTCGTCTTGATCTCATTCATACGAAGAAGATTATGCAAATTATGCAAATTTGCAAGAAAAGATAATTTGTTGCATTGAAAATTTTTTTGCGTAATCTACCCCGCATAAGCCCAATGAGCCGTTGGAGGACGGCGGGCGATGAAAGAGGAGGATGAAAATGCAGGTCAATCGCCGTTCATTTCTGATGGGTTCGGCCGGCGTCGCTGCCGGGCTAGCCTTCGGTGCCGGAAGCGCAATTCCCGCCTTTGCGGAAGACGCCAAGCTGCGCGCCATGTGGTGGGGCTCAAACGATCGCGCCAAGCGCACGCTCGATGTCGCGAAGCTCTATGAAAGCAAGAACGCAGGCGTATCGATCGTCGGCGAGTCGCTGAGCGGCGATGGCTACTGGACGAAGCTGTCGACGCAGATGGCCGGTCGCGCGATTGCGGACGTGTTCCAACTCGAGCCGGGAACGATCTCGGACTACTCAAAGCGCGGCGCCTGCCTGGCGCTGGACGAGTTCGTGCCCACGACATTGAAGGTCGATTCCTTCGGCAAGGACGTACTGAAGCTGACAACGGTGGATGGCAAGCTCTACGGCGTCGGTCTCGGCCTCAACTCTTTCGCACTGTTCTTCGACCAGACTGCTTTTGACAAAGCGGGCATCCCCGTACCGACCGCGGATCTAACCTGGGATGAGTACGCCAAGCTCGCGGTCGAACTGACGAAGGCCGGTGGCAAGGATAACTACTGGGGCGGTCCTTACGGTGCACGCTACGCTTACGTATTCGATGCATGGCTGCGCCAGCGCGGCAAGAGCCTCTATGCCGACGGCAAGCTCGGCTTCAATGTTGACGACGCAACGGCCTGGTTCACCTACTGGGAAGACCTGCGGAAGAAAGGCGGCACGGTTGCAGCTGATGTTCAGACGCTGGACCAGAACACGATCGACACGAACTGCCTCGCGCTTGGCAAGTCAGCCATGGGCATGGCGTATTCCAACCAGCTCGTCGGCTATCAGCTGATCTCCAAGAACAAGCTGGCAATCACACTCCTACCGCGCGAGAAGAAAGGTGGCCCGTCCGGCCACTACTATCGCCCGGCTCTGATCTGGAGCATCGGCGCGACGACAAAGAACGGCGTGGCTGCGGCCAAGTTCATCGACTTCTTCGTCAACGATGTGGACGCTGGCAAGATCCTTGGCGTCGAGCGCGGCGTGCCGATGTCGCCTGTCGTGCGCGAGGCGATTCTCCCCCATCTCAATCCGACCGAACAGGACACTGTGAAGTACATCAACCTGCTGAAAGATCAGGTCGGCGAGTATCCGGCGCCTGCCCCGCTCGGCTCGACGCAGTTCGACCAGCGCGTCTTCCGTCCGATCGCCGATGAGCTCGCATTCGAGCGCACAACGCCTGCGGAGGCAGCGGCACGTCTCCTGGAAGAAGGCAAGGCGACGATCAAGGGCTGATTGCACCCTACATCGCTTAAGTTTTGGATCGCGGCGGGCGTCAGTCTGCCGCGATTTTCTTTGTTGCCGGTCGTTCTCGATGCCTCGATGACAATTGTATGATTTTTGCGTGAGAAAACCTTTTCTCACTTGACGATGAAGATGGGAAAAGCTTTTCTCATCCACAAATGAGGAGGAGCGCGGTGAACATCGCGGGAGGAAAAAGAGGCCGGATCACCATCCACGACGTCGCGGCGGCGGCGGGCGTCAGCATTTCCACCGCCTCGAAGGCGCTAAACGAAACCGGCCGCATGAGCGCCGAAACCCGGGAGCGGGTAAAGCGCATCGCCGGCGAAGTCGGTTTTCGTCCGAACGCGCTCGCCCGCGGTCTGCTGAGCAAGCGCAGTTTCACGATCGGGCTTTTGACCAACGATACGTATGGGCGCTTCACGCTGCCTGTGATGGCCGGCATTTCCGAAGCGCTCGTCGATCACGGTGTGTCGGTCTTTCTTTGTGCAATCGAAGATGATCCAGCACTTGGCCAGACCCATGTCGATGCCATGTTGGAAAAGCAGGTGGATGGGATCATAGCCACCGGAAAGCGACTGGACCGGCAGCTTCCGGTCGATCTGTCGAACCTGCACGTGCCTGTCGTCTACGCGTTCACGGAAGGGACGCCTGCAAGCGTCACCTTCAGCTCCGATGACGCGCAGGGTGCGCGGTTGGCGGTGGAATGGCTGGTGAAAATGGGCCGTCGGCGGATTGCCCATGTGACTGGGCCTGAGAGCTTCTTCTCAGTTCGCGAGCGCGCCGACGCCTATCGCGAGGTGATCGGTGGGGAAGGGCTCGTCAGGTTTGGGCATTGGGCGGAATCCTGGGGCCACGAAGCCGTCGCGGAGATCTGGAACGGAGAGGGTGAAAAGCCGGACGCGATCTTCTGCGGCAACGATCAGATTGCCCGTGGCGCGGTGGATGCGCTGCGCGAGCGCGGTATTCGGGTGCCTGAGGATGTTTCCGTGGTCGGTTTCGACAATTGGGAGATTGTCGCTGACCAGACGCGGCCGCCGCTCACTTCCGTCGATATGGAGTTGAAGGAACTGGGGCGCCAGGCCGGGTTGACGGTCCTGGCGCTGGCGGAGGGTCGCCCGGTGGAACCGGGTGTCAGGAAATTGCCGTGCCGGCTTGTGGTGCGGCAGTCATGCGGGGCCCAAAGCCCCAAGAGATGAGGAACCGGCGCTAAGGAGTGCGCCAATTTGGGAGGAGTGCCATGATTAAGCGTCTGTTGGCTGCGACAAGCGTTGCCACCCTATGCCTGGTGTCCGGAGCATCGGCCGCCGAAAAGGTCGAAATGTGGGTTCGCACAGGTATCGGCGAGTCCTTCAAGAAGGTTGTCGAAGCCTACAACTCCAGCCACGAGAACCAGGTTGTCGCGACCGAAGTGCCGTTCTCGGAACTTGTCCAGAAATACGCAACCGCCATCGCTGGTGGCCAGGCGCCGGATGCGTTGTCGATGGACCTTATCTACAACCCGGCTTTTGCCGCTGCGGGACAGTTGGAAGATCTGACGGACTGGGCAAAGAAGCTGCCCTATTTCAACTCGCTGTCGCCGTCGCATGTGCGCCTCGGCACCTATCAGGATCGCGTCTACGGCCTGCCGTTGTCGGTCGAAACCTCGGTCTTTGCCTGGAACAAGGACCTCTACAAGAAGGCAGGTCTCGATCCTGAAAAGGCGCCCGCGACCTGGGAGGAAATCACCGCCAACGCCGAGAAGATCCGCAAGCTCGGTGATGACACCTACGGCTTCTATTTCTCCGGCGGCGGCTGCGGCGGCTGCATGATCTTCACGTTCACGCCACTCACCTGGGGTGCAGGCGCCGATATCCTGTCGGCTGACGGCAAGACGGCGACGCTCGACACCCCGCAGATGCGCAAGGCGGTCGATTACTATCGCGACATGGTGAAGAAGGACCTCGTTCCGGCGAGCGCTGCCAGCGACAACGGCGCCAACTTCCTGACCTTCACCAACGGCAAGATCGGCCAGCAGAGTCTCGGCGCCTTTGCAATCGGCACGCTCGTCACCGAGCATCCCGACATCAACTTCGGCGTGACCCTCATTCCGGGCGTTGACGGCAAGCCTTCTTCGTTTGCCGGCGGTGACAACTTCGTCATCACCAAGGGCACCAAGAAGATCGACGCCGTGAAGGAATTCCTCGAATACATCTATTCGATGGACGGCCAGAAAGTCATGGCGAAGTACGGCAGCCTGCCGACCCGCGGTGATATCGCCGACAAGGTGCTCGAGGGGCTCGATCCGCGGATGCAGGTCGGCTTGAAGGCCATTTCGGTCGCCAAAACGCCCTACACGCTGCAGTTCAACGATCTGATCAACAGCGCCAACGGTCCGTGGGCGACCTTCACTAACGCCGCCATCTTCGGTGACGATGTCGACGGTGCCTTCAAGAACGCGCAGTCGGAGATGCAGTCTATCATCGACAGCGGCCAGTAATCTCCCAAGGCCGTGGCCGGAGGATGGTGGCAGTCCTCCGGCCGATTTTATCAGGAATGATGCGGAGTGTTTCGATGACCGTGACGGGTCGAAAGCAGACAGCATGCGTGCGCAGACGTGCCCCACGACCGGAATGGACGGGCCTTCTCTATATCGCTCCGGCGATGCTTTTGGTGATCGTGTTCTTCGTGCTGCCGGTGGGCTTCACCGCCTGGATGAGCCTTCACAACTGGCCGCTGATGGGGGCCCAGCGCTGGATCGGCTTCAACAACTATCTCCGCATGTTCAATGACGGCCGCTTCGTCGCGGCGCTGAACTTCACGGCCTATTATACGGTTATCGTGACGATCCTGATCTTCGCGGTCGCCTTTCCGCTTGCGCTTTTTGTCGAGCGGCAGCGGGCCTTCGTCAGCACTTATCGCACCGTTATCTTTCTACCCGTCGTCGTCGGTCTGGCGTCGGCGTCGCTATTGTGGGTGTGGCTCGCCAATGTCGACAGCGGTTTCATCGGTCCCGCCCTGAAGGCACTCGGACTGGTCGAGAAGAGCCCCAATCTGCTTGCTACCTTCGACAGCGCGTTCCTGACGATCTGCGTCATGGTCGTGTGGAAGATAGCCGGCTTTACAATGATCATCCTGCTGACAGGCCTACAGGCGATTCCGACCGATCTGACCGAGGCGGCCGTCGTCGATGGCGCCAACTGGTGGCAGCGCTTCCGCTTTCTGACGCTGCCGCTGATGCGCCGCACGATCGCGCTTGCGCTGATCATTTCCGTGACCGGCTCGATTCTCGCTTTCGATCAGTTCTACATCATGACCTCTGGCGGACCGCAAAACCGAATGATCTCCGTCGTCTACTACATCTTCAACCAGTCGTTCGTGTCCTTCAATCTAGGATACGGCGCGGCCCTCTCCATTGCACTTCTGGCCATTCTCGTGGTCATCAGCGTTGTGCAGCTCTGGCTGCTGCGTGTCGGGGAGGAGCGCTGATGAGCCTCGTCACTGGTCGCAAGCGAAGCCGTGTTATCCGTGCGCAGGCCGCCTATCACGGCACGGGTATAGCCATCGCCATCTTCTTTCTCGCTCCGTTTGTTATCACCCTGCTCGCCTCGCTCCGGCATGGCACGGAGGCGCGGCTGCCGCCGCTGCCGCCATGGCCGACGAGCGGCATCAGCTTCGATTCCTATCGCTCGCTCGACAGTTTCGGTGCCGGCATTTTGCAGCACACCCTCAATTCGCTCATCGTGTCCGTTGCGACAGTGGTGCTGACCGTGGTCATCAGCCTGCTCGCCGGCTACGGTTTCTCGCGCTATCGTTTCCCGATGAAGAACGTCTTCTTCATCCTGATCATCGCGACGCTGATGATCCCCTTCCAGTCGATCCTGACGCCACTCTTCATCATCCTCGCCAAGCTCGGGCTCAACAATTCACTGTTCGGTTTGACGCTGGTCTATGTGACCCTGCAACTGCCGTTCTCGGTGTTCATGATGCGTAACGCCTTCGACGCGGTGCCGAAGGAGATCGAGGAAGCAGCCCGTATCGACGGCGCCCATGACCTGAAGATGCTTGTGTTGGTCCTGCTGCCGCTCGTGCTGCCGGGGGTCGCGACGGTGGCAATCTTTGCCTTCCTCAACGCCTGGAACGAATTCCTGGCTGCGCTCGTGCTGCTTTCCAGCAACGAGAAATACACGCTGCCCGTCCTGATGATGGCCGTGCGCGCCGGTCGTCTGGGCGCGATCAACTGGGGCGCCGTGCAGGCGGGTGTCGCCGTCATGACGATCCCCTGCCTCATCGTTTTCCTGCTTCTGCAACGCTACTACATGCGCGGGCTCATGGCCGGCGCAGTGAAATGACTTTTGAAGAAAGATGGATCAAGCCATGAACAAGTTGAAAAGAGACCGCCAGTTTCGTCCGCTTCCCGTGCCTGATGTCGATGTGCATGGCCTGTTCGGGGAGCGCCAGGACGCGATCTGCGACGGCACCGCTGAAACGCTGCTCGACCGCTGCGTCGAAGCGGGCATGCTGCAGGCGATCGACGTCACCAAGCCGAGTCCCGGCGTTGTCATCCCGATCGGTCCCTGGGGTGGCTCGACGCAGATGTTCTGGGACAGCGACCTCGGCAAGTCGATTGAGACGGTTGCCTATTCGCTCTATCGCCGCGCCAATCCCGCACTGGAAGCCCGCGTCGATGCCATCGTCGACATGTACGAAAAGCTGCAGGACAAGGACGGCTATGTGAACGCCTGGTTCCAACGAGTTCAGCCCGACCGCCGCTGGACCAACCTGCGCGATCATCATGAACTTTATTGCGCCGGTCACCTGATGGAAGGTGCGGTTGCCTACTATCAGGCCACCGGCAAGCGCAAGTTGCTCGATATCATGTGCCGCTTTGCCGATTACATGATTACCGTTTTCGGCCACGGCCCAGGCAAGATGCCGGGCTATTGCGGCCACGAGGAAATTGAGCTGGCACTGGTCAAGCTTGCGCGTGCGACCGGTGAGAAGAAGTATCTGGACCTTGCCAAGTTCTTTGTGGACGAGCGTGGCACGGAGCCGCATTTCTTCACCGAAGAAGCGATCCGCGATGGCCGCAGTGCAGCCGACTTCCATCAGAAGACTTATGAATACGGCCAGGCGCATCAGCCGGTTCGCGAGCAGAAGAAGGTCGTCGGCCACGCCGTTCGCGCCATGTATCTCTATTCCGGCATGGCCGACATCGCGACCGAATACAATGATGACAGCCTGACCGGCGCCCTCGAAACCCTCTGGGACGACCTGACGACCAAGCAGATGTATGTCACCGGCGGCATCGGGCCGGCCGCCGCCAACGAGGGCTTCACCGACTATTATGATCTGCCGAACGAAAGCGCGTATGCCGAGACCTGCGCCTCCGTCGGCCTGGTCTTTTGGGCAAACCGCATGCTCGGACGCGGCCCGAACCGCCGCTATGCCGACATCATGGAGCAGGCGCTTTATAACGGCGCAATGGCCGGCCTCTCGCTCGACGGCAAGACGTTCTTTTACGAGAACCCGCTGGAAAGCGCCGGCAAGCACCACCGCTGGATCTGGCACCATTGCCCCTGCTGCCCGCCGAATATCGCCCGCCTGCTCGCCTCGATCGGCTCCTATATGTATGGGGTCGCGGACGACGAAATTGCCGTCCATCTCTACGGCGAAGGCAAGGCCCGGTTCAAGATTGCCGGCACGGATGTCGAGCTGACCCAGAAGACCCGCTACCCCTGGCATGGCGCGGTTCACTTCGACATCAAGGCAAGCAAGTCGGCGCGGTTTGCCGTTTCGCTGCGCATTCCTGAATGGGCAAATGGTGCTACGCTTGCGGTCAATGGTGAGCCGATCAGCATTGGCTCTGTCGACGTCGATGGCTACGCCCGCATCGGGCGCGAATGGCGCGATGGCGACAAGATCGACCTCAACATCCCACTGGAAACGCGCGCGCTCTGGGCAAACCCACTGGTGCGTCAAGATGCCGGCCGCACCGCCCTGATGCGCGGCCCTCTCGTCTATTGCGTCGAGGCGACGGACAACGGCGCGGGCCTGAACGGGATCCGGCTTGGCGAGGACATATCGGTGAAGACGGCGGAGATCGCCGAGCTCGGCGGTGCGGTCGCGCTCGATATTCCTGTAACCAAGGATGAATCGGATTGGGGAGCGACGCTCTATCGAACCAAGCCGCCGGCTGCCGAGAAGGGGACCGCGCGCTTTGTGCCCTATCATCTGTGGGACAACCGCGCGCCGGGCGAAATGCTCGTCTGGATACGCTCCGCCACTTAATTCTGGCTAGGGCATGTCAGGTCGCCGACTTACGCGTCGGCGACCACCGCCTTGGGCAGTGATCGCGCTTCGGCGCGGATCATGCGCACCCAGTTGCGGCCGATGGTAAGGCCGGCGGCATCTGATGCCGCGGCATGGGCAGCGGCCAGCGCCGGGTAGCGTTCATGCCAGCCCGGCTCCATCTCCTCGATCGATTCCGCAAATTCGCCCTTCCAGCTATCGATGACAGATGCGCTGGCCTCGAAATGGAACTGGGTGCCGTAGGCCGCGCGCCCGATACGAAACGCCTGGTTCTGCGTGAGCTCGCTGACTGCAAGCCGCGTCGCGCCCTGCGGCAGCGTGAAGGTGTCGCTATGCCACTGGAATGTCTTGAAATCGTCTGTGAGCCCCGATAGCAACGGATCCGCCTGCCCATCCTCTGACTTGGCGACCGAGTGCCAGCCAAACTCCAATCCGGCATTCAGGTGGTTTTGCGCACCGTAGGCGCGCGCCAGGATCTGCGCCCCGAGGCAGATGCCGAGCACCGCCTTGTCGGCCTCCGTGAAATCCCGCATCAATTGTGCAAGCGCCGGCAGGTAGGGATAGTTCGCGTCGTCGATCGCATTCTGTTCGCCGCCGAGCACCACGAGCGCGTCGTGATCAGCAATGCTTGTCGGCAGCTTGCCGTCGATCCACGGATGGAAGCGCTCGATCTCGGCGTTCGCCTCCAAAAGCGCCGTCCCGAGCGACCCGAGCGGCGTGCTCTTCATGTTCTCGATGACGGCAACCCGCATCAGCGTCTCCTGTCCGATCTTTAACCAGGAGAGGAACACCAAGCGCTTCGTCATTGCAATATGGATTGCGGAAGGACACTGCAGTTCTTAAATCGGGATGACGAAAGGAAGCCCTGCCATGAGCGACAAGAAAGCCCGCGTGACGATCCTCTACTGCACCCAATGCAACTGGCTGCTGCGCGCCGGCTGGATGGCGCAGGAGCTTCTGCAGACCTTCACCGACAGCATCGGCGAGGTGGCGCTCATTCCTGGTACCGGCGGCAACTTCGAAATACGCGTCGATGATGCGCTGATCTGGGAGCGCAAGCGTGACGGTGGCTTTCCCGGTCCGAAGGAGTTGAAGCAGCGCGTCCGCGACATCATCGAACCCGGCCGGGACCTCGGCCACGTCGATCGCGCCTCGCTGGAAAGCTGAGCCTAGTCGTAAGGTGAATTGCAGGTCTTGTAGATGCCTTCGTAGGTCAGGAACCGGTCGGTCTTCGGATTGTAGGTCCGATACTGATTGCGGCACCAATCGACGTGGAATTGTCGTCCTTGCGTCTTCGGCTGCACCGTGCGCACTGGCGGCGGATCGTAATAAAGCGGTGCCGGCCCCCGTGCGCCTGGCCGATAGTAGGTCGGGCCGGTGGCCGTCGGCGGTCGATAGTTGGGCTGGACGTAGGACGGGCGGAACGATTGCACCGGCCCGAAGGTAAAGCAGCCGCGCGCATCGCACATGGTCGACCCCACACGGACGATGTCCGATTGGCCGGTGGCGGATGAAAAGGCGCCAAGCGGCATCGCAAAAGCCGCACAGGGCAGCAGTGAGAAGAGCGCAATCAGGCAGAGGTTGTGAAGGCCGGGCATTTAGACGATCCTTTCTTACTGCACATATAGGGCGGATTGTGTCGATCGCTACCGCCGCCTCAGATTGCACCGTCGTCAGCATGCACCGGCATCAACGAGTTTTTTGCTGCCTGTCAGGAAAACTTCAAAAACCCTGTTGACAGCAAGGTGCCGCGCCCGTACATGGCTCTCCGTCGCCCAGATGGCGGAATTGGTAGACGCGCAGGTTTCAGGTACCTGTGCCGCGAGGCGTGGAGGTTCGAGTCCTCTTCTGGGCACCATTTCCTTTTGATCACTGCCAGGATCAAATACTCAAGTCTTCCCAAGAAGTTGCGCATTTAATACCTTGTAACAAAGGTTCGCAGCAATGCGCCTGGGCTTGGCAAGCCCGATGATCTCCAAAGGCTCTTCAAAAGCGAATACCTGCCACATGGCTCTGCCGCAAAAATCTTGCTGATGTCCGAAAGAGCGCCGAAGATTTCAGCGAGATTTCTGATGAGCGATTTCAAGTGGTGCCCTTTCGAGGTGAGGTGATTTTGTGGGCGGTGCGGTGGTATTGCCGTTATTGGTCCTTCGTTACTCCTAACTCTGGCATTGACGAAATCTCGAAGGCTGCGAGGAGGGTTGGTAAGGGGAACGCCCTGCGCCTGTGCTGGCGATCGTTGCGCATCTCGACGACCGGACGCTGACGGTTCGCGTTTGCCGATCACCCACACGCCGCCTGACAATGGAGAAGATGCGATCGAAATTCCGCCGGCGACGAAGCGACAGCTCCGGCTCGACGACGAGCGTTCCTGGATCGTCCTGACCGAGAGCAACCGCTTTGTTTGGCCGGGGCAGGATATCCGACCGGTCGATGGCGGGATGGGGTATATCGGGCTTTGCCGCCGGCGCGTCGGTGAGGTAAAGCGCCGCTTCGTCGAACTGGCACGATCGCAACGGGGCTGCTCCTCGCATATTTGCTTTTGAATCATTCACTTCCGATAAGAGGTACTTATCGAAAGCGAGGGGTCCCGGAAACTGGAGTTCGGGGTCCGATCACAAACCTGCCGTGCTTCAGGTGAGTTTAGCGAGGATATCGTCGACGACACTTGGGACGGTATTCGCCGTGTCGATATTATTGCCGGCAGGAAGATGCTCCCGGTTACGATGGTAGCGGAGTACCAGCTCCCGCTCGGCCGGCTCGAAGCCCGGCTCATTCGGCCGCCCATCTAGTCGTCGGTTCAACGTCTCAACGTCGATGTCGAGTACGAAAACCTCATCGAACAGGTCCAGGAATTTGTGAAAATTGCGCGAACCGCCACAAAAGAACGTGGCAGGATGGGTGGTGTCGGCAGCGATAGCTCGGACCTTGTCGACAGACCAGATCCAGTGAGTGTATCCCCAAGCGATGCGGTCTGCCCCTTCGGGTGGTCCTGCGAGCGCCTGGCCTGTCTCGGGGTCGCCGACATAGGCCAAAACGCGGTCACCATGGACGACATGGTAGCCCCGCCGCTCCAGTTCGGTAGCGACTGACGTCTTTCCAGTACCCGAGCCGCCTTCGATTAGATAGTTCTTGATGCCCATGGGCCCTTTTTATCACGGCCTTCAATCCGGTGAGAAGACACTCTGCCTGGGTGTGCTCCGTCAACGAGCTCACCTGATAAAGGTTAGCATTCGGTACATTCGGATTAAGGGTGAACGTCTGGCGGGAACGCGCCCCATGTCGGCCCTAGAGGGAGGCTTCGCACCTTCCTGGACGCAGACCTTGCTGTCGATCACACCCGCACTGGCTATTGCTCATCCTCCGTGCAAATGGCGGCAACAGGTTCAAGATCGGACACATGCACCCGTCATTGTATGATCCCGGCATTGCGTAGCCCCTCCAAGACGAGCTCGAAATGGGCGGGGTTCTTGAAAGGCAAGACTTTGCGACGGTATTCCAATGAATAGTCGGGATTGACGCGCAACACCTCTTGCCACCTCGCGCGAGCCTCTTCGAAACGGCCGAGGTGTCCGTAACAGGCGGCCAGAAGCGCGCGCGAGACATCGGTGACGGGGTTGCGGCTCACGCGCTGCAGCAACAGTTCGACGGCCTCTTCGTACCTTCGCAGTTGAAACAAGGCCAAGGCCTGAAAGTGGAGAACGACATCCGGAAAGTACGGGTTCAGGACCCTCGCCCGATCGAAATAGGCGAGTGCCTCCTCGGATCTGCCTGAATAGATTAGTGCCTCGCCGAGGCTGACCTGCCCTTCGGCGAAGTTCGGATTGAGGACTATCGCACGCAAGGCCTCGCTGATGGCTCTATCGTGCTGTCGCGAGTAAAGCTTGACCACACTCAGTGCCCAGTGGGCCACGGGATCGCTATCATCCCGCGCTACCGCCAGCGTCGCAGCCTCTTCGGCTTGCTCGATAGAGCGTTGCGGCGACTCGCTCCACCGGTTCAGGTAGTCGAGCCCGTGGGTAAGGGCGAGGAAGGCGTGCGCTGAGGCGAAGTTCGGGTCCAGTTCGACGGCATGTTGCAAAAGGTCGCGGGCGTCTCTGTTCGTTTGCTTGGTCAGCCGGTGCCACAGCTCCCTGCCACGCAAGAAGCAGTCATACGCCTCAGGGTGCCGGGTCTGCCCCGGCGCCAGTCTTTGCCGATCGCCCTCTGTCAGATTGACCGCCAGCGCGCCGACGATCTGCTGCGTGACATCGTCCTGAACCGCGAATATGTCGGTGAGCTCGCGATCGAACCGCTCCGCCCACAGATGCCCGCCGGTGGTTGCGTCGATGAGCTGCGCGGTGATGCGTACCCTGTTCCCCGATTTGCGTACGCTGCCCTCAAGTACATGCCGCACGCCGAGCTTCGTGCCCACCTCCTGCACCTGGACGTTCTTGCCCTTGAAAGTGAACGACGAATTGCGGGCGATGACGAAGAGTTGCGACAGCTTCGAAAGCGCCGTGATGATGTCTTCCGAGATGCCGTCGGCGAAGTAATCCTGTTCGGCGTCACCGCTCATGTTGGCGAAGGGCAGGACGGCGATCGACAGCTTCGGCGAGGCTGCAGTCGCCGGTTGACTCGTCGCGAATTCCGAGGTTGCGACTGCCTTGGTCCGGGCGCTGCCGACTTGCAGCGAATAGACCCGGATCGGCTCGGCGATGTTCTTGAGTTGCGTGTTGCCGAGATCGCTGACCGAGAGGTCAAGCCTCGCTTTGACTTGGCGATAGGCATCCTCGGACAGGCAGATCGCGCCCGCTGCTGCGACGCCCTCCAATCGCGAGGCGATGTTGACGCCGTCGCCCATCAGATCGCCGTCGCTTTCCTCGACGACGTCGCCCAAATGGATGCCGATCCGGAACTCGATGCGACGGTCCTGCGGCACGCCGTCATTGCGCTCCACCATACCGTTCTGCACCTCAAGGGCGCAGCGCACGGCGTCCACCACGCTGCGGAACTCGACCAGCGCACCATCGCCGGTGCGCTTCACCACCCGGCCATGGTGCACGGCGATCGTCGGATCGATGAGATCGCTGCGCAATGCCCGCAACCTCGCCAGGGTGCGGTCCTCGTCGGCGCCGGCAAGTCGGCTGTACCCAACCACGTCCGCGGCCAGGATTGCAGCCAGCTTTCGGGTCTCGCTCATGGCGCCGTCTCCTCACTTCCACGATAGCAGGGAGACAGAAGGCGAGAAAGAACTTTGAGCCGCTGCTCGGAGCGATCTTGGTTGAGATCGTGTTGGCCATGGTTCATGTGGACGCAGCCGAGTGTAGCCCCACGCAATTGACTGCCGCACATCATCACTGCCGACGAGATTGCAGCGGGCGCCAGCGCTCAACGTAAATTGGCAACAGCAACGTTTCTCAACACCGCACAGAGCGCGGCGGCCAGCCTGTCGACCTGATCCGGCAGCAGCCCGGCGATATTGATGCGGCCGCTTGCCGTGCCGTAGACGCCGAATTCCTCGCGAAGCCTGGTCATCTGATGGCTGTCGAGGGGCAGCAGCGAAAACATGCCTTTCTGCCGGCACAGCGCCTGGAACTTGGCGGGTGCCCCGTGTTCGCGGAGTGCTGCGCCGAGGTCGCGGCGAATCCCAGCGACCCGACGGCGGCTGATCTCCAGTTCCGCAAGCCATGCCCGAGGGTTTTCGAACAGGGCGGCGGCAATGGCGGCGCCGTGCTCAGGCGGCATGGAGTAGCTGGCGCGCGCTATTCGCTCCAGCGTGGCGCGGATGTTTGAGAGCGGCTTGCTGTCGGGCGCAATCACCATAGCCGCGCCGGTCCGCTCGCAATAGAGGCCCATGTTCTTCGAGCAGCTCGCGGCGACGAGAAGAGTGTCAAGCGCGCCGGCCAGCAGCCTGAGGCCCGCCGCGTCTTCCTCTACACCATCGCCGAAGCCCTGATAGGCCATGTCGACCATCGGTGTAAGGCCTTTGTCCTTGCAGAAGGCTGCGATCCGGCGCCACTGCTCAAGCGACGGATCCACGCCCGTGGGATTGTGGCAGCAACCATGTAGGATGACCACGTCGCCCTTTCGAGCCTCATCGAGGTCGGCGAAAGCGGCTTCGATATCGAGCCCCGTGTCGTTTTCCTGCCAGCGGAACGACTTCACCTGCAGTCCTGCCGCGGTCATGATCGGGCGATGGTTCACATAGCCGGGATTGGTATTCCACATGGTCGCGTCCGGCGAAACAAGGGCGATGAAATCGGCGAGCACCCTGAGCGCACCCGTCCCGCCGACTGTCTGGATGGTGCATTGACGCCCGAGCGTCTCGGTGTCTGCCCCCAGAAGGAACGCGGAAATTCCCTCGTTGAAAGCCATGTTCCCGGACAGGGCCCTGTACGACTTGGACGCGGCTGCGGAAGCAAGGCGGGCCTCGGCCTCCTGAACGGCGCACATCACCGGCGTCTCCCCCGACGCATCGCGATAGACGCCGACGACGAGATCTATCTTGTCCGCACGGCGATCATGCCGGAACGAACGGATCAGGGCCCACAACGGATCGGGTTCGGCGATTGGCAGAGCGGCAAGCATTCGTTCCTCCATAGGGCCTGATTTAGCGACGGTTTGCGAGGATCACGCCAGTGGTGATAACGGCAATGCCGGCCGCGGTTGCCACGGTGAGCGGCTCGCCAAGCACCGGGATCGCAAGCAGGCTGGCCAGCGCCGGTGCGAGCGAGCCGATGGTCGCGCTTCTGGCTGCACCCAGCCGGGAGATGGCAAACGCATAGCCGACGGTCGAGACAAGGCCGACGCCGAGCCCCTGGACCAGGATGAAAGGCAGGGCCTGATGCAACGTGAATTGCCCGACATGCGTCGTGGCGACACCGGCGAAGAGCATGGCAATCAGAACGACGAGCGAGCACACCGACAGCAGCAGTCCGTTGCCGATAGCATCGACGCCGGTTCGCTTGAGACCGATCGTGTAAGCGCCCCAGACAAGGCTTGCGATCAGGAGCAGGCCGACGCCGCGCAACATTTCGGCGGTGATGGCATACCGTTGTCCGGCAACGATGCCGAAGACACCTGCAAGGATCAGCGCAAGCGGCAGCCACTGCTTCCTCGGCACGCCCCGACGCTCGATGAGGGCGGTCAGCACGGCCACCGAGAGAGGGGTGGTTCCCGCAATCAGGGCGCCGACATAAGCCGCCGACGTCGTCCGCGCTCCTGCCGAGACGATCAGGAAGAAGGGCACGCCGCCGAGCAATACCAGAGCCGCGTCCCTCGGCCGAACTTTCATCAGCGCAGCAAGCCTCTGCGGTATCGCCGGCAGGAGAGCGACGATCGGGATCGCGAAGCGGATGACAGCGACATCGGCGGGGGCGAGCGGCGATGCGCCCATGGCCCGCATGGTCAGCGCGAAGCCCGCCCAGATCAGCACCACGACGGAGAGAACGAGATAACCGACCGTCGTCGGAGAAAGCAATCCGTTCCTGGATTGATGGAAATCTGACGTGATGTCGGTCATTGCGGGCCTCTTGGTTTCAATGACATCGACAATATGCTTCTCCGCGTATCGATTTCTTGCTATTTCAGTGGCGTAGACCACGAGGTTTGGCAGAATCTGCTAGCAATGGGGCGAAAATGGACGAAAAGGACAGGCAGATCATTTGGGCGCTGCAAGGAGAGGGCCGGCTTTCCAACCAGGAGCTCTCCGAAAAGGTTGCGCTCTCGCCGTCGCCCTGCTTGAGGCGGCTCCGCCTTCTCGAAGAGGCCAAGATCATCAAGGGTTATACGGCGATCGTCGACGAGGAGGCCTATGGCCTGCCGATCACGGCCTTCGTCCGGATCAGGCTCGAGCGTCATTCCGAAGCCTCCGTCGCGGCCTTCGAACGCAAGGTGCGGATGATCGACAATATCCAGGATTGCTATGTAATGACCGGCGAAGCCGACTATCTCCTCAGGGTCCTGGTCGAAAGCCTCAAGGACTACGAGCAGTTCGTCCGGCATCAGTTGCACAGCATCGAAGGCATTGCTGCGATCGATACGAGCTTTGCCTACGGAACGGTCAAGAGAGCATCAGTCTTTCCCAAGCTCTGACCAAATCCCGAGGCACCGCAAACGATCTCTTGATCGGGATCGGCAGGCGGACAGTTCACTGCGTGATCCGGCTCGGCCCATGGCGCGAATGACACATTGAACGTGACAACCCGAAGGCGGGCGGTTCACGTCGACGAGGAAATCGCGCGAACCGTCCGTCGCCTCCTTGATTTTCCCGACGCGGTCGACCTGGCCGAATTGAGGGAACGCGCGAACTGGTAATTCCGTGCACACCATACATCGCAGCCTACATGCTAATGGCGGATCGGATACGCATTCTTTGTATTTTGCATGGCGCCCAGATTTGGCCCTTCGAGTTCGGGGACGAGTAAGCGCGCCATCGGCGTATGCGACCGAAGACCTCTTGCGCTTTTGCCATCGGCAGTAGAGAATCTTGCGCATTGCGGTATTGGTAATTGCAGAACACAAAGGGCAGATTGCCTTGATCATTCCTGAACAGCTCGATCATCTCCCCGACAAGAAGCGCCGTGAGCTTGCCCGCGTCGTTGAGATCATCTTCGAGGAGTTCGAGGACGCCCAGAAGCACAAGCTGTCGGACAAGGCCCGCGCCGGCCGCATCCTGAAACTGATCCTGTTTGGCAGCTATTCGCGCGGCGACTGGGTTGAGGATCGTGACAGCGGCTATCGTTCCGATTACGATCTGCTGGCCGTCGTCAACGTCGAGAGCTTCGCCGAGGAGAACGACGTCTGGCAGACGATCGACGATCGGCTGACACGGGAGTTCGCCGTCACCGGCCATCTTAAGACACCGGCCAAGGTGATTGCCCATAGCCTCGCCGACGTCAACGACAAGCTTTCGCGCGGACTGCCGTTCTTCATGGACATCGCCCGTGACGGGATCGTGCTCTATGAAACGCCCGGCCATCCGCTGGCCGCGCCGAAACCGCTGACACCGGAGGCGGCTCGCGTGGAAGCGCAGCGGCATTTCGAGCAGTGGTTCCAGCTATCGGCAGACGCACTCAAAGTTGCTGAATTTAGTCTCTCCAACGACATCTGGCGTCACGGCGCCTTCATGCTGCATCAGGCGACGGAGGAAGCGTATCATTGCGCCCTCCTCGTGCTCACGCTCTACTCCCCGAAGTCGCATCGGCTGAGTGTGCTTCGCACGCATGCCGAACGGGTCGAGCCGCGGCTGATCGAAGCATGGCCGCGCGACAGCAAGTTTGCCAGGCGCTGCTTTACCCGGCTCGACCGCGCTTATGTCGACGCCCGCTATTCGCCGCATTACGAGATCACGAGCGAGGAGCTGGCCTGGCTGGTCGAGCGGATCAAGGTGCTGCAGTCTCTCGTCAAGGATCTCTGTGAAGCGCGCCTGCGCCGTTAAAGCGCCTCACGACGAGGCCCTAGGACGACGGCGGCGTTGCCGGCAGATGGGCTCACCGCCGGATAGGATTGTGAGCTGCTATCCCGCTCCCTCGCTGTCGATGCAATCCAGTCTTTGCGGAGCCGTTGTCCAGCGGGTCTTATGCCGTAAACCAGCAGCCACGCGGCCGAGAGTTGCCAAGTGAAAGCCGCTCCACAGCTTCCTGTTTCTTCCCCGAAAGGACACTACCAGCGCAGGTAACGACGTCCAATCAGGCTGCCGATTGCTGTCACGGCCGCGATTGCAATCGTGTACCAGGTTGCGACGAAAAGCGGGCTGTCGTCCGGGCAATGCCAGGCGTAGAGCGCCGCCGCGATGCCGCCTGCCGCAAGGCCGGCTGCCGCGCCCGCGAGCGAGGGGCGTTTCGGTGCGCCGTTTCGCAAGGCGAGCATGAAGCCTGCCAACGGCGCCAGCGACAACAGCGGAATGAACATCAGGCAGAAGCGGGCATTGTTGCCGACAAGGCTCGTTTCCCAGGCAGCAGACGGGATCACGTTCATCTCTGCTGTAACCGCTGCGATCAGGAGCGCAAGCGGCAGCAGCAGCGCTGCGACGCTTGCCTTCATCGCAACACCGGGACGGCCGATGCGGAACACGACGATGCAGGCAGTCACGGCAAGCACGAGGGTGAAGCCGATCTTGAAGAGCACTCGCGCGGTTTCGAAGATGCTCCACATGTCGTGACGGATACCGATCGTCGACAAAAGAATGCCGCCTGACAGGACAACGCCAGCGACGAGCGCGAGGGCAAGAACGCGCCCCAACCGGGTGCGAACCGGAGCATCTTGCGCCAAAAGGTTGATCAGGTCATTCGTCTTCACGTGTTTCACTCCGATAAAGGGCCGCCAGCGACTTCAGCGCACGATGCAGTGCGACGCGCACGGCCCCTTCAGTCATTTTCAGCCGCTCGGCTGTTTCGCGCACGCCGGCGCCTTGCAGCGATATCGAACGGACAATGTCACGCTGGGGATCCTTCAAACGCTCCAGCAGGTGATCGGCATCCAGTCGATCCATGGCATCAGTCTGCTCCTCGGCCTCCAGCGTGTCGATTACGTCTTCCACCGGTACGTTCACATGCCGCCCGCGACGGCGAAGGCTATCGATCAGCTTGTTGCGCACGATGGCCGATAGCCACGGGCCGATCGGGCGCGACGGATCCCAGCTGCCGCGCTTAAGATGGACCGCAAGCAGCACCTCCTGCACCACGTCCTCGGCCTCGCTTGCCGGGGCGCCAAGCTGGTCACATCGCCTGCGGGCCATGGCGCGCAGATGCGGCGTGACGGCGGCGAGAAAGCGGTGATAGGCCAGCGTATCGCCCTTGAGAGCGTCACGCATCCACTCCGCCCACTCCTCTTCACGCGTCGAATGCCTCACCCGCATTATCCTCTACGGATTGTCACACGTTTTTGTTACCGGCGTCGGACACGATTTTTCGATCCGGCCGGAAAGCTTTGGTTCGCAAGCGTTTTCTCTCGCAATCGAGGGCGCGGCAAGATGGGGCCGCGCAAAAAAATCACGACGGCGGCTGTAACAACCGGCCGGATGCCTCCGTAGACCCCAGTGCAAGCCAATCACGGCTTGTCCTTCAAACGGAGATGGACCCATGAAAAACAGCATCATCGCCTTGGCTCTCGCAGGTTCGCTGGCTTCTGCGCTTGCAACGATTAATGCACCGGTAGCTTCGGCCGCCGACTCCAAGGAAAAGTGCTACGGTGTGGCTCTCAAGGGCCAGAACGACTGCGCTGCCGGCAAGCATGATTGTGCCGGCAAGTCGACCATGAGCTACGACAAGGCTTCCTTCAAGCTCGTCCCCACCGGCACTTGCACGTCGATGAAAACCCCGAAGGGCCACGGCTCGCTGATGCCGGCCTGATTGCTCGCCGACATCACTCAGCTTCAAGGACCGGAGATCATCATGTCCAATATTTCAGCAACCGTCTTTGCCGCTTCGGTGGCGACCGCCTTGTCCCTGATCGGCACCGTAGAAGTTTCCGCTGCCGATACCTCGAAGGAGAAGTGCTATGGAATCGCCCTCAAAGGGCAAAACGACTGCGCGGCCGGGCCTGGCACGACATGCGCGGGCACATCCAAGGTCGACTTTCAACAGAACTCCTGGAAGCTCGTTCCCACGGGTACGTGCGTTTCGATGAAGACGCCGAACGGCCACGGCTCGCTGACGCAAGGTCCAGCTCCGGCCTGACCTGACGCCGATCAATCGACAGCGACACGGGTGGTTCGTGTCGCTGTCCTAACGAAGTCTGGGAGATCAGCCATGAAGCCGTCCAAACTGCCGCGCCGCGCTGGCGTGGGTTTCAAGCCGGAACACTTCACCAGTATTAACGCCCGCCGCCAGCCGATCGGCTTCTTCGAAGTACACGCCGAAAATTACATGGGAGCGGGTGGCCCGCCGCACGCGCAGTTGGGTCGGCTGAGAGAAGATTACGCATTGTCGGTCCACGGCGTCGGCCTGTCGATCGGATCGATGCAGCCGCTCGACCGGGATCATCTTAGCCGCGTGAAGGCGCTCTGCGATCGCTACGAGCCTGAGAGCTTTTCCGAGCATCTCGCCTGGTCGACGCATGACGATGTCTTTTTGAACGATCTGCTCCCCTTGCCCTACACTGAGACGACGCTTGCGCGCGTTGTCGAACATATCGACGAAGTACAAAGCGTGCTGAAGCGGCAGATGCTGCTCGAAAACCCGGCGACCTACCTGCTCTTCGAAGAGAGCACCATCGAGGAGACGGCCTTCCTCGAAGAAATTGCGCGTCGCACCGGCTGCGGTCTCCTCCTGGACGTCAACAACGTCTTTGTCGCCTCCACCAACCATCACACGAGCCCTTTCGACTACCTGTCCCGCTTCCCGGTTAAACGGGTGCGCGAAATCCACTTGAGCGGCCACTCCGAAACCGTCGATGAACTCGGCGCTACGCTGCTGATCGATTCACACGATACCCCCGTCAAAGATCCCGTCTGGGCGCTTTACGAGGAGCTGGTTGCCCGAACCGGGCCCATCGCAAGCCTCGTCGAATGGGACAATGACGTGCCGGATTGGCCAGTGCTGCGGGCCGAGGCCGAGGCTGCGGATGCAATCTTGCGCCGGGCCGCCGATCGCCGTGCGGCATAGGAGCGCGACCATGTCTCTCTCCACACAGACGATGTTCGCACAGGCTCTGACAACGCCCGAGACAGGCATCCCGCAAGGTCTCGCCGCATGGAGCGGAGGGACATGCGAGCGTCGCTTCAATGTCTATCGCAACAATGTCACCGTCGGATTGCTGGGTGCGCTCGCTTCCCGCTTTCCGGTTGCGGAGAAAATCGTTGGCGAAGGGTTCTTTGCGGCGATGGCATCCGAATTCGTTCGCCATCACCCACCGCGCTCGCCGCTGCTTTTGTCCTACGGGGACGAGTTTGCGGAATTCGTGGCGTCGTTCGAGCCGGCAGCGGCCGTCGCATACCTGCCGGATGTCATTCGCCTCGAACGTGCGCGCAGCCGGGCCTACCATGCCGCCGATGCGACACCGCTGGACCCCAATAGCCTGGCCACAACCGATCCGGCGAAGCTCGGGGATCTCGTTTTCGACCCACATCCGGCGATGTCAGTCTTGCGTTCGCCTCATCCGGTGGTGACGATCTGGGCGATGAACGCCGGCGAGATCGAACTCGGGCCGGTTGAAGGCTGGTGCGGCGAAGATGCGCTGATCGTGCGAGCTCATCTGAGCGTCGAGGTTCACCGGCTGCCGCCTGGTGGCGCCGCCTTTATCGAAGCACTTGCAACAGGCATGTCGCTTGCCGGTTCGGTCGCGGCGGCAAGCGCTGCGGCTCCTGCGTTCGACCTCTCAGCCAATCTCGCCGGTGCCCTACAAACAGGCGCATTCCGTTCCGTTCGCTAACTCACGTCTGGAGACACGGCCATGTATGATGAAATCACGATGAACCACATGCGGAGGCCGACGAACCCGCAGAAGCTCTACCGCATGCTGCGGCTGCTCGATCATATCCCACACGACTTCATCGCTCTTATCTCCCGTCTGTCGATCGGGGCCGTCTTCTGGCAATCCGGCCAGACAAAGGTCGAAGGCTGGCATGTCACCGACAACGCAGTCTACCTGTTCGAGAATGAATACAAGTTGCCGTTCGTCGATCCCTGGATTGCTGCCCATCTGGCGGCATTTGCCGAACACTTCTTCCCACTGTTGCTGGTGATCGGTCTGGCAAGCCGCCTTTCCGCCCTTGCCCTTCTTGGGATGACACTGGTGATCGAATTGTTCGTCTACCCCGGTGCCTGGCCGACACATGGCACCTGGGCCGTCTGCTTCCTCGTGATCATTGCCGGGGGGCCGGGGAGACTATCGATCGACCACATGATCGCGCGCCAGTTTAGCGACGCCGCCCGATAGCTCAGCGGACCGGCTGATAGTGTCCGCGAAGCGGCACCTGTGTCCCGACGCTCTCCAGGCCGTCACGATCGCAGACATAGACGAGGGTCGGCAGGCCGCCGGTACGGAAAATCTTGTCGTATCCGCGGCGAAGCGGCCGCGTTTCCGTCCGGCAGTTATATTGTTCCTCGTCCTTCGGCTCCGGCTTCGCCCTGACGCCCGGCAGGTTCGCGTAGGGATATGCCGATTGAGCCTGAGCTTCTCCGGCGCGCCGCCAGTCCGTGGCGAAGCTCGCTGCTGGTGCCATGCCTGCGCCAACTGCCACGACCATCAACAACATTCTTGCGAATCGCATTCTGTCGCCTCGCCGGATCTGGAGCTCGTCATCTCGCATCGATGTAAGCGCGCCGGCAATCGTTATCAAGCAAGCGCATCCGTCTGTCGACGCCCATCTCGCAAACGTGACTTTGCCGAAGCAGGATCCTTGCCTGGCGCTATCACGGCGGGGATACGCGTCTTGACGGCGCAAGCGGAACGGAGTTTTGCGCGCGCTGCCGTAAGTTGATTGCGACGGGGAGACGCCAGCAGCTTGCAAGCTTCTGACGGTTTTCCTTGCAAATAGTTGCACGAATGAAGGCGCGGCTCTCTATCCGCCGCTTTCGGTTTGATTTAAGCAGGCCGGCCAGCAGGTGCCGCAAGAAGGACCAAACAGATGACGAGCTATGTATTGACGGTGACGTGCAAGTCGACGCGCGGGATCGTGGCGGCGATTGCGAACTACCTGGCGGAGCAGGGTTGCAACATCATCGACTCGTCGCAGTTCGATGACCTCGATACCGGCAAATTCTTCACCCGCGTCAGCTTCATTTCAGAAGAAGGCGTCGGTCTTGCGGCGCTGAAGGAAGGCTTCAAGCCGGTCGCCGAGACATTCGAAATGGACGCCGAAATCCATGATGGCGCCAGCCGCATGAAGGTGCTCCTGATGGTGTCGCGCTTTGGCCACTGTTTGAATGACCTGCTCTACCGTTGGAAAATCGGCGCGCTGCCGATCGAGATTGTCGGCGTGGTCTCCAATCATTTCGATTATCAGAAGGTCGTGGTGAACCACGATATTCCGTTCCACCACATCAAGGTGACAAAGGAAAACAAGCCGCAGGCGGAGGCCCAGCTCCTCGACCTCGTGGATCAGACCGGCACCGAACTGATCGTACTTGCCCGCTACATGCAGGTGCTTTCCGACGCGATGTGCCGCAAGATGTCGGGCCGGATCATCAACATCCATCACTCCTTCCTGCCGAGCTTCAAGGGTGCCAACCCCTACAAGCAGGCCTACGATCGCGGCGTGAAGCTGATTGGCGCCACGGCTCATTATGTGACGGCCGACCTCGACGAAGGTCCGATCATCGAGCAGGATACGGCCCGCATCACCCACGCCCAAAGCGCCGACGATTACGTCTCCATCGGCCGCGATGTGGAGAGCCAGGTTCTGGCCCGCGCCATCCATGCGCATATCCACCGCCGCGTTTTCCTGAATGGCAACCGCACGATCGTGTTTCCGGCAAGCCCGGGGAGCTACGCCTCCGAGCGCATGGGCTGATCGCTGACAGCGGCTATGCCGTTGAACGAATGAGATCTCCTCGCTTGCCGGTGGCACGGATTCGATTATCTGCTTAGTCTGCAAAATCGAATCATGCCGCGGGGGATGCCATGACTGACGAGACGCTTGCCGATCGCGCGACGTTGCCACGCCCTGACGTGACGGCCGCCGAAGCCGGCGACATCGTCCAGTCACGCTATGGCTTGTCGGGAGCGATCACCGAGCTCGGCAGCCAACAGGATCGCAATTATCGTCTAGATACCGACGAGCGGCGCTATGTCCTGAAAATCTGCCACGTCGCCTACCAGACACTGGAGCTCGAGGCGCAGAACGCGGCCATCCACCACCTCAGTATGAAGGAGGGTGCACCGCGCGTCCCGCGGGTCATCCCGTCGACCGACGGTCAGGACATCATCGCCGTCACTGTCCGTGATCAGACCTATCAGGTTCGGCTGCTGGAATATCTGGAAGGCGAGGGGCTCACCCATCGCAGGTATTTGCCAAGGGAGTCGGTCGCAGCACTTGGCGCGCTGTGCGCACGCCTGGCACAGTCGCTCGCCGACTTCACCCACCCTGGTCTCGATCGCAGCCTGCAATGGGATTTGCGCCGTGCCGGTCCAGTTGCCGTGCAGCTATTGTCGGCGATCACCGACAGCGCCGCGCGCGATCGCATCGCCAAGACGATGGTATCGGCCGTTCGGCGAATCCAGCCCCTGGCGCCGTCCTTGCGTCTGCAAGCCGTGCATCACGATGTGACCGGCGACAATGTCGTCAGCCGTCGCGACGATCGTGGCCATCTGGTTCCGGATGGTGTCATCGATTTCGGCGACATAATCCGCGGCTGGCTGATCGGGGACCTGGCGGTCACCTGCGCCTCGCTTCTGCATCAGGCGGACGGTGATCCGCTCTACATTCTTCCTGCTGTAAAGGCCTATCACGAGGTCTACCCGCTCACCAAAGAGGAGTTGCGCGCCCTTTGGCCGCTCGTCGTTGCCCGCGCCGTCATTCTTGTCGCCAGCAGCGAACAGCAGATCTCGATCGATCCCGACAACGACTATGTTCTGGGCAACCTCGAGCTGGAGCGCCGCATATTCGATACGGCGGTGTCCGTGCCGTTCGAATTGATGGAGATCGCTGTCCTCAAGGCAGTCGGCATGGAAACGGCCGCCCTGACGACAGAGGACTGGCATCCCTTGTTGCCGGAGATCGACCCGGCGACCATTTCCTTCGTCGATCTCGGCGTCCAGAGTCCGTATTTTGCCGCAGGCAACTGGTCGCAGGCCGACATGGATTGGCGCCTGCTTGCCCGCGCGGCGGCAGAAACCGGCACCGCGGCGACGCGCTATGGCGAATACCGATTGTCGCGCGCGAAACTTCGCAGCGCCAGCCCGTCTTCAACCTTCACACTGCATTGCGACATTTGCCTCGCAGGCGGCAGCGTGATTGCCGCTCCATTCGCCGGCAAGGCCAGTTGGAAGAACCACCATTTCATTCTGGCAGGCGAGGGCGTGAGCCTTCATCTCGACGGAATTGAGCCGTCGTTGCAGGATGAGGCGGAAGTCGAAGCCGGGCAGTCGATTGGGGCAGTCTCTGGCGAAGACGGTTCTCTCGGTGGATTGCGCGTGCAGCTCTCCACCCTCAAGGGCGAGCAACCGCCTTTGTTTTGCACCCCGCAGGAAGCGGTCGCCTGGTCGCAACTATGCCCGTCGCCGGCCGCCCTCCTCGGCCCCGACGTGAATGCGCCGAAGCCGGTGTCCGACGAATTGTACGCGCTCAGGCAGGCCCATCTCGCTAAGCCGCAGAAGAACTACTACGAGGCGCCACCGCAGATGGAGCGTGGCTGGAAGGAGCACATGTTCGATGTCGAGGGGCGCGCCTATCTCGACATGCTCAATAACGTCACTACTCTTGGTCACGGCCACCCTCGTCTCGCCGAGGCGATCAGCGAGCAATGGTTAAGGCTGAATACCAATTCACGTTTTCACTATGCCGCCATTGCGGAGTTTTCTGAGCGCCTTGCCTCCCTTGCCCCGGAAGGGCTGGACGCGGTGTTCCTCGTCAACAGCGGATCGGAGGCCAACGACCTTGCCCTGCGGCTCGCCTCCGCGCATACCGGTTCCAGGCATATGCTCAGCCTTCTCGAGGCCTATCACGGCTGGTCGGTCGCAAGCGACGCCGTTTCCACGTCGATTGCCGACAATCCGCAGGCGCTGACGACGCGACCCGCCTGGGTGCATGCCGTTCTCTCGCCGAACACCTATCGCGGCGCCTTCCGTGGTTCAGATTCGACTGCCGGCTATCTGCAAGCGGTGTTCGAGGCGCTTGAAGCCATCGACGCGAAAGGCGAGGGGTTGGCCGGCTTCATCGCCGAATCGGTTTACGGGAATGCCGGTGGCATATCGCTGCCCGAGGGCTATCTCGCGGCCGTCTATGGGCAGGTGCGGGCTCGTGGCGGGGTCTGCATCGCCGACGAGGTGCAGGTCGGTTATGGACGGCTTGGGCACCATTTCTGGGGCTTCGAGCAACAGGGCGTCGTCCCCGATATCGTCACGATCGCCAAGGGCATGGGGAACGGCCATCCACTCGGTGCTGTGATCACCACCAGAGCCATCGCCGAATCACTGGAGAAGGAAGGGTATTTCTTCTCGTCCACCGGCGGCAGTCCGGTCAGCTGCGTGGCGGGCATGACCGTGCTCGATATCATGGCCGAGGAAAGGCTGCAGGAGAACGCGCGCGATGTCGGCGATCATCTCAAGGGCCGCATGGTCGCATTGATCGAGCACCATCCGATCGTCGGCGCGGTGCATGGCAGCGGGCTCTATCTCGGCCTCGAGCTCGTCCGCGATAAAACGACGCTGGAACCAGCGACAGAAGAGACCGCGGCAATCTGCAGCCGGCTCCTTGATCTCGGTGTCCTGATGCAGCCGACCGGTGATCACCTGAACGTGTTGAAGATCAAGCCTCCCCTCTGCCTCACCGCCGAGAGCGCCGATTTCTTCGTCGACATGCTCGAAAAGGTGCTTTCTGAGGGATGGTAGGCAGCCGTGTATGCGGCGTTAACCATTTCGGTCATTTCGCGACTTCGCATTTTTAATCAAATGCCCCATTGCCGGAATCACCGGCACTTCCTATGTCTGCTCCCGTGATCGAAAGAGAGCTTCGGACTGTCACGCGGATTGCACAAAGACTTGATAGGGTTCTTTCAGTCAATTCGAGTGTGATGGAATGAAATTTTCCGAATGGTCGATATTTTGACATGTTTCGGAATATGTTTCTGATGGGCTGCCAGTTATAGTCTACAAATTAAGTAGATTAATAGCGCAGTCATCGCCGGCCCCGGAAAGCCAGGGCCTCAAGCAAGCGCAACGCCAGAGAAAGGAACGAGACATGACTGACATCGATACTCTCGCCAATTTCCTTGGGCGATTCGTGCTTGGCAATGACCGTCCGGGCGCCCTCTCCCGCCCGAACTGTCGAATGTGACCTTCGTCCACCCTTAACGGAATCAGACAAGTCAATTCGCCATCGCCAGCGCATACCGCGCGGCAGGAGTTCTACGCATGAAAAAAGAAGTAATCGAGTACGCAGGCGTTCCCGTCGGGATCGTCATCCCGGATGAGAACCGGTTGAAGTTCATCGCAGTGAAGTTTCATGTTCACGATCTGGACGAGCAACATTTCAGCTCGCCGGCGGAAGTGAAGCTCGCCATCCATGATCTGATGACCCGCCGTCACCCGAAGCCCATCCATGCCTAAAGGCATGAGGCACGGCCTAACCAGCCCTGACAGATTTCGGACCGGTCTTACCCAAAGGTGAGGCCGGTCTTGTCTTTTGATCGCCGTTGCCGTCCTATCGCGCGCACCTGCAGAAATAAGGATGGCGCGCGTGCTCAATCTGATCACCGACATTGAAGGCGTCTTGGTCGGAAACGCGACGGATTTGAAGCTCGGCTCAGGCGTGACCGTAATCGTCTTCGACGAGCCTGCTACCGCCTCCGGCGCGGTGCTGGGCGGCGCTCCCGGCGGTCGCGATACCGCCCTTCTCGATCCGTCGATGACGGTCGGTGCTGTCGATGCCTTCGTGCTCTCCGGCGGCTCGGCTTTCGGTCTCGACGCAGCAGGCGGCGTCCAGGCGGGCCTGCGGGACGCCGGTCGAGGCTTTCCCGTTGGCGATGTGAAGGTGCCGATCGTTCCCCAGGCAATCCTGATGGACCTTCTCAACGGTGGTGACAAAGACTGGGGTCTGCAGTCGCCCTATCGCGACATGGGCTATGAAGCTTTCAAGAAAGCAGCCAGGGGGCGCTTCGCCCTCGGGACCGTTGGCGCGGGCGCGGGGGCGATCACGGCGACCTTCAAAGGCGGGCTCGGTTCGGCAAGTGCCGAAACCAGCACCGGCCTGAAGATCGCCGCGATCGTTGCCGTCAATGCGCTCGGTTCGGCGACGGTGGGCGAGGGGCCGCATTTCTGGTCAGCACCGTTCGAGCAGAATGCAGAGTTTGGCGGCCTCGGCTTGCCCTCTCTGATCTTAGACGCCGACACCCGCATGCGGCTGAAGGGCGCAAACACCACGGCGACCACGATCGGGGCCATTGTCACCGATGCCGAGTTGACAAAGCAGGAGGCTCATCGCCTGGCGATCATGGCCCATGATGGCTTCGCGCGCGCCCTGCTGCCGGCTCATCTGCCGCTTGATGGCGACACGGTCTTTGCAGCCTCTACGGGCAAAAGGCCGCGGCCGGATCTTTCCGCCTTTCTGGAGCTTTGCCATTTCGCGACGACCGTGATGGCCCGCGCCATCGCACGTGGAGTCTACGAGGCCACCGCACTTCCGGTCGCTGGTGCGCAACAAGCTTGGCGAGACCGCTACCCGGATCGCGCAAGATCGCCTAAACAGGGCGATATTGCCTGAAGCGGCGGAGACCATGACATGCAAATCCGTGCCCTGATGTACTTCGACGAGCTGGTGCGCACCAACTCCATGCGCCAGGCTGCGGAAAATCTGAACGTCGCGCCGACGGCGATCAGCCGGCAGATCGAGAACCTTGAATATCACTTCGGCGCGCCGCTTGTGGAACGCAGTGCCCGCGGGGTAAAACTGACGGCGGCAGGCGAGTTGCTCGCGGCCCGTGCCGGACGGACGCTCCGCGAACTTGATCACGTCGGCCAGCTCATCGAAGACCTGAAGGGGTTGCAGCGCGGCAAGGTCAGCATCTATGCGAACGGCGCAACCGTCGCCAATCTGCTTGCTCCGGCGCTGGCGGAGTTCAGCCTGAAATATCCGAAGCTGCGCTTCGAGGTCGCGATTACCAGCGCTCGGCAGGCGATCGAAGCGGTCAACGGCGCAGAAGCCGATATTGCCGTAACGCTGTTCGCACCACCGCTCTCCGGTACGAAAGTACGGCTACGTTCGGAAATCGCCTATGACCTGATCGTTTCCCCAGCACATGCGGCTGCGGATCGGTCAGAGATCGCTTTGAAGGATATCGCCGACTACCCCCTGGCGCTTCCCGACCAGTCTTTCGGTTTCCGTCAGGCTTTCGATGCACGCATCGAAAAGGATGGCCTCGATGTCGAGCCCGTGTTCGTCGCTAGTTCGCTCGAAATGCTCAAGGAGCTGGTTCTGAGCGGTGCCGCAGTGACCCTGTTGCCGGCATTGACCGTCCGTCGCGAGATCGAGGCAGGCCAGCTCCGCGCCATTCCCCTGGCCGGCAAAAATGCGATACGCACCTATGTCGATCTCTGCGTCGCGCCGGACCGTCAGCTTTCCTTTGCGGCGACAAAACTGGTCGATTTTATCGAGCGGTTCATGCGGGAGCGCGCGGAAACAAGCTTGAAGCCAAAAGACTAGCCCCCGTGGACTTGCTCAGAGGATGCCTTCGAGTGTAGCACTTTCGGCTACACTGAGAACACATAATCGCCATTGTGTGTGCACTCCGAGAATGACACCTTAGCTTTCAAAGGTCGTCGCCACGTCGGCGGCCAGACAGGGGAACAGAATGATGAAGGTTTCGCTCGCGCCGTCGGCGCGGCTGGTTCGGCGCCTCTATCTCGGCGCGGCCGCTTCGGTCGGCCTCGTTTTGCTGGGACTTACCCCGGCTGAAGCCGCCAAGACCACACTGACCCTTGGTATGACGGTGGAGCCGACCGGCCTTGATCCGACGATCGCAGCCCCTGTTGCGATCGGTCAGGTCACTTGGCAGAACGTTTTCGAAGGCCTCGTAACGATCGACGAGGCCGGCAAGATAAAGCCGCAGCTCGCCAAAAGCTGGGAGGTCTCTCCAGACGGTCTCACCTATACGTTCAAGCTGCAGACCGGCGTTAAATTCCATGACGGCGAAGCTTTCGATTCCGTCGCAGCGAAATTCACGCTTGATCGCGCCCGCGGTGCCGACTCGATAAACCCGCAAAAGCGCTTCTTCGCTTCGATCGCTTCCATCGAGACGCCCGACCCTGAGACGCTGGTCCTCAAACTCTCCACGCCGACTGGCAGCCTCCTCTATTGGCTCGGCTGGCCGGCCTCCGTCATGGTAGGCCCGAAGTCTGCGGCCGCGGATAAGACGACGCCTGTTGGCACCGGGCCATTCAAGTTCGTGAACTGGGCGAAGGGCGACAAGGTCGAGCTTAAGAAGAACGCCGACTACTGGAACAAGGACGTCGCGGTAAAGCTCGACAAAGTGACCTTCCGCTTCATCGCCGACCCGCAGGCCCAGGCCGCGGCGTTGAAGTCGGGCGACGTCGACGCCATTCCCGAGTTCGCGGCTCCCGAGTTGATGAATTCGTTTGACGGCGACGCCAAGCTTGCGACCAAGATCGGCAACACCGAGCTCAAGGTCGTGGCCGGCATGAACAACGCCAAGAAGCCGTTCGACGACAAGCGCGTGCGTCAGGCGCTGATGATGGCGATCGATCGGAAGACAGTCGTCGACGGCGCATGGTCAGGCCTTGGCACGCCAATCGGCAGCCACTACACGCCAAACGACCCCGGCTATCTCGATCTCACAGGCGTATTGCCGTATGATCCCGAAAAGGCCAAGGCGCTGCTGGCCGAAGCCGGCTACCCCAATGGTTTCACCTTCACGATCAAGTCGCCGCAAATGGCCTATGCGCCGCGGAGCGCGCAGGTCATGCAGGCGATGTTCGCCGAAATCGGCGTGACGATGAACATCGAGCCGACCGAGTTCCCGGCCAAGTGGGTGCAGGATGTCATGAAGGATCGCGCCTATGAGATGACGATCGTTGCGCACGCCGAACCGCTCGACATCGACATCTACGCCCGTGATCCGTACTACTTCAATTACAAGAATCCGGCTTTCAACGAACTGATGAAGAAGGTGCAGGAAACGGCGGATCCGACGGCGCAAGGGAAGATCTACGGCGAGGCTCAGAAGATTCTGGCCGAGGACGTACCGGCGCTCTATCTCTTCGTCATGCCCAAATTGGGCGTCTGGGACAAGAAATTGAAGGGCCTCTGGGAGAACGAACCGATTCCCTCGAACGTCCTCACCAACGTCTCCTGGGAAGACTGATTGCGGATGAGTGACATGGTGAGGCGGCGAATTAAACCGGACGTGAAATGATAACGCTTCTGTCCCGTCGCCTCGCTGGTCTCATCGTTACGCTTGCTGTCGTTTCCTTGCTCATCTTCGTCGTGATGGACCTGTTGCCGGGCGATCAGGCCTCCATCATGCTTGGCACCTCGGCCTCGCCGGAAACGCTCGCAACCCTTCGCCACGATCTTGGCCTCGATCAGCCGCTCCTTTGGCGCTATGGCGAGTGGCTCGCTGGCGTATTCCGGGGCAATCTCGGTCAATCCTATACCTATGGCGTGCCGGTGGCCGGGCTGATCCTTGAGAGGCTGGCGGTCACGCTGCCGCTGGCGCTGATGGCGATCGCACTCTCCGTCGCCATCGCCATTCCGCTGGGCGTGCTTGCGGCGGCGCATCGCGGTGGGCTGGCGGATGCAGCAGCCTCGATATTTTCGCAGATCGGCATTGCCGTTCCCGGTTTCTGGGTGGCGCTGTTGCTGATCATGCTCTTCTCGACGGCACTCGGCTGGATGCCGGCCGGAGGCTTCCCGGGGTGGGATGCCGGCATTTGGCCCGCTCTTAAGGCGCTCGTTATGCCAGCGGTAGCGCTTGCCTTGCCGCAAGCCGCAGTCCTGACGCGCGTAACGCGTTCTGCCGTCCTCGAAACCCTGCACGAGGATTTCACCCGAACGGCGCTCGCAAAGGGACTGTCGAAGCGGCGGGTCCTGTGGCGCCATTCGGTGCCGAATGCGCTTGTTCCCGTCCTGACGATCCTCGGCCTGCAGTTCACCTTCCTGGTTGCGGGCGCGGTTCTTGTCGAAAACGTCTTCAACCTTCCGGGCCTCGGCCGCCTTGCCTATCAGGCGCTGTCGCAACGCGACATCATCGTCATGCAGGATGTCGTGCTGTTCTTCGCCGCGCTTGTCATCGTCATGAATTTCATCGTCGATCTCTCCTATCTGGCGATCGACCCGCGCTTGCGCAAAGGCGTCTGACATGGCGCCTATCGTCTCCGATCAAATGAGGGTTCGGCGCCGGCGATTTGAAATTAGCCGGAGAACGAATCTGATGGTCGGCGGCGGTATCATCGCGTTCCTGGTCGCCGTCGCGCTGCTGTCGCTGGTCTGGACACCGCTGCCGCCGGCGAAGATGCAGATCATTCACAAGCTGCAGCCGCCTCTTGCATTCGGCGTTCTAGGCACTGACCAGTTCGGCCGCGATATTCTCTCGATGCTGATGGTCGGTTGCTGGAACTCCCTGTCGATCGCCATTGCCGCCGTCGCGATCGGCGGAACACTCGGTTCCGTCGCCGGCATCGCGGCGGCGGCCGTTCGAGGGCCGGTCGAGGCTCTGCTGATGCGTGCCTGTGATGTTGTCTTCGCCCTGCCGCCGATCCTCTCGGCCATGATGCTGGGGGCTTTTCTGGGCCCGGGCCGGCTTACCGCTATCATCGCCATTGCGACCTTCATGATTCCCGTCTTTGCCCGCGTCACGCTGGCGACAGGCCTCCAGGCCTGGAGCCGGGACTATGTGCTCGCGGCCCGTGCAATCGGAAATAGCCGCTTCACGATCTCCGTCCGCCATGTGCTGCCGAACATCATGAGCCAGATCATTGTCCAGGCGACGATTCAGCTGGGGTTGGCGGTGCTGACGGAGGCTGGGCTCAGTTTCCTTGGCCTCGGGATCGCGCCACCCGCGCCGACATGGGGCCGCATGCTTGCCGACGCACAAACCTACTTGGCGGTTGCGCCATGGCTGGCAATCCTGCCCGGCCTCGCCATCGCACTCTGCGTCTTCGGCTTCAACATGCTCGGCGACGGTCTGCGCGACATGCTCGATCCTCGCGAGGTGAACCGCCGTTAGTCTTCGAAACCACAGGCCCGGATGACAACGCAATGTCCGAAACCGACTTAACGATCCGCGAACTGAGGCAGCGCTTCGCTGATCGAAGCCTGTCCCCGCTCGAATACTGGCTGGCGTTGGAACGGCACATCGAGGCGTGGGAGCCTATAATCTGCGCCCTTTACGCCTATGATCCGGAGGCGGCGCGCAAGCAGGCACAAGCGTCGACCGACCGCTGGGTGAGGGGCGCGACATTTGGCGTGCTCGATGGCATCCCGGCAACGCTGAAGGAGCTTATCGCGACCAAGGGGCAGCCAGTGCCGCTCGGGACCAGAGCCACCGAATTGGCGCCTGCGACAGAGGATGCTCCTGCGGCGGCCAGATTGCGCGAGGACGGCGCGGTGCTCTTTGCGAAGACGACGTGCCCGGACTACGGGATGCTCTCCTCGGGCCTTTCGAGCTTCCATCATCTGAGCCGCAATCCCTGGGATACGTCACAGAACCCTGGAGGTTCGAGCGCAGGCGCCTCGGCGGCCGCGGCCGCGGGTTACGGACCCCTGCACATCGGTACCGATATCGGTGGATCGGTGCGGCTGCCGGCTGGCTGGACAGGGACCTTCGGCTTCAAGCCGAGCCACGGCCGCATTCCGGTCGATCCGTTCTATGTCGGTCGCTGCGCCGGACCGATGACGCGGACCGTCGAGGATGCCGCCTATGCAATGGCGACGCTCTCGCGTCCGGACTGGCGCGACGGCACCAGCCTGCCCCCGAACGATATCGACTGGATGGACCTCAAGACTGATCTCCGCGGTCTGAAGATTGGGTTGATGCTCGATGCCGGATGTGGCCTTGCCGTCGACGACGAGGTGCGTGCGGCGGTCGAGGCGGCTGGTCAGCGATTTGAAGATGCGGGCGCAATTGTCATACCGGTTCCGCACGTTATGACGCGGGCAATGCTCGACGGACTGGACACATTCTGGCGTTCTCGCTTCTGGGGCGATATCGAGCACTTGAGCGCCGAGCGTCGAAGCAAGATTCTGCCCTACATCTACGCATGGGCAAAGGGCGGCGCCTCCATCAGCGGCGCCGATGCCGTCAGGGGCTTCAATCAGACAATCGAGATGCGCAAAAGCTGCGGCAGACTGTTCACGAGGGTCGATGCCGTACTTTCACCGACCAATCCTATCGTTTCCTATCCGGCGGAATGGGCTTCGCCGACGAACGATCCCGCACGTCCCTTCGAGCACATCTGCTTCACGGTGCCATGGAACATGTCGGAGCAGCCCGCCGCATCGATCAATTGCGGTTTCTCGCGATCGGGAATGCCGATCGGCTTGCAGATCGTCGGTCCGCGCTTCGATGATATGCTTGTGCTGAGGTTGTCGAAGGCTTTTGAGACCTGGACAGGCGGGGTGAGGTCATGGCCGACGCCGCCGGTCAGATGACCGGGCGGCGATAGCCGGTCGGCTGCTCGTACAGCCAGCCGATGCGCTTGATGGCATCCTCGAAGTTTTCGCGGGCAACGGTCATCGTATGGCCGTTGGCGTGAATGATTGTCTCCGGGTTCTCCAGGATCGCAACGTGACCCTTCCAGAAAACCAGGTCGCCACGGCAAAGTTCGGATCGGTCGATCGGCACGCCAAGGGTTGCCGACTGCATGTCGGTGTCGCGCGGCGCGCTTCGCCCCGTCATCAGCATCGAAAGCTGCACAAGGCTGGAACAATCGATGCCAAGTCCGGAGCGGCCGCCCCAGAGATAGGGGGTCTCAAGGAACCGGGTTGCGACGTCGACATAGTCCCCGCCTTCGCCAGCCCCGATCGGCTGCAGGTGCTTGGCAAAGATCGCCGTCCCATCTTCCAGCATCGCATAGCGGTTGCCGCGCGTTTCGGCTTCCCCGACGATCCGGACCCTGCTGCCCATGGACAGGATGCTCTTGTAGGGGTTGCGCAGCTCGGCCTCGAGATAGAGAAACGTCCGCTGAACCGTGACGATATGCGTGGGCTCAACCAGCGCGTCCGAAAGGGCAGTTTCCGGCAGATAGCCGACATAGTCGTCCGAAGCAGCCTTGACCCAGCACCAGCCGTCTTTGCGCTCGAACACGGTGACGTCCTCGCCCAGCAGTAGTTCGGTATCGATTCCCTTGGTCAGATCAGGCGCGGGTCGCAATCCAATGACCGGCACGGTGACACGGCCCGGCGTGCCAGAAACGAACCGCAGGGCTTCCACACGTCCTTCCAGCCCCGCCTCGGCAAGATCCGGTCGGTAGGCATGCAGGCGGCGATCAAGCATCGTCATCATATCCCCTTCACGGCGTCAGGCGGCGACCTTTGTCGCGCACCAGATCGCCAAGCTTTTCCAGATAGAGCGCGCCTCCGACGGTGCGCTTTATCACGACGTTTCGCCGGTCGCGTTCGTCGCGCACACGGTCGACCAGACCCATTTCTCCCATCGTATCCAGTGCCCGGGTGATCACGGGCTTGGTCACGTTGAGCGTCGCCGCCAGGCCGCGTACGGTATGCGGCGGCGGCACGAGATAGATATGCAGCAGGATCGCCATTTGGCGCAACGTCAAATCGCGATCGTCGAGCCTCACCTGATCGAGCGTCACACCATGCCACAGGCCCAGCGCCTGCGAAGCCGTCAGTTCGATCGGCATGGGTCCTCCGGAAACTCGTTACGCCCGCGTTCCATTTTCCGGCAGTGCACTGTGCAACGCAATGGGGCGGCAGGTTTTGCCGCCCGTCACGGTGAATAAAATTCTAACGATCGCCGCTTAGCGCACGCTCTGCCGGATGTGATGGTAGAGCGCACGAATTGCCTGCGCCTCGCCGCCGCCGGGGGAGTGCGGCCGTTCGGAAGGCGCCCAGCCGTAGATATCGAAATGCGCCCAGCTCGTGGTGTTGGAGACGAAGCGCTTGAGGAACAGGGCAGCGGTAATTGCACCGGCCATGCCGCCCGCCGGTGCGTTGGTGATGTCGGCGAACTTGGCGCGAATATCCTTTTCATAGCCGGCATAGAGCGGCAGCCGCCACAGGGGATCATCCGTCTCGAGGCTTGCTTCGGTCAGGTCCTGGGCAAGCTCGGCGTCGTCGGTGAAGAAGGGCGGCAGGTCGGGACCGAGTGCCACGCGGGCCGCACCCGTCAGCGTCGCCATGTCAATCAGGAGGTCGGGCGCATCCTCATCCGCATAGGCAAGCGCGTCGGCGAGGATCAACCGGCCTTCCGCGTCGGTATTGTCGATCTGCACCGTCAGCCCCTTGCGGCTCCGGTAGATGTCACCCGGACGGAAGGCATTGGACGAGATCGAGTTTTCGACGACGGGAACGATCAACCTGAGATCGACCTTGAGCTTGGCGTCCATGATCATCAGTGCCAGGCCCATGACGTTTGCCGCGCCGCCCATGTCCTTCTTCATCAGCAGCATCGAGGACGCCGGCTTGATGTCGAGGCCGCCGGTATCGAAGCAGACGCCCTTGCCGACGAGTGTGATCTTGCGGTGCCCCTTCTTGCCCCAACGCAATTCGAGCAGACGTGGCGCGTCCGCGCTGGCACGGCCGACGGTATGAACGAGCGGGAAGTTCTGGCGCAGGTCGTCGCCGCTGACGACATTGATTTCGGCCTTATAGTGTGCCGCCAGACCGCGGAAGGCTGCTTCCAGTTCGTTCGGCCCCATGTCGTTCGTCGGCGTATTGATCAGGTCGCGTGCCAGGAAAACCCCCGCCAGCTGCCGCTTGATATCCGCGCCGTCAGCATCGCGCGGGATCATCAGCGTCGGAGCCGAAGACTTCTCCGATTTGTAACGGTCGAAGCGGTAGCTGCCGAGGCCGAAGCCGAGCGAGAGGCGGTTTGCCGTCAGCGGCGCCGTTTCGATATGCCAGTCGCCGGCCGGCAGCGTACGCGCAAGCTTGCCCGTGATGTAGGGTTGTTCAGACGGGTTGGTGCCGAGCCCGAACAGCGCGCCACCAAGATGACCGTCCTCCGTTGGGATCAGCAGCATCGAGCCGCTCTCGGCCTTGTAGCCCGCCTTCCTGGCCCAATCGAGCGCGATCGGATCGATCGTACCGGTTTCGATATGCGCGGGGGTGACGGCAAAGATCGGCAGGGTCGAGCCGCCCTTGCTGTTGAAGGGGGTGGGTCTCTCGATGAACTGATAAGGTGCCATGAGTATCCTTTGGGGCGTCCGGGAATCGCGTCTTAACGGTCCGTTAGGGTTAACAGACTATTGCTGGAGTGAAGATTGCGTCAAAGCCTTTCCCTGTTTTCGCTTTGAGGTCAGACGCCGATTTCGGATCTCATTTCGGATCTCAGGGACGCACGATGCCTGCTTCGGCCAATACTCTGATCAAAACCCGTATTTTTCAGGGCGTCGCGACCGCGCTCGTCGTCCTTTCACTTGCCGGCTGCACGACGACCAAGGACCGGATGACGACGGGATCCATACCGAAACCCACCAAGCCGGCCGAAACAATGAACGAAGCCGAGCTGCGCAGCTCGACTGAGAGCATTGGGCAGGCCTATGAGAAGAACCCCCGCGATGCCGTCAACGGCGTGAACTATGCGAACCTGTTGCGCATGCAAGGCCGCGACGCCCAGGCGCTTGCGGTCATGCAGCAGGTTGCCATTGCCAACCCGACCGATCGAACCGTCCTGGCGGCCTACGGAAAGGCTCAGGCTGCCGCCGGGCAATTGCAGCAGGCGCTCGATACAATCGGTCGCGCTCAAACCCCTGATCGTCCCGACTGGAAGCTCACATCGGCGGAGGGCGCGATCCTCGATCAGCTCGGCCGCTCCACCGAGGCGCGACAGCGTTATCGTGAAGCGCTCGATATCCAGCCGGGCGAGGCATCGATCCTGTCCAACCTCGGCATGTCCTATGTGCTGACCGGCGACCTGCGGACAGCCGAGACCTATTTGCGCCAGGCGGCAGGCCAGCCCACGGCCGACAGCCGGGTCCGCCAGAATCTCGCACTGGTTATCGGTCTTCAGGGCCGGTTCCCCGAGGCGGAGAAGATTGCGCGCGCAGAGCTTTCGCAGCAGCAGGCCGATGCCAACGTCGCCTATCTGCGCTCGATGCTGTCGCAACAGAATTCCTGGCAGAAGCTTGCGGCCAAGGATAGCGGCAGCAGCGCCCCCACCAGCACCAACTGATCTCTAGCGGCCGGCCAGTCCCGATGCGACCAGCTGTGCGCCAAGACCGGCCATGACCGTACCGGCCAGGCGATCGATCCATGTCTTCGCAGCGAGGTATAGCCGTCTCGGATGTTTTGCGGAGAATGCGAGCGCCACGACCGTGTACCAGCCGGCTTCTACGGCAAAGACGCCGATCGGCACTGCGAAGATAAGCCCGAGTGGAACCGTCTTCGGCAGCAAAGCTGCAAAGATGCTTGCGTAGACGACGATCGTCTTTGGGTTGCTGACCTGTGTTAGGAGGGCGGTGGTAAAGCTTCGCGGGAGCGCGCGACGATCGCTGCCCGCATCGCCGACGTGGATCGGCTCTCGCGCCCCGCGCCAGATCTTCAGGGCGATGTAGACGAGATAGGCTCCGCCAGCCACCTTCAGAGCCAGATAGAGCCATTCGAATTGTGAGAGCAGCGCGGTCAGCCCCGCCAGCGCCAACACGCTGAAGGCAACGCCGCCAACGCCCATCCCAAGCGCCGCCGCAAGCCCGTCGAGACGTGAACGCGACATCGCAATACGTGAAACGAGAACAAAACTTGGGCCTGGGCTCATCGCCCCGATAGAAAGAGCAGCGATGATACTCAGGAAGATGCTCAGGGACGACATCAACGGCTCCTGCCGGCTTATGGAGATGCCGCAAAACCTATGCGTAATGCTTAGAGATGACCAGCCCCCGCGGACATGGAAGCCTAGAAGCGATCGGCCACCTGGATGCCGGCCGGGCCAAGAATAACGGCGACGAGAACTGGAAGGAAGAACAGGATCATCGGCACCGTAAGCTTCGGCGGAAGTGCGGCGGCCTTCTTCTCGGCCTCGTTCATGCGTTCGTCGCGGCCTTCCTGTGCCAGCACGCGCAGCGCCTGCGAAATCGGTGTGCCGTAGCGATCGGCCTGGATCAGCGCCTGGGTGACCGATTGCACCAATGGGATCTGCGTGCGCAGGCCGAGGTTCTCCAGCGCAACACGCCGATCGGGAAGGAACGAAAGCTCGGCCGTCGTCAGGATCATTTCTTCCGCTAGCGGCGGAGACGCCTCGCCAAGTTCTTCTGAGACACGACGCATGGCTGCCTCGATCGAGATACCTGACTCGACGCAGATCAGCATCAGGTCGAGCGCGTCGGGCCAGGCACGCTTGATGGAGTGCTGGCGCTTCGACATCCGATTGGAGATGAAGATATTCGGCGCATAGAAGCCCACATAGGCAACGCCAAGCGTCAGCAGAAATCGCATCATCGTTGGTTTGTCGGCCAGATGATTGAGACCGAAGACCCAGAAGATGGCAAGGCCGAAGAACAGGAATGGCAGCAGGAAGCGCGCCACGAGGAACATATTCAGCGCATTTTCCGAGCGGAACCCGGCAGCGCGGAGTTTGTTCATGGTGTTTTCGTCGACCAGTGCCTCGCGAAGGTTGAACTTCTCGACGATCTGGCGGACAGAACGGTTGTTCTGTGTGCGAAGCGAGCCTTTTCCCGCTGCGTCGGCGTTCATGCGCGCACGTTCGCGGGCACGGATCTGTTCGCGTTCCGTGGAAACAGCCTTCATGCGCTTGTTGAGGTCTCCACGTTCGAAGAAAGGAATGGCGACGGTATATAGGCTGGCGAATACAGCGATCGCCACCAGCACCGCGATCAGCATGGCGGGGTCTGTCAGTTTAGCGGCGAGATCAGATGACACGGCCCGTCCTCCATCAGATGTCGAAATTGACCATGTTGCGCATGACGAAAATGCCGATCGACATCCAGACCGCTGAGGCGCCCATGATCAGATGGCCACGCGGGTCGGTGAACAGGATCAGCATGTATTGAGGGGATGTCAGATAGACGAGTGTCGCAACGATGAACGGCAGAGCGCCGATGATGACGGCAGAGGCCTTGGCTTCCATCGACAGCGCCTTGACCTTCGCCTTCATTTTCTTTCTGTCGCGCAACACCTTGGCGAGGTTGCCGATAGCCTCCGAGAGGTTGCCGCCGGCCTGTGACTGGATCGCGATGACGATCGCAAAGAAGCTCACTTCCTGTAGAGGCATGTAATTGCTCATACGCGCGCAGGCATCCGGTACGCTGAGACCCACCTGCTGCGATTCGACCACACGGCGAAACTCGCTCTTGACGGGATCCTTGCCCTCGTTGGCAATGAGCCGAATGGCGTCGTTCAAAGGCAGGCCAGACTTGATCGAGCGCACGATGACATCGAGCGCATTCGGAAACTCGTCGAGGAACTTGTTTTGACGCCGCTTGATCAGAAAGCCAATCACCCAGCGCGGCAGCCCAACCCCGGCAATGATGGGCAGGCCGAGCACGACCATGACAGGGGCGTCGGCCAGGAATGCGAAGAACATCAGGATAACGGCGAAAATCGCGCTGAACATGTAAAACCGCCCGGGTGTTATCCGCAGGCCGGCCTGCGTCAGTCTCGACTTCAACGACAGCTTCTTCTTGGTGTTTTCCTGCTGGCGCTTCTCAAGATCCTTCAAATTATCCTGCACCGACTTGCGGCGCTTCGACAGTTCCTGGACGCGGTCACGGGCCGCCTTGACGCTGGCCTTGTCTGCCTCGGCCGAAACGACACGGTTAACGCGGTGTGCCGATTTCTTCTCGGTCTCGATCTGCGCGAAGAGAAGGCCATAGCAAACGGCACCGGCCGCGACGGCGGCAAGCACGACAATGGCCAACACGACAGGATCGAACCCGAACATCAAACTAATCCTTAGACTTGGCTTCCATTTCGTCGAGGGCGGCGGCAAGGCGCTTTTCTTCGTTGAAGTAGCGTGCGCGGTCCCAGAAATGCGGCTTGCCGATGCCGGTCGACTTGTGCCTTCCGATCAGGCGGCCGGACGCGTCTTCGCCCTCGATTTCGTAGCGCATCAGGTCCTGGGTGATGATGACGTCGCCTTCCATCCCGATCACTTCGGTAATCTGCGTGATGCGACGCGATCCATCGCGCAGGCGCGCCGCCTGGACGATGATATCGATCGAACCCGAGATGATTTCGCGCACGGTCTTTGCCGGCAGCGTGAAACCGCCCATTGCGATCATCGACTCGATACGGCTGAGGCATTCGCGTGGCGAGTTTGAGTGGATCGTGCCCATGGAGCCGTCGTGACCGGTGTTCATTGCTTGCAGCAGGTCAAAAACCTCCGGTCCGCGCACTTCGCCGACGATGATCCGTTCCGGTCGCATGCGTAGGCAGTTCTTGACGAGATCGCGCATGGTGATCTCGCCTTCGCCTTCGATGTTTGGTGGGCGGGTTTCCAGGCGCACCACATGCGGCTGCTGCAGCTGCAGTTCGGCCGTGTCTTCGCAGGTGATGACGCGCTCGTCTGTGTCGATGTAGCGGGTGAGGCAGTTGAGCAGCGTCGTCTTGCCCGAGCCGGTGCCGCCCGAAATGACGACGTTGCAGCGGACGCGGCCGATGATCTGGAGCAGCGTCGCACCTTCCGGCGTGATGGCGCCGAAGCGAACGAGCTGCTCGAGGTTCAGCTTGTCCTTCTTGAACTTGCGGATCGTGAGTGCCGGTCCGTCGATGGCGAGCGGTGGCGCGATGACGTTGACACGAGAACCGTCGGGCAGACGGGCGTCGCAGATTGGGCTTGATTCATCGACGCGACGGCCAACCTGGCTAACGATACGCTGGCAGATCGACAGCAGCTGCGAATTGTCGCGGAAGCGGATTTCGGATTCGATGGTCTTGCCGCCGACCTCGATGAAGGTCTGACCGGCACCGTTGACCATGATGTCGGCGATGTCGTCTCTGGCCAGCAGTGGCTCGAGCGGACCGTAGCCGAGAACATCGTTACAGATATCTTCGAGCAGTTCTTCCTGCTCGGAGATCGACATCGCGAAGTTCTTGATCGTGATGATGTCGTTGACGATGTCGCGGATTTCTTCGCGCGCACTTTCTCCGTCGAGCTTGGCAAGCTGCGAAAGATCGATCGTATCGATTAGCGCGGAAAAGACTTGCGCTTTCGTGTCGTAGTATTCGTCCGTACGGGTTGGGCGCTTGCGCTGAGGCGTCTGCATCGGTGGCGGCGAAACCTGCTGGCGCGAAGGCTCACGCTGCGGTTCGACCAGAACCGCAGGGGCAGACGGAGAGGGCTGCTGAACCGGCGGAGGCGGCGCGGTCGTGCCGCCTGCCTTGCCAAAACCCTCGTTTCCGCGTTTTCCGAACATGCCTTATTCCAATCCGATCTTGGCGGGCGTCACTTGCGCTTCAGCAGGCCCAGCAATCTGCCCTTGCGTGCTTTCTTGAGGGCAATCCGCCCGGTCACGATGTGCGATATCTGCGAGAATGTTTCCGCCGTTGGCGACTTTGCATCCATTTCCGAAATCATGCGGCCGCTATTGGCCGCATTGCCGAAGAGGTTGGCATCAAAGGGGATGATTGCGATCGGGTCGGTTTCCAGCGGTTCGCAGAAATCGGACGGGCTGATCTCCGGCCGTTTCGTCATGCCGACCTGGTTAAGGATGAGATGTGGCATCTTGTCGTTGGGCCGCATCTTTCTGAGTGCGTCCATCATGTTCTTGGCGTTGCGCAAGTTGGCAAGATCGGGGGACGCGCAGATGACGACCTCGTCGACACTACCTAGCACTGATCGCGTCCACTCCGACCAAGCGTGCGGCACGTCGAGGACAGTGATAGGCGCGTTGCGCTGAAGGACATCGAGGACAGGCTGGAATGCCTGTGGTTCGAAATCATAGGCGCGGTCGAGAAGGGAAGGGGCCGCAAGCAGCGACAGGTGCTCGGAGCACTTCGTCAGCAAGCGATCGAGAAATACTTCATCCAGACGGTCGGGCGCATAGACGGCCTCGGCGATACCCTGGGTCGGGTCCTGGTCAAAGTCGATATTGGCCGTGCCATAAGGCAGATCGAGATCGGCCAGGATCGTTTCGGTCGAAAACAGGTTGGAGATGCCGAAAGCGCAATTGTGGGCGATCGTCGAGGCGCCGACGCCGCCCTTGGCGCCGATGAAGGCGATGCTGCGGCCAAGCGGTTCCGCATCCGGGTCAACGAAGATCGTCGCCATTGCCGCCATGATGTCCGGCATGGCGACGGGCTGGACCATATATTCGGAAATCCCATTGCGTACGAGTTCGCGGTAAAGCGGGATGTCGTTGTAGTAGCCGACGATGATGACCTTGGTGGAAGGGTCGCAAACGGCGGCAAGCGGCGCCAGCTCGCTGAGCAGGCTCGCAGCTCCCGCCTTGGTTTCGAGAATGATCAGATTTGGCGTTGGTGCTGTCGTAAACATGTTCGCGGCGGCCGCAATGCCGCCGCTGGTGATCCGCAAGCCGACCTTGGACATACGGCGGTCATGGCTGCAGCGCTCCATGACCCGCTGCAATTCTTCGCTCTCGCAGAAGGCGTGGACCGAGATGCGAGGAAGTGGGCGCATGTTCTCGAGTTCGGCCATGCGAATGGCATCCTCGGCGTAGCGCAGCTCCGTCGTATTCTTGATCTCGTATTCGACTGTACTCATCGTTCGGTCCTAAACTGATCAGAAGGTGCTGGAGCTGCTGCTGAGGTCTTCGATCGTGCTTGTCGTTTCGCGATACTCTTTAATCGCGGCGTTACGACGGGTCGCATCGATCGGGGTCATGCCGCGAGGCGCAATCAGGTCTTCAGGGTTCGCTATCTGGGCGGCCAGGTTGTTTTGCGTTGCGCAGCCGAAATTGTAGTAATTCTGGTTGTTGAAATCGTTGATCATGTCTCTCGGCCACTGACCGCACTGCGAGGTCATCGCCGTCGTTCCGACGAAGGTCAGGCGGATCGGAGCCGCGTCTCCAGCACCGTTGGCCGCGTAGGTGCTGTTGACGATCTTGGAGCTCGCGATGCCGCGGGCCGACAGTTCGGCGCGCACCTGACCGCGCAGCTGGCGGGCGGCTGCTGCATTGGGCGACCCTTCGGGCGTCAGCAAGTAGACCGGTCCGGTGGCCCTCGAGGTGTAGTTCTGCGCGAAGCCACGGATCATGTCGCGCTGGGCGATGTTGAGGCGGCGGTCCGTCGAAGCGACAGGGATATCGACCGACTGCTCGGCTTCGGCAACCACGATCGGGTGGCGCTGACGATAATCGTCGGGAATGCCGCCGGTCGTCAGTTCGTCGTGGGAGGCGCAGCCGGAAAGAAGCGCGGCCGCCACGGCGACTACGCTCAGCAGTGATCTCGAAAGGCGAGTTTCATGCGCAGTGCGCTGTTTGTGGGCCATCTGCTGATCTCTGTGTTGGGCCATTGTTGATTCTGCCGCGGTCATTTGTAGATGAACCCGATGGAGCCATGGAATTGGGCGTCGGCAACGGGCGTTTCGCGGCCGCCGTAAACCTTGTTGACGCGATTGAGCAGGAAAGCCGAAGCATCGTTTTCCGGGCTGAAGTTGTCGTCCGGACGGTTGAGCTGATTGCGAGCAACCGGGCGCACGAGATAGGGCGTTGCGATGATCACCAGCTCGGTTTCGTCGCGCTCGACCGTGCGCTGCCGGAACAGCGTGCCAAGCAGCGGGATCTTGTTGACCCCGGGCGTACCATTCGAAGTCTGCGAAACGTTGTCGCGGATCAGGCCGGCAAGCGCGATCGAGCCGCCGGAGGGAAGCTCGACGGAGGTCTCCGCAGAGCGGCGTTGATAGGTTGGCGTCGATCCGGACACCGAAGGTGCGGGCTCCGAGACGTTCGTCTTGATCTCCAGGCTGATGCGGCCCGAGGAAAGCACGACAGGCTTGAAGGCGAGATTGATGCCGTAGTTATAGGGAACGATCGTGACGTTGCCGTCACTATCGGTCGTCGAATAGAGTACTTGGCCGCCGGAATTGAAGGTTGCTGCCTGGCCGGAAATGGCAGTCAGGGTCGGCTCCGCCAGCGTCTTGACCACCTTGGCCTGCTCAAGTGCGTTCAGATAGGTCGAAATGTCGTATTTTCCGATCGAGCTCTTGAAGAGGGCGGCTAGACCGCCACCCACGACCGCGGTAGCGCTATCAGCGCTAGGGGAGCCCAGCTGGGCGACCGAAAGACCCCCCGAATTCGAAACCAGATTGTCGAAGCCGAGCTGCTTCAAAACCTCACGACGAACTTCGGCGATGGTGACCTTCAACGTCACCTGATCTTCGCCTTGGATCTGCAGAAGGTTGACCACCTGCGAAACCTGGCGGCCTTCGGCAAACAGTGCCACGGAGCTGTCTCCGCCGGAACCGGTCGCGGTTTCCGTACGTGTCGTGGCCTCGCCGCCTTTCAAGAACACTTGTGCCAGATCCGCGGCCTGGGCTGCATCCTGCGGCGTGCGAACCGTACCCGTTAGCACGATGTTGTCCGAGACGATCTCGACCTTGATGCAGGAGTCGGGGATGAAGCGCCGCAAATTAGCTTCCAGGCCCGCGACGTCGCGCTCGATCGCGATATCTAGACTGACGATCTGCTGGCCGTCGGCGCCGAAAATGAAAATGTTCGTCTGCCCTACGGTCTTGCCGAAGAGATAGATACGCCGCGAGCTACGAGTGACTGCGTCGGCCATGGAAGGGTCCGACACGAGGATATCGTGAGCATCGACGGGCAGATCGACGACGATCGCCTTCTTCAAGCCGAGTTTCAAGCTGCGATGAGCACCGGGACCCGTCTGGGTTATCGTCACCATACCGTCGGAATTGGCCCATGCTGCACTCGGGCCGAAGACCGGGGCGAAAGCGCCCGGCACAGCGCCGGTAAACCCGATCGCAAAGGACAAGCACCCTGCCGTCAAGGGCTTCATATGGCGCTTCAGATTGCCCATTCCCATTTCCTTTACTCAGCCTTCGGCGCGCTGCTGCTGTCTGTAACGATAGAGCCTGATTTGATGACTTGGACGAGGGCGTTGCCGTTGTCGCCGCTGAGCAGGTAGTCCGCGGCGCTGGTATCCTGCTCCTCAGCGTCGGCGACGGAGCGCAATGCCAACGACAGCCGGTCGGCCATTTGCTGGGCAACGGCCAGTACCTTGGTCTGGTCGGGGGTCAGCTCCAGCGTTGCCGTGGTGCCGACCACGGCTTTGGAGCCATCTTCCTTTTCCTGGATCTGCTGGTCGATCGCGAGCACGCGCACATTGCTGAGCACGGTCTCGGTCAGATATTTGTCGGCTTCCTTGGACTTGCGGACCATGATGACGTCGACGCGGTCGTTCGGCAGGATGAAGCCGCCGGCACCTGTCGCAACCGAGATTTCGGTTGCGACTGCACGTTTCCCGGAGGGCAGCAGCGAGGACATGATGCGGCTGTTCGAGTCGGCGATCTTTTCCGCGCGGATCGGTTCGCCCTCGAAGATCGGAAGGCGAACGACGGCGCCCTGCATGTCTTTCAGAGCATCGGGCTTGTCGGATTCGGTGATAAAGCCCTGGACGACGCCACTCTGCGGCCATCCCATCCAGTGAACCGCTTTGTCATCCAATCTGGCGCCGACCGGCAGATTGGCGCTGGAGACGAGCACGTTGACAGTCGGCTCCTTCTCGACGACCGACTGAACCTGGGTGACGACGGAACCACGGCCCGCGAGGCTCATCGCCAGCACACCGGCAAGGCCGGCTGCCACGACGGCCACTCCAAGTATCATAAGGCGGGCGGGTTTCATCGAACGTTCCTCGGGGATTCGCGCTATTCGCCCCGGAGAATGGCCCGCAATTGGTATAATTATGGTTAATGAAAGGCTTCGAGTTTAGGTTAACTGAGAATTAACTTGCCGTTACTTCAGTCCTTCAAGTGCTGCCAGGAAAAGCGGCGAAGAGGGAAAGGCCATAAACCCGCCGATCGCGATCGCAATGCCATAGGGGATCTTCTTGGCCATGAGAATAGAGTTTGGCACCGGCAATCCGACGGCAAGGATCAAGTTGGCTTGTGCGCGGATCATGAGGATCAGCAGCGTCGCGGCGCCACCGATCAAGCTGACATAGACAAGGAATTCGAAGAGAGAAGAGTTGAGGCCGAACCATAGTGAGACAGCAGTCAACAGCTTCGCGTCGCCGCCACCCATCACGTTCAACGCGAAGAGTGCAAAACAGGCGGCGAAGACAGCGGCGCCTGCAGCCACGTGCGCGCCGATCGCGGCAAGTGGCAAACCCATTGACAATACGATAGGAAAAAATGCGGCAACAAGAATGACCGAGACCCTGTTCGGGATTGTCATTGTCAAAAGATCCGACAACGCTGCGATAGTCAGGCAGAGCGGGAAAATCAAGAAAACTGTGGCCGCGGTCATGCTCAGTATCTCCTGCAAAAAAAAGGCTCACGGTGCCATTGGTCCGTGAGCCCCTAAGAACAAAATGCGTACCTAGTACGGTCAATCAGGTCGGCGTCTTGCTGCTGATCGTGTTGGACAGGTTGTTGAACATGATGTTCAGTTTGCTGCCCAGTGCAGTTGCGCCGGTGATGAGCGCGACGGAGATCAGCGCTGCGATCAGGCCGTATTCAATTGCGGTCGCGCCGGATTCGTCCTTCAGAAAACGGCTAACAAGCTTGGTCATGGTAACTCCTAACTCCAGTTGATGTTCAGCACGTCCGCCAACTGTTGCCGTTGATCGGATTGCCACAATTTAGCGCGGCCCTATTTCCATCAACTTAAAGAGTAGAGTTACTGCTTCGTAAACGCCGACCAACACTTGAGAACGGTAAGTATCCGCTTGCGTCATTGTTTAGAATTTTAGGAAAAAGTTCGTGTGCCGTTTCGTAGTTGAGACCAGGGAAACTTGGGAGTGTCCCGCCGATAGTTCAAAATGGCGCCCAAATAGGCCTCCGTTTATGCAAAGGTTGTCTCCAAATGGCGCGCCAAATCAGGATTGCGGACGCAACAGAAATGGAATTAAAGCTTCATTCACCAATTTTTCTCATGCTGTTTCGTAAAATCGCCGTAACTCTTGAGAGAGAATCAAAATGTTGCCGAGTGGCAAGAGGATTATCCTGGCCAGCTTTCTTGCCGCCGTCGGCTTTAGCGAATCCGCGCTCGCGCAGCAGGATGTTCTGCGGGTCTATATGGACCAGGCGCGCGTTCTGAAGCTCGATCGCCCGGTGAGCAAGGTGATCGTCGGCAATGCCAAGGTTGCGGATGCGACCGTCGCCGATGCAAAAACGATCGTGCTGACCGGACGCAGCTTCGGAACAACCAACCTTGTGCTGCTCGACGTCGACGGCAATGCAATTCTGGACGAAAGCATCCTGGTGTCGATCGACGAAGCAAACACCGTCCGTGTGTTTCGACAAACGGAGCGCTCGGTCCTTTCCTGCACGCCCAATTGCGAACAGCATAGCCAGCAAGGAACCGAAGCTGCGGCGGCAGCTCAATAGTCAGCCGCCATCTCTCGTTCGTCAGCCTTCCGTTAAACTTCTGATCCGGCTTGAAACGGAAAATCAACGATCGCGCCTTACAAAGGTGTAGTCGTCGCTGTCCCCGGATGCATGCCATGAAGGAAGTGGATCAAGTCGCGGACGCAGCCTCCCGCCGCCATAAGCGGAAAGGGCTGCGATTAACCGCCTTTGCGCGCTCCCGTGACGGGGCGGCCGCTATCGAATTCGCGCTCCTTGCCATACCCTATTTCATGGTGGTCTTTGCGATCATCGAGACATTCGTCGCCTTTGCAGGCGAGGAACTCTTGTCCAATGCGGTCGATACCATGAGCCGCAAGATGCGAACCGGACAGATCACGCCGGCAAACACGGATGTGACGGCGTTCAGAACGGCGTTATGTAATGAGATTTCGATCCTGATCGCATGCTCTTCAACGGAAGTGGCCACTCCCAGCAAGCTCTTCATCGACGTCCAGAACTTCTCCACATTTGCGGCTATTCCGGCCACCATACCCAGAACGTCGACCGACACCTATGCGGACATCAAGACATCGGACTTCAAATATCTGCCGGGAGGCTCCGGGACGATCAACATGGTCCGCGCCTATTACCGCTGGCAGGTCATAACCGACCTGATCAGGCCTTACATCACGAACGTCCGCCCGACCGATGGGTCGTCATCATATTTTCTGATGGTCGCCACGACGGCGTTCCAGAATGAGCAGTACCCATAATGGCAGGTCGTGGCGTACTGATCCGGCTTCATCAACTCGCAAGACGCTTCACCGGCGACCGGCAGGGCGTCGGCGCGATCGAGTTCGCCATCCTGTTCCCGATCCTGGTGATGCTCTACATCGGTGCGTTCGAGATCACGATCGGCCTCAGCATGAGCAAGCGGGCAAGCCGCGCAGCCGGCATGATCACGGATATCGTGACGCAGCAGAAAAGCGTAACCAAGGCCTGGCTTGCCGATATGCCCTCGGTCGCCTCCGCAGTGTTCGTGCCATATGGTTCGACCGGCCTTACGATCAAGATCACCGGAATTTCTCTCGACAGTGCCGCAAATCCGACGGTGGCATGGTCGTGGGCGCAGGATGGCAGTCGTCCCTACGTCGTGAATTCCGCCACGACGGTGCCGACCGATATGAAGAAGGCCGATATCTTTCTGGTTCGGACCGAACTGAGCATCCCTTATAAGCTGTTCCTGTTTGCACCCAACCTGGTGCCGAATGACAGCACGATCACCATCAGCCGCAGTTACTTCTATCTCCCCCGTGTGGACAGCTCCGTTGCCTGCAGCGATTGCTGACGCCCCGAGCTCGTTTGCCAAGTCCGCTCTGCCGTTATAAGGCTTGCGGAGCGGACCGCGATGGGCGGGCCGACGAATTTCTGTCGCTGGGTGGAGCATGGCGCGAGCCTTTCTTTTTGTTCTGGATTCATTTGGTGTCGGCGGGGCACCGGATGCGGCTGCCTATGGTGACGAGGGCGCCGATACGCTGGGACACATCGCGGAATTCTGTGCGGCAGGTGCTGGCGATCGCGAGGGGTTGCGCTCCGGCCCCCTGCAGCTTCCGAACATGTCGGCTCTTGGTCTGGTCCATCTCGCGAAGGCGGCGTCTGGCCGCTTCCCGGCCGGGATGCCGGTGCCGGAGAAGGTCTACGCGATGTTCGGCTCAGCGATCGAAGTCTCGCGCGGCAAGGATACTCCGTCCGGCCATTGGGAGATCGCGGGGACGCCGGTGACATTCGACTGGGGTTATTTTCCGACTGAAGGCGACGCCTTCCCACAGCCACTCGTCGAGGCGCTCTGCAGGGCGGCCGAGGTTCCGGGGATTCTCGGCAATTGCCACGCCTCCGGCACGGATATCATTGCCCGGCTTGGCGAAGAGCATATCCGGACCGGGAAACCGATCTGCTACACCTCGTCCGACTCCGTCTTCCAGGTTGCCGCACACGAGACGCATTTCGGCCTCGACAGGCTGATGACCTTCTGCACGATCGCCCGCGCCCTGCTGGACCACTATAACATCGGCCGCGTTATCGCCCGGCCATTTGTCGGGGAAACCGCTTCCAAGTTTCAGCGGACCGGAAACCGGCGCGATTTTTCAGTGCCGCCGCCGGAGCCGACACTGCTTGACCGGTTGGTCAAGGAAGGCCGCAAGGTCCATGCCATTGGCAAGATCGGTGATATCTTTGCGCATAAGGGGGTATCCCGGGTGGTCAAGGCGAATGGCAATGAAGCGTTGATGGACGCCAGCCTTGCGGCCATGGATACTGCCGAGGATGGCGACCTGGTTTTCACAAACTTTGTCGATTTCGACATGGTCTATGGCCATCGTCGGGATGTAGCGGGCTATGCCGCAGCACTCGAGGCCTTTGACGCCAGGCTGCCGGAAGTTGGCGGCAAGCTGAAGCCTGGCGACCTCGTCATCCTGACTGCCGATCACGGCTGCGACCCGACGTGGCGTGGCACGGATCATACACGCGAGCGCGTACCGATCATTGCCTACGGGCCAGGACTGCGTTCTCGCGATATCGGCATACGCGCCACTTACGCGGACATCGGCGAGACGATCGCCCGCCATTTGCGCATCCCGATGGGGGCGCATGGGAGAAGTTTTCTATGACATCGCATTTGAAGAAGGTCGAGTTGCATTGCCATCTGGAAGGGGCAGCGCCACCGGCGCTGACCTTGGCGCAGGCCCGGAAATACAACATCGACATCGGCCGTTACCTGGCCGATGGTACGTATGTCTGGCATGATTTCGCAAGTTTTCTGGAATGCTACGACAAGGTCTCCGAGGTCTACAAGACTGAGGAGGACTATGCGTTGCTGACGGAGACCTATCTTGAGGAGCTCGCCGCGATCGGAACGATCTACAGCGAGCTGATCGTATCTCCTGATCACGGCAAGCGGATCGGGCTTGGTGCCGATGCTTACATCGAGGGTGTGTGCGAAGGTATTCTCCGTGCCAAGGCAAAATGTGGCATCGAAGCGCGCTTGATTGTTACGGGAGAGCGTCATTTCGGCCCGGAAAGCGTCATTGGCGCCGCCGAGTACGCGGCCAAGGCAAAGAATCCCCTTATTACCGGCTTCAATCTCGCCGGCGAGGAACGGATGGGGCGGGTTGCCGACTACGCGCGTGCGTTTGACATCGCACGCGATGCGGGGCTTGGCCTCACCATCCACGCGGGCGAAGTGTGCGGAGCCTTCAGCGTCGCCGATGCGCTCGACATCGTCCGGCCCTCGCGCGTCGGTCATGGCGTGCGAGCAATCGAGGACATGGATCTTGTCAAGCGGCTCGCTGATCTCGGAACGGTGCTGGAAGTGTGTCCCGGCTCCAATATCGCGCTGAAGGTCTTTCCGGATTTCTCATTGCACCCGCTGCGAAAACTAAAAGAAGCCGGCGTACGCGTGACGATCAGTTCGGATGACCCGCCGTTCTTTCACACGTCGCTGAAGCGTGAATACGAGCTGGCCGCCGATGCCTTTGGCTTCAGCGACGCCGCAATTGATGAGATGACGCGAACCGGTATTGCGGCAGCCTTCGTCGACGAGGCGACACGCCAAGCGCTTTTTGCCCGGATGTGATCGACCCGCCCTGGGGATCGGCGTTGCAAAATGGCCTCCGCTCTTGCGGTGAAGGCAATTTCCATGGAAGAAACATCCGATAAGAACAACGATGGAAAGGGCTCGGCCATGGACGGCGTAACGGTCATCGATCACCCGCTTGTGCAGCACAAACTCACGATCATGCGGCGCAAGGAGACATCGACCGGAAGTTTCCGTCGGCTCCTGCGCGAAATCTCGACGCTGCTCTGCTACGAAGTGACCCGCGATCTGGAGCTTACGATGGAGACCATCGAGACGCCCCTGCAGACGATGGAATCGCCGATCCTCGAAGGCAAGAAGCTTGTCTTCGCCTCGATCCTGCGCGCCGGCAACGGTCTTCTCGAAGGCATGCTGGATCTCGTGCCGTCGGCGCGCGTGTCGCATATCGGCGTCTACCGCGACCACGAAACGCTGCAGCCTGTCGAATATTACTTCAAGGCGCCGGAGGATGTCGCCGAGCGCCTGATCATCGTCGTCGATCCCATGCTTGCCACCGGCAATTCCTCGATTGCCGCGATCGACAAGCTCAAGGAGCGGGGCGCGCGCAACATCCGCTTCCTCTGCCTCCTGGCCGCACCCGAGGGCATCAGGAACTTCCGTGAAGCGCATCCGGATGTTCCCGTATTTACGGCGTCGATCGACAGCCATCTGAACGAGAAGGGCTACATCGTGCCCGGCCTCGGTGATGCCGGCGATCGCATGTACGGCACGAAATAATTCACAATCCGTTTACCCAATCGATGCAGTTGATGGCCCGGACAAGCTTGCCGGGCCATTTGCTTTGCCGGCATTAGCAACTTGTCAGCAATTATGGCGTAGCACCTGTAAGCATGGCCACGCATGACGCGGGGTTTATACAGGAAGGATTTCTGTCCCGATGCTCGTGCGTACCGTCATTTTTGCAAGCGTCGCTGCGGTGCTTGCAACACAGATACCCACCCTCGTGGGAAAGCGTAGCAGCGAAGCGGTCACGTCGGCCAACTTCGTCACCGGCGCCGCCGAAGAGCTGCCTGCCGCGACCGCCAATGGCGGCACAATGCGCCTGCAGGCCGATGCCCAGGGACACTATTCCGGAGACTTCAGAATCAACGGTCGACAGGTGCAGGGTCTGATCGACACCGGTGCAACTTATGTCGCTCTCAACGAGAGCTTCGCCCGACGGCTCGGCTTTACCGGCAACCAGCTTGATTTCCGCTACTCGGTCAACACCGCCAACGGGACCACAAAGGCTGCGCACGTGATGCTGGATCGGGTCGAAATCGGCGGTATCCGCGTTCGCGACGTAGAGGCCTTCGTCCTGAAGGATGAAGCCCTTTCCTCCACCCTTGTCGGGATGAGTTTCCTCAAGAAGCTTGCCTCCTATTCCGTTGCAGACGGATCCCTCAGTTTGAAACAATAGGCGTCAGGACGTCGGCGACCGATCGGTGCTTCTTGCCTCATCGGCGGTCCGCGCACTCTCCCTTGTGCCGGAGACAATGATCTCCAGGACCTCGTGCTCGTCCGTGTTCTTGACGTAGCGGTCGCCCACATACTCGCCGCGCTTGAGAACCATGACGCGATCGCCGACGGCAAAAATGTCGACCAGACGATGCGAGATAATGATCTGGGCAACGCCTTGCTTCTTCAGCTCCAGCATGGTTTCCAGCAGCCGCTCGGTGGCCATTACCGAAAGGTTGGCAGTCGGCTCGTCGAGGATCACGACGCGCGGCTCAAATGAGATCGCGCGGGCGATCGCCACGGATTGCTGTCGGCCACCCGACAGGCTCTCGACCTTCTGATAGACGGAATTCACGTCGACCTTGAGCCGTTTCAGAACGCTGTCCGCCTCGGCATACATCTTCCGCCGGTCGATGAACGGGCCCCTGAGCGGCCAGCGGCCAAGAAAGATGTTCTGGCCGACATCCATGTTCCCGCAGAGCGCGAAGTCCTGATAGATCATCTCGATTCCGGCATCGCGGCTCTCGTGCGGGCTCTTGAAGTATACCGGTTGCCCGGCAACCAGGATTTCGCCGGAATCGCGCTGATAGGCGCCGGTTAGGATCTTCATCAGCGTCGACTTGCCGGCCGAATTGTCCCCGACCAGGCCGAGGATCTCGCCGGGATAGAGTACGAGATCGACCTTGCGGAGTGCTTGCACGGCGCCGAACGCCTTTTCGATGCCCCGCATTTCCACGATCGGCTGTAAGGGCTGCGCGTCAGCCATGGAGGCGTTCTCCGGTTGGGACAGCCGCCGCGAAACGGGCCCGCAGGCGCGCGAAGAGATTGGCCTGGCGCACCCAAATGTCGATCAGCACTGCCACGATGAGGATGACCCCAATGAAGACATTGATCCAGTGCTGCGGCATGCTGAAGCCCTGGACATTGAGCTGCAGGAGCGCGCGAACGAGCGTGATCACGGCCGCACCGGCAAGTGAGCCGATCATCGTGCCGTAACCGCCGAAGATCGATCCGCCGCCGATGATGACGGAGGCAATGGCATCAAGCTCTCGGAACTGGCCGGCAACCGGGTTGAAGCTACGAAAGTAAGCAACGTTGATAATGCCGGCCATGGTCGCGCAGAGCGCTGCCAGCATCAGCGAGATGAAACGCACGCGGTTGGTGTTGATGCCGGCGTAAGCGGCTGCGCGGACGTTGCCGCCAGCGGCGCAGACCTTCAGTCCAAATGATGTGTAGGCGAGCACGATGCCGGCGACGAGGGCAACGAAGAACATGAAGATCGTCTGGATGCTGACGACCTCGGCTAGCGTGCGGATGATGCCTGACGGCAGCAAAAGGCCGAAATGCAGGAGAACGTCGTTCAGTTTGCGGCCAAGCAGATTGTAGCCTTCGGGCCAGCCGGTCAGTTGCTGGCCGGCGACAAACCAGGCGGCGAGGCCTCTGGCAATGTAGAACATGCCGAGCGTAGCGATGAAGGCCGGCAGCTTGAAGCCGACCGTGACGACGGCATTGACGAGGCCAGCAGCTGTCCCGGCAAGCAGGCCCATTGCCACCGCGGTGAGTGGATCGGCGCCCAGTACCTTCAGGAAATAGGCGGCGGTGCTGCCGGCAAGCGCAAGCACGGCCCCGACGGAGAGATCGATATCCCCGGCAGCAATGACATAGGTAAGCCCGACGGTGATCAGGGCCAGTTCCGTGTAGTTCAGCAGGATCGCAAAGGTGTTGGGCAGGTTCCACCAGTAGTCCGGCCTCAGCGCCAGGCCGGTGAGCCAGAGTACCATAGTCAGGATGATGGCCAGCGCGTCACGCCGCGCGAGGAATTTACCGAGCCCCGTGGCCGAGAGCGCCAGGTCGGTCGCCATCGCCCCTTTGGTCTGGACACCTTCCAGGGCCACGCCGCCGGTCTCGTAGGCCGGCGGCGGCGGTTGGCTGCGGAGCCAGGCCCAGAACCGGGCAGCGATCTGGCGTCGAATGAGGAAGGGCTCGATAAGAACGGCCGTGACAAGAAGCAGGCCCAGGAAAACCAGTACGGCACCGGCAGGCAAGGTGAACCTGGCGCCCACGGCAACGTTCTCTCCATCGATAACGACGGTCCGCGTGATCGGCCAGCCTTCACGCAACACCTTGTCGATCAGCACAACGACTGCTGCGCCAAGGCAAGACCCGAACACCCGCCCACGCCCGCCGAGGATCGATGCACCGCCGATGACGACAGATGCGATAACGGTAAGTTCCCAACTGACGCCGTAAAGAGGAGTGACACCCTTGTCCTGCGCCGCTGCCAGGAGAGCAGAAAGCGTCGCACAAAGTGACGAGAGCAGATAGGCGCGAATGCGCACCCACCGCGTATTGATGCCCGCATAGGCAGCAGCCTGCTCGTTGCCGCCGGTCGCGAAGGTCTCATAGCCCCAGCGGGTCTTCGCAAGCACATAGGCACCGACAACGGCGACCACGAGGAAGATCGCGATCTGGTTATTGAAACCGAAGGCGTTGATCTCTCCGAGATGAAAGAAGAACGGATAGTCTTTCGCCTTGCCGGAATAGTAGATTGCCTGACCGTGTGTAAGCGCGAGAACGAAGCCGCGACCGATGAAAAGCATCGTCAGCGTTGCGATGAAGGCAGGCACTCTGAGGATCGTTACTAGGATGCCGTTGAGGAGGCCAATTGCTGTGCCAAGCAGCAAACAGAAGATCGCGGACCCGATGACGCCGAAGTCGAGAACGTTCGATGCGAACAGCCTGGCAAAAACCACGGCGATCAGGCCGTAGGTGGAGCCGACAGAAAGATCGAGATCCTTATTGGCGATGACAAAGGTCATGCCGACCGCGATGATCCCGACGCGGGATGTATCGCGAAAAAGTGCGTGAAGAGCCTCCGTAGACCCAAAAAAGGCGGGATTGACGAGAGCCCCGCCGAGGTAGAGCAGAGCGAGAAATATCAGTAGCCCAGCCTCCCAGCCGCCGACGAGCTGAGGCGGTGCATGGCCTAGCGATGTCGTCGTTGGCGCCATGGTTTCTACCGATCAATCTTGCCGTCGCGATGCGGGAGGCTTTAGTGATCCCGCATCGATCTCAGGCGTTTCGAACCGTTAGTTCTCGAAGCGCTTGCCAACTTTTGCGACGTTCTCCTTCGTCACCAATTGGGCACGCGTGTCCAGGTTGGCGGCGGAAATGCCGCGATCGATCTGGAGATAAAGCTGCATGACAGGCCAGAAGCCCTGCAGGAAGGGCTGCTGTCCCAGCGATCCGGTCAGGTTTCCAGCGGCGATCCCCTCCTGCTGTGCCGGGCCGAGGTCGAAACCAAAGGCGCAGAACTTACCGGTCTTGCCCATCTGTGCGACTGCCTTAACGAGCGGTGGCGTGAAGACGTTGTTGGCCGTGAAGGCGCCGACTGCATCGCCGCGGGACTCAAAGAGCGAAACAAGCGCGTTGACGGGATCATTCGGATTCGTATCGATGCCGACATTCTCCGGCCCGGCATCGACCTTGAAGGCGTCGAGCTTGCCGGCATCCTTCAGCGTCTTGACGATGGCGTTAAAGGCGGCCGTCACGCGATTGTTGACCTCGATGTTGCCCATCGCGGTCGACGACGGCAGGAGGATCGAGCCGCTGGTCGCACCGCTGTCCAGCACGCACTTGGCAAGCGCCTCGCCGCCGATTGCCGCAGCTGACGCGTCCTGGCCGGTATGACTTATGCCACTGCGGTGCAGTATGGTCGCATCGAACGAGTTGGTTGTGGCGATCGGTATGCCGGCTTTCTCGGCAGCCTTGACGATGTCGTTGTAGGCGCCGACCTGCGGCGTCGTCATGATGATGCCGTCGATTGTCGGGTCCTGAACGATCTGGTTCAGGATCTCGATCTCGCGCGCCGGATCGTCGACCGGTGATTCCGAGCCGAGCAACAAAATCTTGGCACCGATCATGTTGCCGGCGACGGTTGCACCGACATAGACGGGGTCAAAAAAGCCATTGCCGGCCGTATGCGTCACGATCGCGAAGGTCAAATGACCATCAGCCGAATGGAAGTTTTTCGTCTCGGGCGCTTCCTTGGCAGCTGCGGCAAAATCGTAGCCGCCAACAGCTTTCTCAACGCCGCCCGACTGCGCAAATGCATGCGTAGCGCTCAGCGACAGTACCGCAGCCGACGCCGCGTACAGCAAAGTCCGCCTCATGATTAGTCCTCCCTTTGAGCAAAGGGAGGAAGCCGTTCGGGCGCAATTTATAGAGAGCAAAGGCCCGAAGGCTTCCTCCCATGCGCTAATATTCTGCGCAATTCCGATGCAAGTAAACGGCGAACTCATCGTAGAGGTGAATTTGTTCGCCTCGTAAGCACCTCAAGGTTGTTTTTGTTGGGAAATAGCCGCCGAAGTCGTGTTTGGCGCCTCCAAAGCGCCATAGGTGTAACTCCGGCACTGCCGTCTTGCTTTCCTGTTGAAGGAGGATGCTCTCGTTCACGCTTGCCAAGGAGGCTCTCAGCCTCGGGCAATAGCCACGATGCGCTCGCAAACGACAGCCGGGATTGCAGGCTCCTCTTCGCCGATCCTGTAGTTGGCAGAAAGGACAGCGATTGCCGCATCTGCCGCGTCCTCGCTGGCGGCATGCACCAACGCAATCGGATCACCTTTTTCGACGCGGGTGCCGAGCGGCAGGATGTCGGATACACCAACGCGGTGATCGATCCTGTCGTCGGGATGGCGTCGTCCGCCGCCGAGATCGACGACGGTCATGCCGATTTCCCGTACGTCGCAGCCGGAAAGCCAACCGGACTGAGGTGCCAGAACCGCTTTCGTTACTGGCGCTTTGACGAGGTATTTATCCGGCTCTTCTAAAAGATCCGAGGGGCCGCCGAGCAGGTGAACCATGCTGGCGAAATTTTCGGCCGCCTTGCCTGTGGAAATGGCATCCGCGGCCTTCGTTTCACCTTCCTGAAGCGACGAAACGACACCTGATTTCATCAGCATCTCGGCCGCGAAAGCCAGAACGGCTGCCTCGAGCCGCGTATTCTTTTTCCTGCCAGCCAGAAATTCCAGACAATTGCGGATCTCGACGGTGTTTCCCGCGGCATCGGCGAGTGGCTGGTTCATGTCCGTGATCAGCGCCGAGGTTTTCATGCCTGCGCTATTGGCGACATCGACGAGTGCCCGTGCCAGCATCTCTGCGTCTTTCGGCTCGGCCATGAATGCGCCCGTGCCGACCTTGACGTCGAGCACCAGGGTCTGCAACCCGGCCGCCAGCTTCTTCGAAAGAATGGAGGCGGTGATGAGAGGGATGGAATCGACTGTCGCCGTGACATCCCGAACCGCGTAGAGCTTGCCGTCCGCAGGCGCAAGGGCTCCGGTCTGGCCGATGATGGCGCAGCCCACATCCTTCACGACCTTGCGGAAGAGCATGGCGTCAGGGGTGATGGTATAGCCGGGAATAGCCTCGAGCTTGTCCAGTGTCCCGCCGGTATGGCCAAGACCACGACCTGATATCATCGGAACGGCCAGTCCGCAGGCTGCCGCGATCGGTGCCAGCATCAGCGAGACATTGTCGCCGACGCCACCTGTCGAGTGCTTGTCGGCGATCGGTCGGTCGGTGTCTGCCCAGCTCAGCATGTCGCCCGAGTGCGCCATCGCAAGCGTCAGAGCCACGACCTCGTCGCGCGACATGCCCTTGAACCAGACCGCCATGGCGAAGGCGCCGATCTGCCCCTCGGAGAGCTGACCGGACGCAAGCGCGGCAATGAACGATTGGATATCCTCTTTGGAAAGCGTTCCGCCGTTTCGTTTCTGGCGGATGATCTCCTGCGGGATCATCTCAATAGCTCGAAGCGACGGCGGCTGCGGATTGCGTGCCGCTGAGAACGGCAAGAATGTCGTCGAGCAACCCCGATGCGCCGAAACGGAAGGTGGATGGCATCGGCCAGTCGGGTGCCATGATCGTTTCTGCAAGGCTCAGATAAAGCGCTGCATCTGCCACCGAACCGATACCGCCTGCCGGCTTGAAGCCGACCTTTCGGCCACTCTGGCGGATGACCCGCAACATGATGTCGGCCGCTTCCAGGGTCGCATTGGTGGAGACCTTGCCCGTGGAGGTCTTAATGAAGTCGGCACCCGCCTCGATCGCGAGTTCGGAGGCGCGACGGATCAGCGCCGCGTCCTTGATTTCGCCGGTCTCGAGAATGACCTTCAGCACGATCGGATCCTTGCACTCGGCACGGACGGCGGCAACCATGTCGGTGACGGCCTTGCCGCTACCGGTCATGAACTTGCGATAGGGGATGACGAGGTCGATTTCATCGGCGCCATCGGCAATCGCCTCGCGGGTTTCGGCGGCAACGTCGGCCACCTCCATCTCGCCCGACGGGAAGTTGACCACCGTCGCAATCCGCACCGGATGGCCTGTGCCGAGTACGGCGCGAGCGCGAGCGACGAAGCGCGGCCAGATGCAGATCGCTGCCGTGTTGCCATAGGGGGTCTGGGCCCGGGCGCACAGCGCGTCGATCTGCGCCTCGGTGCAATCGTCCTTGAGGTTCGTGAGATCGAGGAGGGAGAGGGCGACGGCGGCCGTTTCCTTGCTGGAATGGTTGGTCATTGTTCGCGTTCTCCTGCAATCATTTCTTTCAGTATGGCGGCGAGGCGAGCTCCGCCGATCGGAGCCATATCCTTGGTCTCCTCATGGCTCAGTTCGCCGCCGGTCATGCCCGCTCCATAGTTGGTGATTACCGACGCTGCTGCAACCCTTAAGCCCAGCATTCGTGCGATAATGACCTCCGGTACCGTCGACATCCCGACCGCGTCTGCACCGAGGATGCGGGCCATGCGGATTTCGGCCGGTGTTTCGAAGCTCGGGCCGGAGAACCACATATAGACGCCTTGCGACAAGGGGATGCCAAGCGTCTCGGCGGCCTTGCGCATCCTGTCGGCAAGGTCCGTATCGTAGGCACTGGTCATTCCGACAAAGCGGCGGTCGCTCTCCTCGCCGATCAGCGGATTCATGCCGGAATAGTTTATGTGGTCGGTGATCTGCATCACCGAGCCGGGCGGCATGTCGTCCCGCAGCGAACCCGCGGAATTGGTCAGGATCAGGGTCCCGATACCGAGTTCCTTCAGGACTTCGATCGGCAGTCGCATCGCGCCTGCGTCACCTTTCTCGTAGAAATGAACTCGGCCGGACAACATCACCACAGGTACACCGCCAAGCGAACCGGCGACGACTTCTCCGGCATGGCCGGAGACAGCGCTGACCGGGAAGCCCGGCACGTCATGATAAGGGATGCGGTGCGCGTCCTTCAGCTCGCCGACCAGCGAACCGAGGCCCGAACCAAGCACGATGCCCACCCGAGGCGAAAGACCGCCGAGCTTGCCTGCAAGGACATCGAGAGCGACACTCATCAAAGTTCGGTCTCGAAGCTGAAGGGCAGTAGCTCTTCCATAGTCATCGTCTTCTTCACGCCGACCTCATCGCAAAGATAGATCTTCGTGTCCTTGGAAGCGAACTCCGAGATCTTCTGCCGGCAGCCGCCGCAGGGCGGGCAAAGCGGCAGTTTCTCGGCGATGACAGCCATTTCGACGATCTTCTTGGCGCCACCCATGATCATGGCACTGATGGCGGTCGGCTCCGCGCACCAACCCTGCGGGAAGGACAGGTTTTCGATGTTGGCGCCGGTATAAACCTTGCCGTCCTCGGCGCGGATCGCCGCGCCGACGGGGAACTTCGAGTAGGGAGCATGAGCGAAGGCCATGGCTCCGCGAGCGGCCTCGAAAAGATCGTGGGACATGTTCTCAACGCTCCTTCGTATAGGGGACACCACCCGCCTTCGGCGGGATCGCCACGCCGATGAAGCCGGCGAGCAGGACGCAGGTCAGGATATAGGGCAGTGCCTGGAAGATCTGCACCGGAACTTCGCCGATCAGAGGAACGTGCTTGCCTTGCATGAAGTTTGCCAGCGCATCGAGGAAGCCGAAGAGCAGGCAGGCGAACATGACGGGCACCGGCTTCCATTTCGCGAAGACCAGCGCCGCAAGTGCGATGTAGCCTTTACCGGCCGACATGTCCTTGATGAAGGCCGCCGACTGCGCGATCGCCAGATAGGTTCCGGAGAAGCCGCAGAGGATACCTGCGCACATGACAGCGCGATAGCGCAGCCAGCTTACCGAAATGCCCGCCGTATCGACCGCGCCCGGATTCTCGCCGACGGCGCGCAGTCGCAGGCCGAAGCGCGTGCGATAGAGAATCCACCAGGAAAGCGGGACCGCGAGGAAGGCGAGATAGGTCAGGATGTTGTTGCCCGAGATCACGTTGGCGTAAAGCGGACCGATGATCGGAACTTCGCGGATGGCATCGGCGCCAGGTAGCGCGATCGGCACAAAGCGAGCCTCGGGAAGCAGCTGCGGCGTGCGGCCGCCCTGGCCGAACCATGCGCCGCCGAGAACGATCGTGATACCGGCGACGAAGAAGTTGATCGCCACACCCGAGATGATCTGGTTGCCGCGGTTGGTGATCGAGGCGAAGCCGTGCACGAGGCTGAGCGCCACGGAGCAGACGATGCCGGCGCCGAGGCCGAGCCATGGCGAACCGGTCAGATAAGCGACGCAGGCCGCTGCAAATGCCGAGCCGAGCATCTTGCCCTCGAGGCCGATATCGAAGATGCCGGCCCGCTCGGAAAACAGCCCTGCCAGCGCCGTGAAGATCAGCGGGATCGACAGGCGGATCGTGGAGCTCAGGACGCTGATGAAGATGTCATAATAATCCATCGTCCGTTCCCCTCACGCGGCTTTGAACTGTTGGTAGACGCGAACCATCGCGGGGCGGAACATATATTCGAGCGCGCCGGCAAAGAGGATGACGAGCCCCTGGATCACCAGGATCATTTCGCGCGTGATGTTGGGCATCTCGAAGGAGATCCAGTCACCACCCTGGTAGAGGATGCCGAAGAGGATCGCGGAGAAGATGATCCCGACCGGGTGATTTCTCCCCATCAACGACACGGCAATGCCGACGAAGCCGGCGCCGCCGACGAACTCCACCTGCAGACGTGCAGAAGATCCCATGACCGGGTTCAGCGCCATCATGCCGGCCAGCGCGCCGGACAGCAGCATGGCGATCATGACGATACGGGCGTAGGGGATGCCGGCATAGGCCGCAGCGCTCTGGCTGACGCCGAGTGTGCGCATCTCGAAGCCGAGCTTGGTGCGCCAGATCAGCAGCCAGACGAAATAGGCGGCAGCAAGCGCGATGAGGAACGAGACGTTGAAGGGGGCTGCGCCAAGCTTGGCGCCGAACAGGTTCATCAGCCAGCCGAGCTTCGGCAACTGCCCGCCTTCGAGGAAGGTCCGGGTTTCCGGAGCCATTTTGCCGGGCACGATCAGCACATGCACCAGCAAATACACCATCAGCGCCGCGCCGATGTAGTTGAACATGATCGTGGTGATGACGATGTGGCTGCCGCGCTTTGCCTGCAGGAAGGCGGGGATGAAGGCCCAGGCGGCGCCGAAGAGGCCGGCACCCACCACGGCAACCGGCATTGTCACGTACCACGGGACATAGTGGTCGAGCGCCAGCGCCACCAGTGCGCAGCCGAGACCGCCAAGATAGGCCTGGCCTTCCGAACCGATGTTGAACAGGCCAGCATGAATGGCAACAGCAACGGAGAGGCCGGTGAAGATGAAGCTCGTCGCGTAGTAGAGCGTAAAGCCGATGCCTTCGCCGCTGCCGAGCGCGCCCTCGATCAGCAGTGACAGGGCCGCTAGCGGGCTCTCCCCGATCAGCCAGACGACGAAGCCGGAGATCAGGAAGGCGACGAGCAGGTTCAACAGCGGGATGAGCCCGTAGTTGATCCAATTTGGAAGTGGAACGGAAGCAGTGCTCATCAAGGCCTCACGCGGCAATGCCGGCCATCATCAGGCCGAGGGTCTGTTCACCGGCATCGGGCGTCTTCTCGCCGACGACGTGGCCGGCAAACATGACAAGGATACGGTCTGAAAGGGCGCGGATTTCATCGAGTTCGACAGAGACGAGCAGGATCGCCTTGCCAGCGTCGCGCATCTCGATGATCCGGCGGTGAATGAATTCGATGGCGCCAATATCGACGCCGCGGGTCGGCTGGCCGATGATCAGCGCCGTCGGATCGCGCTCGATTTCGCGCGCTACGACGATCTTCTGCTGGTTGCCGCCGGAGAAGTTAGCGGTCTTCAGCCGAGGATTCGGCGGACGGATGTCGTATTTTTCGATCTTCTCCATCGCGTCCTTGCGGATCGCGTCGAGGTCGAGCAGCGGACCCTTGCTGTAGCCGGGATTGCGATGGTAGCCGAGAACGGAATTCTCGTATTCCTCGAATTTCAGCACCAGCCCCATGTGATGCCGGTCTTCCGGAATGTGGGCAAGACCAAGCTCGCGCAGCCGCGCCGGATCGGCCTTGTCGATCGGATGACCGTCGAGGAAAATCTCGCCGGAATGCGGCTTGCGGATACCTGATATCGCCTCCAGTAGCTCGGACTGCCCATTGCCGGCGACGCCGGCAATGCCGACAATCTCGCCGGCGCGGACATCGAAGGACACGTTGTCGACCATGGTAACGCCGCGATTGTCCTTAACGGTCAGGTTACGGGCCGACAGGATCACCTTGCCCGGATTGGCTTCACCCTTCTGTACGCGCAAAAGCACGCGGCGGCCGACCATCAGTTCGGCAAGCTCCTCGACCGTCGTCTCGGATGTCTTGCGGGTTGCGACCATCTCGCCGCGGCGCATGACCGATACCGTGTCGGTGATCGCCATGATCTCGCGCAGCTTGTGGGTGATCAGAATGACGGTCTTGCCCTGGTCGCGAAGGACGCGAAGGATCTTGAAAAGATGGTCAGCTTCAGCAGGAGTGAGCACACCCGTCGGCTCGTCGAGGATCAGGATCTCGGCGCCGCGGTACATGGCCTTCAGGATTTCGACGCGTTGCTGCAGCCCGACCGGAAGCTCTTCGATCAACGCATCGGGATTGACTTCGAGGCCGTAGTCCTTCTCCAGGCGTCGCAATTCGGCGCGCGCGGAAGAAACGCCCCTGGCGAGCAGCGCGCCGCCCTCGGCGCCGAGCATGACGTTCTCTAGCACCGTGAAATTGTCGACCAGCATGAAGTGCTGGTGCACCATCCCGATCCCGGCCGCGATCGCAGCCTGGCTGTCCTTGATGGTGACGGGATTGCCGTTGACGCGGATTTCGCCGGCGTCGGCATGATAGAATCCGTAGATGATCGACATCAAGGTCGATTTGCCGGCACCGTTTTCCCCGATGATGCCGTGAATCGTGCCCTTGGCGACGGTAAGATTGATGTCCTTGTTGGCGTGAACGGCACCGAATTTCTTGTCGATGCCCACAAGTTCGATAGCGGGCGTGTCTGTCACAGCAGGCTCCAAATACGAAAAGGGCGTATGGCGAAAAAACTCCGCCATACGCCCGTCTCAGTCACGGATCACTTCGGGCAAGCGTTGTCCGTCGTGTAGTCGTGAACCTTGACGGTTCCCGCGATGATGCCTTCCTTGGCCTTGTCGAGCGCAGCCTGCATTTCAGGCGTGATCAGGGCCTTGTTGTTCTCGTCCACGGCGGCGGCGACGCCGTCTTCCTTGACGCCGAGCGCCAGGACGCCAGCCGTGAACTTGTCAGCCTTGACGTCGCTGAAGCCGTTGTAGACGGCGAGGTCGACGCGCTTGACCATCGAGGTGAGGACGGAGCCCGGGTGAAGGTGGTTCTGGTTGCTGTCGACGCCGATCGAGAGCTTCTTGTTGTCGGCAGCCGTCTGCAGGACGCCGAGGCCGGTGGCACCTGCTGCAGCGTAGATGACGTCAGCGCCCTGATCGATCTGGTTCTTGGTGAGCTCGCCACCACGGACCGGGTCATTCCAGGCAGCCCCCGTCGTGCCGGTCATGTTCTGGAACACCTCGATATCGGACTTGACGGAGCGTGCGCCCTGCTCATAGCCACATTCGAACTTGCGGATCAGCGGAATGTCCATGCCGCCGACGAAGCCGACCTTGCCGGTCTTCGAAGCGAGGCCTGCGAGAGTACCAACGAGGAAGGAACCTTCTTCTTCCTTGTAGACGACAGAACGGACGTTCGGCTTGTCGACAACGGCGTCAACGATGACAAATTTGGTGTCGGGGAATTCAGCTGCGACCTTCTCGATGGCCGAGGTCCACGCAAAGGAGACAGCGATAACTGGGTTGAAGCCGCGGCTCGCGAAGTTGCGGATCGCCTGCTCGCCCTGGGTGTCGCCGGTCGGCTCGAAGTCGCGATAAGCGATCCCGGTTTCTTTCTTGAATTTCTCAGCGCCATTGAAGGCTGCTTCGTTAAAAGACTTATCGAACTTCCCGCCGGTGCCGTAAACGAGCGCCGGCTTGACATCGGCGGCCAGCGCCGTCGTGGACATTGCAGCCACGCCCAGGAGAGTCAGAAGGGATTTTTTCATGAGTTGCAGCCCTATTGTTTCTATTTGTTTGGGTCCTCCCGCAAGCCTGTTTCAGGCGTGTCTGCGGAACCACCGACCTCCCCCCGGAGGCCTGGCTGGGCGCATCCTTGCATGGCTCAAAAAAAAATTCACGAGAAATTTTTCGGCTGGTAAAAATTTGCCGCAATTGCCAAAAATCAGCTCAGGCGGGCTGATTTTTGAACAAAATCATCGTTGGGTTGCGGTTTTTGTAGTCAGTCGGGCAGTCAAAATTGGTCTGATGCTGAGCCGAAGTCTTCGTTCAAATTCCGGGCCAAGGCCATTTGTTATGCCGCAAAGCGGCCGGCCACCGGCGACTTCTTGTAACCCGCCATCCACAACAGCAGCGACAGAACCAGAAACACGGCGAAGGCGGGCTGGAGCATCAGCCACTGGAAGGCAAGCGTGTAAAAGCGCGGATGGATATAGTAGGCGATGGTCGATTGCAGCGTTTCCAGCGAGGAAGGGCTGAGGTCCTGCCACGCGTCGCCCATCGGCGTGACGACAACGGAAGATGCGGCAACGGACTGGATGGAATCGATCGTTCCGGCAATGACGGCAACGGCCAGCGCAACAAGACTTGCCAAACGCAAAAGGAAACGCATCGATCTCTCCGGCTACCAAACGCGCCGAGCATTTTGCCCGACCAGCCGCGCCATTTGCACCTACAACAAATCATAGTAGCTGGCGGGTGGGACTGCAATGGAGGGCTTGGCCGCACTTTTACTGGAAGAAGTCAAAAAACTGTTAGATTTGGGTTGATCGGCAAAAATTCATCGGTATATATCGCGGCCGTTCCGACGATTTGCATCTTCGCAGATGCAGACCGCCAAAGGACAGGTGGCCGAGTGGTTGAAGGCGCACGCCTGGAACGCGTGTGTACGTGAAAGCGTACCGAGGGTTCGAATCCCTCTCTGTCCGCCATTACAATCAGACGATGTTCTTGACACCCATCTGGCCAGTGGTGCCGTCACCATGCACGGCCAGCCGGTTGATCAGCCGCACCGTGTCGCCGTGCAGCGGGTCTATCTCCAGCTTTTTCTTGGTTTTCGCTCCGCGCTGTTCTGCGGCGACGGTGCGATAGCCGATAGGCGGAAGCGAGCCGTTCCAGAAGCCTTGCCGGGCATTCTCTTTCAAGGCCCGGATGACGTGCTTGGCGTTTTCCTTGGACTGGTACTCATCGAACAGCGCCATGATCTGCCGCATCATGACGTGCATGGGGTCATCCCCCATTTCCTGCGTGATCGAAACCAGCTTCACGCCATTCTTCGCCAGCTTGCGGACATAGAACTCAAGCTCGAAGTGATCGCGGAAGAAGCGGCTGAACGAATGGACCACGACGACATCGAACGGCGCGGGCTTAGACGTGCCCGCCTCGATCATGCGCTGGAACTCGGGGCGGCGATCATTGGTCGCGGACGCGCCGGGTTCGATGAAGGTCTAGGCCAGTTGCAGGCCGCGCGCCTCGCAATAGGCTTCGCCCTGCCGCTTCTGGTCGGGAATGGAGACATCACGCTCGGCCTGCCGCGCCGTCGAGACGCGCAGGTAAAGGGCGGCGCGCAGCGCCACATGAGGTAGAGATTTGCCCTCGCTCGGAGATGTCATGGCGTTTCTCCCGACAATAATCGCTGCGCTGTCCCAACCGGCAGATAAAGCGTATTGGGTCGATCAATCAGCGCGGTGAACCCGAAGGCCGCGTAGAAGGCTGCGGCCTTCTCATCGATGGCATCGGCGAAGATGGCATGAGCGCCTATCGGTGCTTCGGCGACTGTCTTGATAGCGTCGAACAACAGGGCTTCGCCGAGTCCAAGCCCCGCATAGGACTGATCGCGGCCAAGCCAGCCGATCAGCACGGCCGGAACGGTAGGGTAGCGCGGCAATCGGCTCGCTAGCGGTTCCGGCACGGCCATGAGCGGCACGTTGCTCGATGAGAGCGTGTAGAAGCCCGCAACCCGGTCGGTCTCAAGGTCGCGGGCAACGAAGCAGGTTGCGTATCGACGTTTGATGTCCTGCGTGACGACCTCGCGGAAATAGCGGTCGATCCGTTCATTGCCACACGAGAACGCCTTACGCTGGTGAGCTTTGGCAAGCGGCTCTATAGCAAACCTTGCACTCACCGGGGCGCGATCAGATCAGCATGACGCTTTGCGGCGCGGGCGAGACGGGCGTTGGGCGCGGGCGGATCGATCAGGGCCTTGGCAAAACGCACCTGATCCTCGGCAGCCAGACGCAGCACGTCGGCTTCCTCGACAGTGCGGCGGGCATCCTCACCTGCCGTCGCGATAAGATAGCCGGTCAGGGTCATGCCGCGCAGCCGTGCGGCGCGCTGCATCTGCTCATAGACGTTGACGGGCACCCGCGCCTCAAGGCGGGCGGTTTCGACTTCACTCGTGGGTCTGGGCATGGCTGATCTCCTTGCCTTGATTATATACGGCATATTGCCGCATTTATCAAGGATCAGATGCGCCAAAGAGTTCATCGAACAGGTCCCGAACAATCGCTCGAACACCTCGATCTCGGCTTCCGTGACAGGAACTGGATCGGGCCAGTCATCGGTGACGGTCCATGTGCTGAGGTCGTGCTTGGGCGGTCTGTCGGGGAACGGCCACGAATAGCCAGGCCGTTGTCACTGCGGATTGCGTTCGGCAGGCCATGCTTGGCGAACAATCGGCCGAACGCCTCGAACACACCCACCTCCTTTGGCGATTCAAAGGCCTCGCAGGCAAGCAGGTGGCGTGACATCTGGTCGGTGACTGTCAGCGGGTAACAGCATCGGCCGTCAGGTCAGAACATCGGGGTGCGGCTGCCCTGCTGGCGTCGATGTGCGCTTACGGGATCGAATTGTTGGCGGACAACACATCTCGCATCAATGGGAATGCAGAATACAATCGGTTTCGAGGATGTGGAGCGCTTCGGTCAGCTTGACCCCGGTATGCCGCCGCCACCACTTTCCAGTATGCCGCATCCACTGGATGTCGAAGCGTCCGGTCCCGTCCGGTCGAGACGGGCGAAGGGCACATCTGAATATCAATCGCATAGTTCCACTCGGCCGGTCGGATCTCGGGCAGGAAGCGCGGCTTCAGGATGTCACGAATGAAGGTCTCGCGGGCCGTGACAATCGCTTGCTTCTCCAGGTCGTCGACCGCCGCCGGCTTTCCGGGCCGATGCCGCTTTCCGTGGGCCATGTCCTTGATCCATGCGCGCCGCTCTGGAACTCTATATACTGGATGGCGCAGATTCGTGAAGCGCGGAAAGGAGCAGCCGCTATGAAACTGGGCTGGCAGCCAAGGAAATGGCTCGAGAAAAAGGCCAAGCGAGGCGTCGGGGGTTATCCTGTTGGTACGATCGCCTTCTATGGTCCCGACAACCGCCGCGCCACCAAGGCGGCCGCCAGCATCATCCCGGCACCGCAATCCGATCCGTCCGAACTGCGCCGATGGTTCGTCGATTTCGGCGATGTGCGGACGAACGAAACGATCCTTGTCGAGATCGCAACGTTCCTGCGCGGTCACGAGGTGCGATCGGTGGCGATGACGGAGCAAATCCTGGGTTGCCCCCATGAGGAGGGGATCGACTATCCGAGCGGCGGGGCTTGCCCGAATTGTCCATACTGGGCAGGACGAAACCGTTGGACCGGCCAGCTTGAATCGGGCTGATGCGCCGCGGGTCGCGTTTCAATAATCTCGATCAGAGGGCTATGGCGAAAACGAATTGCCCGCTTTCATCGCTAGCGGTCCGCCATTTCGGAGGAAGCGAGCCGTTCCAGAAGCCTTGCCGTGCGTTCTCCTTCAAGGCGCGCATGATGTGCACGGGGTCATCGCCCATTTCCTGTGTGATCGAGACCAGCTTCACGCCGTGTTGGCGAGCTTGCGAGCGTAGAATTCCAGCTCGAAATGGTCACGGAAGAACCGGCTGAACGAATGGACCACGACGACATCGCAGGGCGTGGGCTTCGATGTTCCCGCTTCAATCATGCACTGGAACTCGGGGCGGCGGCCGGAGGAAAGGCCTTCGCAATACCATTCGGACCACCAAGACCATTACGGCGGACGCACCCGTGCAAGCTGCAGCCGCTGCAAAATGCCTTTGCCCGGAGGTAAGGCCTCTGTCAGTCAGATCCAATCCGGCGTTGAGAAAGGAGCGACGGAAGGATCGCCGGTCCTAGCCGCCAGCAGCTGCGCTCTGCTCGCGCTTCGGTAGCTTCCACCCCGGTCGGACAAAGTGACAGGTGTAGCCGTTCGGAATGCGCTCCAGATAGTCCTGGTGCTCCGGTTCGGCCTCCCAGAAATCGCTTACCGGAACCACTTGGGTAACGACCTTGCCGGGCCACAGGCCTGATGCGTTCACATCAGCGATGGTGTCTTCGGCGGTTAGCCGCTGTTCGTCGTTGGCGTAGAATATCGCCGATCTGTAGCTGGCGCCGAGATCATTGCCTTGCCGGTTGAGTGTCGTGGGATCGTGTATCTGGAAGAAGAACTCGAGAATGTCGCGGTAGCTGATCTTCGCGGGATCGAACATGATCTCGATCGCCTCGGCGTGGTTTCCGTGATTCCGGTAAGTAGCGTTCGCTACTTCACCACCGGTGTAGCCTACGCGAGTGGAGACGACGCCCGGATAGCGCCTGATGAGATCCTGCATGCCCCAAAAGCAACCGCCCGCCAGTACCGCACGCTCTACAGTCATTGGATCGTCCTTTCAGCGAAATGATGCGCGTGAACCATCGGCAGCCCGCGCCTTGCCTCCTAGATGGGGACCGTGACCGCGTTTTGCCAGCTTGTATCTCGCTCCCGGCTCGGCTCTGAAGAGATTGCGCAGGCAGCGCCTAGACAAGCACCGCCTGATCGACGCGATCTTCGGATCCGAAGAACTTCAGGTACCGCTGAACCTCGGCCGGGTCGCCGGTCGCCTTCTGCGGATTGTCTGACAGTTTGACGGCGGGGCGGCCGTTGGCGTCGATGACCTTGCAGACGACAGAGATGGGATTGAGCCCGGAGATCTCGGTCGGCGCGCAGCCGGCAAAATCGTTGGTGAGGTTGGTGCCCCAGCCGAAGCTCATGCGCACCTTGCCTTCGAAGTGCTTGTAGGTGTCGATGATGGCATCCACATCAAGCCCGTCCGAGAAGATCAGCAGCTTCTGGCGCGGATCGCGGCCCATCTTCTTCCACCATTCGATAATCTTCTCACCGCCTTCGATAGGCGGCGCGCTATCCGGGCGGAAACCCGTCCAATCAGCGACCCATTCGGGCGCATCGCGCAGGAAGGCGGTGGTGCCGAAGGCATCCGGAAGGACGATCAGCAGGTTTCCGCCGTAGAGCTTGTTCCAGTCTCGCAACACCTTATAGGGCGAACGACGCAGTTCCTCGTCGGTTTGGGCAAGTGCCGCGGCCACCATCGGCAGCTCGTGGGCGTTCGTGCCCACGGCTTCGAGATCGGAATCCATGGCGAGCAGGACGTTGCTGGTGCCCGTGAAGGCGGGACCAATGCCTTCCTTCAGCGCCTCGACACACCAGCGCTGCCACAGGAAGCTGTGGCGGCGGCGCGTGCCGAAATCGGAGATGCGTAGCCCCGGCAATGCGCGCAGGCGCTCCACCTTTTCCCACATCCGTGCCTTGGCACGGGCATAGAGCACATCGAGCGTAAACGGCCCGAGCGCCTTCATGGCGGAGCGCGACCGAAGCTCGTTGACAATCGCGAGTGCTGGAATTTCCCACATGGTCGTGTCCTTCCACGAGCCGTGGAAGTCGAGTACATATTGGCCATCGCGCTTCGACAATTCGTATTCGGGCAGCTGGAAATGCGAAAGCCAGGCCAGGAATTCGGGCTCGAAGATCTGCGCGCGCCCGTAGAAGCTGTTACCCGCGAGCCAGATCATCTCTTTCTTGGAAAGGCGCAACGAACGCGCATGATCAAGTTGCTCGCGCAGCTCGCCCTCATCGATCTCTTCGGCCAAAAGCACGCGTTTGGTGCGGTTGATCAGCGTGAATGTGGCGTTGACGTCAGGATAGAGCTTCCAGATCATCTGCAGCATGAGCAGCTTGTAGAAATCTGTGTCGATCAGGCTGCGAACAATCGGATCGAGCTTCCAGGTGTGATTGTAAACGCGCCTTGCGATATCGGTCTTGGCCATGAACTCCGCCCATTCCCAAACCGGACACATCGCGTCATAAGCCGACGCACGAAGACCGGCTCGTGCGCTTTCTTATCGAAAAATCAGCCGGTAAAGTCCAGAGCAATCAGAAAAGCATCCCGCCGGCCGTCCGGCAGGATGCCTTTTGTGACCGCCTGACCCGCCCCGTTCCTATTGCGCGGGGGCATTCGGCGTAGCCGGTGCCGGCTGTTGCGATTGAATCTGCTGTCCAGGTTGCTGCGAAACGACCTCCGCGGCCTCCTTCTTGCCCCAGATTTCAACGGGGATCCATACGATGAAGGCAAGCGCCAACGCGACGATCAGAACCATGAGAACTCGGGTGCCCATGCGACCTTGCCTTGCCTTGACTGGCGAAATCGTCTCTTCGGCGTGGAGCTTGCCGTCGGGCTTTTCCCAGCGCGCTTCCGTCTGCTGAGCCATGCCTTCCTCCTTCCGCGTGAGCTTTATCAGCCCTGCGCTTCATCTCGGAGGAAAACGAACGGCACGCGGCATGGTTCCTGCCGTCAGTAACCTCTCTGCCGGTCGACGACGAATTGCAGAGGCTCACCGCTCTCGTAGCGGGCGATTTGGCGCTCGACGTGCCGGAAGAGTGCTGTCTCATCGGATACCGCCGCATCGTGCGGCGTGATGAACACATTCTCCAGCCCCCAGAGCGGATCATCGGAGGGCAGCGGCTCGACGGCGAAGACGTCGATCGAGGCGCCACCGAGCACGCCGCCCTGAACCGCGGCGACAATGTCGCTCTGCACCTGGCTCTTGCCGCGGCCGGCATTGATGAACACCGGTTTGCCGAGCGCGCCGCCCTGCCGCAGCTTTGAAAACAGCGCCGCATTATAGAAGCAACTGGTCTCGGGCGTTAGCGGCAGAAGGCCGACGAGAACATCCGTCCTGGACAGGAAATCGTCGAGCTGACCGAAATCGAATGTCTCGACGCCGTCGATCTCCTTGCGGCTGCGCGACCAGCCGATGACGTTGAAACCCATCACCTTCAGCTTGTAGGCCGCATCCTGTCCGAGCACGCCGAGGCCCATGATGCCGACGGTGATCTCGGCAGCTTCCGGCGGAACCAGCTTGCCCCAGATGCGCGCGCGCTGATCTTTGTCGTGCTGATGCTGCTGCCGGAGATGCATGAGGCACTGCATCACCACCCATTCGCTCATTCGTGTCGTCAGGCTGCGGTCGGAGAAGCGAACGATCGGGACGTCAGGCAAGCCCGGCAGGTTCATGAAGCTGTCGACCCCGGCGCCACCCGAAAAGATGACCTTGAGATTGGGGGCGCGGCTGAAAAGATCCGCGTCCGGCTTCCAGAGAAGCGCATAGTCGATGTCGGTCAGATCGCGATCCCTGTTTGTGGGATCGGCGAGATTGATGCTGCCGCGATCCAAAAAGGACGTCTTGAGGATGCGGGCAACGGTGTCGGGGTCGAACTTCAGATCGACGAGAATGGGTGGTTTTGCGGACATGATAGTCTTTACTGTTGGACGGCGGGTGTCGGAACCGCCTCGATGTTGAAGGCAGCAGCCATCAGCGCCTTGGTATAGTCGTCCTTGGGCGCACTGAAGATCTTGGCGGAAGGTCCTTGTTCGACGACCTTGCCGAAGCGCATGACGATGACGTCGTTCGCCAGCGCCTTCACCACCTTCAGATCGTGGCTGATGAAGAGGTAGGCGAGATCATGCTTCTTCTGCAGGTCGCGCAAGAGGTCGACGACCTGCGCCTGGACGCTCATGTCGAGCGCGGACGTCGGCTCATCCAGCATCACGAAGCGGGGTTTCAGCACCATGGCGCGGGCAATGGCGATGCGCTGGCGCTGTCCGCCGGAAAACTCGTGCGGATACCGCCAGCGGGTCAGCGGATCGAGCCCGACTTCCTCCAGCGCCCAGCAGACCCGCTGGTCGCGTTCCTCGTAAGAGAGCGACCGCTCATGCACCTTGAGCCCCTCGGCGATAATGTCGCCGACGGACATGCGCGGGCTGAGCGAGCCATAGGGATCCTGGAAGACGACCTGCAGCTGGTTGCGGAGAGGCCGCATTTCCGTAAACGAATAGCTGGCTATATCCTTGCCGACGAAGCTGATCCGGCCCTGTGACGAAATCAGCCGTGTCAGCGCAAGGCCGAGCGTTGTCTTGCCGGATCCGGACTCGCCGACGACGCCGAGCGTTTGGCCGGCGCGCAGCTGAAGGTCGATGCCGTCGACGGCCTTTACATGATCGACGACCTTCCGCATGAGCCCGGCCTTGATCGGAAACCAGACGCGGATATCCGATCCCTGCATCACGATGGGCTTCGAGGGATCGGTACGCGGCGGCTCGCCACGCGGCTCGGAGGCCAGGAGATGCCGGGTGTACTCGTGCTGCGGATTGCGGAAGACCTCTTCCACCGTGCCGGTCTCGACGATCTTGCCCTTGGTCATCACGCAGACCCGATCGGCGAACTTGCGCACGATGCCGAGATCGTGAGTGATGAACAGCATGGACATGCCATGCTGGCCCTTGAGCTGTCGCAGCAGTTCGAGGATCTGCGCCTGCACGGTGACGTCGAGCGCCGTCGTCGGCTCATCCGCGATCAAAAGCTCCGGCCGGTTGGCGAGCGCCATGGCGATCATCACGCGTTGCCGCTGGCCGCCGGAAAGCTCGTGAGGATAGGCCTTCAGCCGCTTTTCCGGCTCGCGAATGCCGACCTGATTGAGGAGTTCGAGAATCCGCGTGCGTGCGGCCTGTCCTGTCACGCCCTGATGCAGCTCGAGAATCTCGGCGATCTGCTTCTCGATCGTGTGCAGCGGGTTGAGCGAAGTCATCGGCTCCTGAAAGATCATCGTGATGTCGTTGCCGCGCACCTCGCGCAACGCCTTGTCGGATGCCTTCAGGAGGTCCTTGCCCTTGAACAGGATTTCGCCAGAGGGATGGCTGGCCGCGGGGTAGGGGAGCAGCCGCAGGATCGAGTTGGCGGAGACCGACTTGCCCGACCCGGATTCGCCCACCAGCGCCACGACCTCGCCCTTTCGGATATCGAAGGAGACGTGATCGACAGCAATCGATGTATCGCCGCCCTGGTGGAATGCTACCGAGAGATCGCGAACGGACAGCAGTGTTTCGGCAGCGTCACTCATTGAAACGTCTTCCTGGGATCGAATGCATCACGAACCGCCTCGCCGATGAAGATCAAGAGCGACAGCATGATCGACATGGTGAAGAACGCCGTCAGCCCGAGCCACGGCGCCTGCAGGTTGGCCTTGCCCTGCGCGATCATCTCGCCGAGCGAAGGGGAGCCCGGCGGCATGCCGAAGCCGAGGAAGTCGAGCGAGGTCAGCGTCGTGATCGAGCCCGACAGGATGAACGGCAGGAAGGTCAGCGTCGCCACCATCGCGTTCGGTAGCAGGTGGCGCCACATGATCGTCCGGTTGCCGACGCCCAGCGCTCGCGCCGCCCTGACATATTCGAAATTGCGGGCCCGCAGGAATTCGGCGCGCACCACACCGACGAAGCCGACCCAAGAAAAGAGCAGCATGATACCAAGCAGCACGAAGAATCCGGGTGGCAGGATCGCCGCGATGATCAGGAGAATGTAGAGCACCGGCATCGACGACCAGATCTCGATGAAACGCTGCAGCAAGAGGTCCGTCCAGCCGCCGAAATAGCCCTGGATCGCGCCGGCGGTGACGCCGATGACGGCCGAGCAGATCGTCAGCACCAGGCCGAACAGCACGGAGATGCGGAAGCCGTAGATGACGCGGGCAAGCACATCACGCGCCTGATCGTCCGTGCCGAGCCAGTTGAGATTGCCGAAGTTGCAGCCTGGATCGGCCGTGCCCTGCGGATATCCGGAGCAGCGCTTTTCCTTGCTCATCAGCCAGAAGGGCGCGGTCGGCGCAGAATGCGGGATATTCGAGTTGACGGAGCGATAGGAGTAGTGGATCGGCGGCCAGATCATCCAGCCATTGGCGTTGATCTCGTCCGTGATGACGTCGGAGCGGTAATCGGTCTCGGCCAGGAAGCCACCAAACTTCTCTTCCGGATAGTTGACCAGGACAGGGAAGAGGATCTCGCCCTTGTAGGAAGCGATGATCGGCCGGTCGTTGGCGATGAACTCGGCAAACAGGCTGAGCACGAATAGGACAAGGAACAGCCACAAGGACCAGTAGCCACGGCGGTTCGCCTTGAAGTTCTTCCAGCGGCGGACGTTGGTCGGCGACAGCAGTCCCTTGCGCGGCGGCTTGGCCGGCGTTGCGGTCGTCGGATTGGCGGCGGTGTCCATCAGACGTCCCTCCGCTCGAAGTCGATGCGCGGATCGATCCAGGTGTAGATCAGGTCGGAAATCAGGCTGACGAACAGGCCAAGCAGCGAGAAGATGTAGAGCGTCGCAAACACGATTGGATAGTCGCGGTTGACCACCGACAGATAACCGAGCCGCCCCAGGCCATCGAGCGAGAAGATGTTCTCGATCAGCAGCGAGCCGGTGAAGAAGGCGGAGATGAAGGCGCCGGGGAAACCGGCGATGATGATCAGCATGGCGTTGCGGAACACGTGGCCATAGAGGACCTGCCGTTCGTTCAGCCCCTTCGCGCGGGCCGTCACCACATATTGCTTCTTGATTTCTTCGATGAAGGAATTCTTGGTGAGCAGCGTCGTCGTTGCAAAGGCGGCAAGCGAAAGCGAGATCAGCGGCAGCGTCAGGTGCCAGAAATAATCGAGCGGCTTCTGCCACCAGGCGAGCTGGCCGAAATTGTCGGAGACGAGGCCGCGTAGCGGGAACCAGTCGTAGAAGGATCCGCCGGCAAAGAGCACGATCAGCAGGATACCGAACAGGAAACTCGGGACCGCATAGCCGATGATGATGACGCCCGAGGTCCAGACGTCGAAAGTCGAGCCGTCCTTGACAGCCTTGCGGATGCCGAGCGGGATCGAGATGCCGTAGGAGAAGATCATGATCCAGACGCCGAGCGAGGCCGAAACCGGCAGCTTCTCCTTGATCAGGTTCAGCACCGAGGTGTTGCGGAAGAAGCTTTCGCCGAAATCGAAGCGGATGTAGTTCCACATCATTTCGCCGAAGCGCGTCAGCGGCGGCTTGTCGAAGCCGAACTGCTTTTCGAGCTTGGCGATCAATTCAGGATCGAGCCCCTGGGCGCCGCGGTATTTCGAGCCGCCTTCATCAAGGCCTCCGCCGCCGAGAAGATCGCCGCCGCCACCCGAAAGCCGCGAGTCCGCACCCTGCGCATCGCCGGTCAGCTGCGCAATTACCTGCTCGACCGGACCGCCGGGGGCGAACTGGATGACGGTAAAGGAGATGGCCATGATGCCGATGATCGTCGGGATCATCAAAAGCAGGCGGCGAAGGATATAGGCACCCATCAGTAAAGGCCCTTCCGGGAGAGCTTGCGTCTTGCGCTGTCCAGTCTATCGCCGTTCAATCCGTGCGGTCTCCTTGTCGTGTGGCCAGGCGCGCTACGCCTTGCCCTGATTCGCATCGTTCATTTGGAGCCCACTCACACCGGCAATGCAAGCCTGCTCGCCGGCCGCCTATTTCGCGTCTTTCGACCACCAGACATCAGGGAAGCCGGTCGCGTAGGTCGGATATTCGGTCGGCCGCGTGATGGTGTCCCAATAGGCGATCGACTGCGTGCCGCGATAAAACAGTGGCACCACATAGTGCCCCGCCAGGAGCACGCGGTCGAGCGCCTTGATCGCCGCCACCTGTTCGTCGCGGTTGGGGGCGAAGATCACCATGCGGATCAGCGCATCGATCGCCGGATCGGCGATGCCCGCATAGTTGCGTGAGCCCTGCTGGTTGGCCGATCCCGATCCCCAGTAGTCGGCCTGCTCGTTGCCGGGGTTCATCGTCTCCGCCCACACGTTCCAGATCATGTCGTAGTCGAAGCTGCGCACCCGGTTGGTGTATTGCGAGGCATCCACGGTCCGCACACGCGCATCGATGCCGATCTTCTTCAGATTGTTGGTATAAGGCACTGCCCAGCGTTCCAGCATCGGGCTGGACAGCAGGATCTCGAAGCTCATTGGCTTGCCGGTCTTGGTGTTGACCATACGGTTGCCCTTGATCTCCCAGCCGGCTTCCTTGAAGAGCCCGATCGCCTTGCGCAGGTTGTCGCGGCTCTTTTGCGGATCACCGCCGACCGGATTGGTATAGGGCGTGGTGAAGACCGCAGGCGACAGCCTGTCCTTCAGACTTTCAAGGATTTCAAGCTCGCGGCCTTGGGGCAAGCCGGAGGAGGCGAGCTCGGTGTTCCAGAAATAGCTGTCGATGCGCTTGTAGGTGTTGAATGCAACGGTGCGGTTCAGTTCCTCGAAGTCGAAGCCGTAGTTCAGCGCCTCGCGAACCTTTTCATCCTTGAAGATATCGCGGCGCGTGTTCGGTACCAGGGCTTGCATGATGCCGGTGGCGCGCAGTGCGTTGGGGACGTCTTCCTTCTTCACGCGCCCGTCCTTGACGGCCGGGAAATCATAGCCGGTCGCCCAGCGTGCCGCCTGCGTTTCCTGCCAATAGTCGCTATTGCCGGCCCTAAAAGCCTCGAACTCCACGTCCCGGTCGCCGTAATAGGTGTAGGTGATCGAGCCGAAATTGTTCTGGCCGACATTCACGTTGAGATCCTTGCCCCAATAGTCGTCGCGCAACTCGTAGCGGATCGTCGCGCCCGGCGCGAAGGCAGCGATCTTGTAGGGGCCGGATCCCATCACAGGCTCGAGCGTCGTCTTGGAAATGTCACGCGGCTTGCCGTCCGGCCCCGCGCCCTCCCACCACCAGTGCTTAGGCACGACGGTCAGCTGTCCCAAAATATTGGGAAGCTCCTTGTTGTTTTTCTCGTCGAAGGTGAAGGTCACGTCGCGTTCGCCCGTCTTCTCGGCCTTTGCGACATGCTTGTAGTAGTTGGACAGGAGCGGATTGAGCTCCTTCGATTTGTCGAAACTGAAGACGACGTCATCAGGCGTCACCGGGCTTCCATCGGCCCACTTGGCTTCCTTGCGCAGCCGGAAGGTCGCGCTCGATACGTCCTCGGGAAAAGAAACGCCTTCCGCCAATAGCCCGTAGGAGGCGAGCAACTCGTCGTCGGCCGATTTCATCAGCGTTTCGAAAGGCAGCGTCAGGCCGACCGCCGCTTCCCCCTTCGCAAGCAGCGGATTGAAGGTGTCGTAGGTGCCGGAAGCGGAAAGCCGCAGATTACCGCCCTTCGGCGCATCCGGATTGACGTAGTCGAAATGCTTGAAGCCCGGCTTGTATTTCAGCTCGCTGATGACCGAACTGCCGATCTGGAAATTTGGCTCCTGGGCGACAGCCTGCAAGGGCAGGGCCATTGCGCCGAGAAGAGAAAGGACCACACCAAGTTTCGACCACGTAAGCGCCATTCGCCAACCCCGATTGTTTTTCTGCTTTCGCCGACAATAGGCGAAAAGCAGGCGAAAAACAGGTGAGCCAACAGTTTTTGTCCGGCTCGCGGGATCGTGACCAATGCTCCCCGTCAGGTCGTCGTTTCCTCCAGCCTTTTGCGCAGCATTCCGCGCAGTTCCGCCACCATGCGTGGGTCGCCTCCGATATCCGGATCGTGCGCGGCAGTCACGATGATCCGAAGGAGTTCGAGCACCAGCGCCGCCAGCAGGTCCACGTCGTCGCCAATCGACGGCACGGCCTTCCTCAGCAGTGCCGTGATATTGCCGCGCAGTTCAGCCCGCGATTGCACCTTGCGTTCCTTGGGAATGTCCCTGCGCGCCGCCAGCACCGGAAATTCGCGATGCTCCTCCAGAAAGGCGCCAAGTCGGGCGAATATCGCGTCGCCGATCTCCGCCGCGCATTTGCCGTCCACCTTTGCATGCAGATCCACCAGCGCCGCATTGAGCTGCCGCAGCCGTTCGAGATGCAGCGCTTCCGCCAGAAGCATCTTGGTCGGGAAGAACTGGTAGAGCGAGCCGATCGAGGATTTCGCCTCAGCGGCGATCTCGGTCATCGTCGCGGCTTCGTAGCCTCTATCGAGAAACACCTTGGCCGCCGCCTCGGTCAGAACGGCGACGCGTTCCCGCCCGCGCTTCTGTTTCGGCGAACGGCTCATCGGATCGGGGCTTGATTTTTGTGAGGTCATCCTCATATTTCCAATTGTGAGGATTTCCTCATGTTTATTCCGGAGTCTTTCATGTCCCTCTACGATCCCAAGACCACGGCCCTGATCTCCATCGATCTGCAGGGCTTTATCATTTCCAGGCCCGTGACACCCCATTCCGCCCAGCAGGTGATCGAAAATACGGCCGCAATCGCGAAGTCGCTGAAATCCGCCGGCGGCACCACGATTTTCGTGACGGTCGGATTTTCCGCAGACTATGCCGATGCTGTCAACCAGCCGACCGACGAGCCGGCGGCCTTCCCACAGGGTGGACTGCCGGCCGAAGCCCTGCGCGAGCCGCCCGAGATCGCGGCCCTTGCGCCCGACGTGCGCATCACCAAGCATCAATGGAGCGCCTTCTACGGGACTGAAATGGACCTGCAACTGCGCCGGCGCGGCATCAAGACCGTTATTCTCACCGGCATCGCCACCAATTTCGGTGTTGAAGCCACCATCCGCGATGCCTTCGCGCATAACTATGCGGTCATCGCCGTCGAGGATGCGATGACGACGTTCTCAGGTGAGATGCAGACCTTTGCCTGTGAGCGCATCTTCCCGCGCCTTGCCCGGGTGCGCAAAACCGCCGACATTCTCGCGAACGCCTGAGCCTCACACGCTGCCCGAGCTGGCATGGGTGAAAACATCGATTCACCAAAATTGCTTTTCACGATAGATTCGATCGCAAATCACTCGGCCGCGCGCCGCAGACGCTCAGGACATGGCATGGCTCTCCATACCACCAGGACTTTTCAGACATTTTTGAAATTGGCATTTGCCGGCATGCTCGGTGCAAGTCTCGTCGCCGGCGATGCCGGCGCCGAAGATAAGCAGCCGAGTCCCGGGAGCGCCAAGGCCATTTTCGGCTCCGTCTCTCTGCCGAGCCAGGGCGCAGCTCAGCCTTATGGCTTCTACGCGAAAGGTTGCATGTCCGGCGCCGTGGCGCTGCCGATCGATGGACCCACATGGCAGACCATGCGGCTTTCGCGCAATCGCCGTTGGGGCAATCCCGCCATGATCTCGCTGCTGGAACGGCTGTCCCGTGACGCGGCAAAGTATGACGGATGGCCGGGCCTGCTCGTCGGCGACATCTCGCAGCCGCGCGGCGGGCCAATGTTTAACGGCCATGCGTCGCACCAGATCGGACTTGATGCCGACATTTGGCTGACGCCAATGCCCGCTCATCCGCTGAGCGTCGAGGAACGCGAAACGCTGCCCTTCACGACGATGCTGCAGAAGAATGCGTTCCTGACCATCAATCCCAATGTCTGGACCGAATCGCGTGCCAGGCTGTTGATGCGTGCGGCGAGCTATCCCCAGGTGGAACGGATCTTCGTCAATCCTGCCATCAAGAAGAAGATGTGTGACACCTGGACGGGCGATCGCACCAATCTCGGCAAGCTGCGCCCGATCTACGGCCACGACTCGCACTTCCACATCCGCATCAAGTGCCCGCCGGGCGCAACCGCCTGCAAGCCGCAAGCGCCAGTGTCCGCCGACGATGGATGCGGCAAATCGCTGGCATGGTGGTTCACGAAGGAACCATGGGCTCCGCCGAAGCCACCAAAGCCCGGCACGAAGCCCGTCAAGCCGCGCGAAGTGATGGTCTCTGATCTTCCGAACGCCTGCTCGGCGGTCCTCGCAGCACCGTCCGTTGACTCCATCCAGGCGGCGACGTTCGGTGGTGCCGCCGAGGCCCCGGCGGTCGCGCCGATGGCGGTGATGCCTGCCGCGGCGTCCGACGAGGGACTGCCTGCCATCGGGCCGGTGCCGGATGACAAGCCGTCCGTCGAGTGACGCATTGCCAGTGCTGGCGGCGGTCTTTCAAAAGACGGGCGCTTCGTATAGAAGCAGTCAAATCGATTGAATTTCAGGCGGAGGTCCTTTTCATGGCCGGCGGCAAGTGCCTTGCATTGATTGCGCATGACCAGAAGAAGGACGACATGGCGGAGTTCGCACGCCGCAACCGTGAGACATTCGCGAAATGGAAGATCGTTGCCACGGGCACGACCGGCGGCCGGGTTCTTGAGGCCGCTCCGAACCTCGATGTGACCCGCCTGAAAAGCGGCCCGCTGGGCGGCGACCAACAGATCGGCGCACTGATTGCCACCGGCGAAGTCGATGCGCTGATCTTTTTTGTCGATCCTCTGACACCGATGCCGCATGATGTCGATGTCAAGGCTTTGATGCGGCTTGCAATCGTCTACGATATCCCGATGGCGCTGAACGAAGCGACCGCCGACAAGCTTATTGCCACCCTTCACGCGTAACCGGCGCTTGATTGCGCGCACGTACGGAACCTGCCATGCCCCAGCTCGATACCAGCGACACCGCCATGCCTTTCCCAATCCTGATTGGCGATATCGGCGGCACGAATGCCCGTTTTGCGATCATCCCGGACGCCGCGGCAGAGCAGATCCATTTTCCGAATGTCCGCACCGCCGATTTCGAGACGATCGACGATGCGATCCGCAGCTGCATTCTTGAAAAGAGCAGCTTGCGACCGCGCTCGGCAATCCTTGCTGTCGCTGGCCCGATCAGCCGGGACGAGATACCGCTGACGAACTGCGACTGGGTTGTCCGCCCACGCACGATGATCGACGGCCTCGGCATTGAGGACGTGCTCGTCGTCAACGACTTCGAGGCGCAGGCACTGGCAATTGCCAACCTCTCTGACGAGAACCGCGAGCGCCTTGGCAATGCATCGGGCGAGATGGTCGCATCCCGTGTCGTCCTTGGTCCGGGTACCGGTCTCGGCGTCGGGGGGCTTGTTCATGCACGAGGCTCCTGGATTCCCGTGCCGGGCGAGGGTGGCCACGTCGATCTCGGGCCGCGCACCGCGCGCGACCTTCAGATCTTCCCGCATGTGGAGACGATTGAGAGCCGGGTTTCTGCGGAGCAGATTCTGTGCGGCCGGGGTATCGTCAACCTCTACCGGGCAATCTGCACGGCGGATGGTGTCGAGCCCGTCTACTCCGACCCCGCAGACATCACCTCACACGCGCTTGCCGCTACCGACAAGGTTGCCGTTGAGACGATCAGCCTGTTCTCGACCTACCTCGGCCGCGTTGCAGGCGACATGGCAATGATCTTCATGGCGCGCGGTGGCGTCTTCCTGTCAGGGGGTATCTCGCAGAAGATCCTGCCCGCGCTCAAGAAGCCGGAATTCCGGGCTGCGTTCGAGGACAAGGCGCCGCATTCGGCGTTGCTTGCGACGATCCCGACTTATGTCGTCACACACCCGCTTGCGGCGCTTGCGGGCCTTTCATCTTATGCCCGCAAGCCCGAGAGCTTCGGCGTCTTGACGGACGGCCGTCGCTGGCGGGCGTAGCGGTACTGGTCAAAACGCCGTCAACTCTTTATAGAGCCGGGCGAGAACGCGCAGCCATGACGACATGCGTGTCCTGACACACAGGAAGACTGATTTTTGCAAGCACCGGACATCCAGCAGAAGCCTCTAACGAGCGACAGCATCACCGGCATTTTGAAGCGCATTATCGCGGAAAACGGCCGTGAGCATCTGTGGGGCTATGTTTTTGCCATAAGCTGCCTCGTCATCGTTGCCCTGTCGACGGCGTATACTGCCTGGATCATGAAGTCGGTGATCAACGAGGCATTCGCAAATCGGCGTGCGGATATCGTCTGGGCGATCTGTTTTACCATCTTCATTGCCTTCGTCGCGCGCGGTTTTGCGAGCTACGGCCAGGCCGTGGTTCTGTCCAAGATCGGCAACAACATTGTCGCGCAGTATCAGCAGCGTGCCTATTCGCACCTGATGAAGCTGTCGCTCGGTTATTTCAACCAGACGCGATCGGCCCATGTTGTTGCGCAGCTCAACCAGAACATCAGCGGCATCCGCGATGTGATGAACCTGACGATCACGTCGACGGTGCGCGATCTCCTGACGTTCATCTCTCTGCTCGCCGTGATGATCATTCAGGATCCGCTGCTCAGCCTGGCGGTTTTCGTTCTGGCGCCACCTCTTCTTTACGCGTTGCGATACGTGTCGAAGCGGCTTCGCGTGGCAACCAAGGATGCGATCCACGTCAACAGCCACGTTGCCGGTGCGATGCAGGAGACCATCCAGGGTATCGCTATCGTCAAGGCCTTCACCATGGAAGCCCAGTTGGAGGACAAGGTTGACAGGCTCGTCGTGAGCGCCGAACGGCGTGCGAACCGGATCGCGCGACTGTCCGAACGAACGGCCCCGCTCACGGAAAGCTTCGCCGGTCTTGCCGTCGCCAGCGTTCTCGCCTACGCCGCTTACCGCACCATCTACAACAATATTCCGCCGGGCGCCTTTTTCTCGTTCGTAATGGCCTTGCTGCTGGCCTACGATCCCGCGCGCCGTCTTGCTCGCCTTCAGGTGCAGATGGAGCGTGCCGTCGTCAACGCCCGCATGATCTATGAATTCCTCGATACTGTGCCGCATCAGCGCGATGTGCCCGGCGCAAAGGCGCTCGTCGTCACACAAGCCAGGATAGAATTCCGTAACGTCTCCTTCGCCTACGGTGACGATGAAGTCCTGCGCGATGTCAGCCTCGTCGCCGATGGCGGCAAGACAACGGCGCTAGTCGGACCGTCGGGTGCGGGCAAATCGACGATCATTACGCTCATTCCGCGTTTCTACGATCCGAAGGCCGGGCAAATCCTGATCGACGGCCAGGACATTGCGCATGTGACGAAAAAGTCGCTGCGGGAGCAACTGGCCTATGTTTCCCAGCAGCCATATCTTTTCGAAGGGACGATCCGCGACAACATCCGTTATGGCCGCCAGGAGGCGACCGACGCGGAAGTCGAACGCGCCGCGCGTCTCGCCTATGCGCACGACTTCATCCTGGCGCAGCCGCAAGGCTACGACACGCCGGTTGGCGAAAACGGCGTGACGCTTTCAGGCGGTCAGCGCCAACGCCTTTCGATCGCCCGCGCTCTGGTGCGCAATGCTCCGATCCTGCTCCTCGACGAAGCGACCTCGGCGCTCGACACGGAGTCGGAAGCGGCCGTTCAGAAGGCGCTCGATGAGGCCATGGTTGGTCGGACCGTGGTCGTGATCGCCCACCGCCTGTCCACCGTTGTCCGCGCCGACAAGATCGTGGTCATGCAACAGGGCCGGATCATCGAAGAGGGCAATCACGACAGCCTTGCGCAGCGTAGCGACGGTCTTTACGCTCGCCTCAACAATCTGCAGAGGCCAGCCGCCTCGGATGCCCGCTGATAGGATGATCGACTGACATGAGCGATGCTGCGATGAAACTGGTTGTGGTTGGCGCGGCAGGGCGCATGGGGCAAACGCTTATCCGTCTCATCCACGCCATTGATGGCGTAACGCTGCATGCCGCGGTCGAGCGCACCGGCTCGCCCTTCGTTGGCAGGGACGCCGGCGAGATCGCCGGTCTTGGCGCGAATGGCGTGATCATCGGGGATGATCCGCTGGCCGCGTTTCTCCATGCCGAAGGGGTTCTCGATTTCACGTCGCCCGCCGGCACGGTGGAGTTCGCGGCGCTGGCCGCACAAGCGCGTATTGTTCACGTGATCGGTACGACCGGCTGCTCTGTCGAAGACGATATGAAGATCGCGGCCGCCGCCCGTCACGCCCGGGTCGTCAAATCCGGCAATATGGGGCTCGGCGTGAACTTGCTCAGCGTCCTTGTCGAACAGGCCGCACGTGCGCTGGATCCGACCGATTGGGATATCGAAGTCCTTGAAATGCACCACAAGCGCAAGGTCGATGCGCCCTCGGGCACGGCGCTGCTGCTAGGCGACGCGGCGGCCAAGGGCAGAGGCATCGACCTCGCCTCGAAGTCCGTGCGCGTGCGCGACGGCCACACCGGTCCACGCGAGCAGGGCACCATCGGCTTTGCGACACTGCGCGGCGGCTCGGTTGTCGGCGAGCATTCGGTGATCTTCGCCGGCGAGGGCGAAACCGTGACGATGTCGCACAGCGCCACCGATCGCTCGATCTTCGGCCGCGGCGCCGTCAAGGCAGCGCTCTGGGCACGCGACAAGAAGCCCGGTCTCTATTCCATGCTCGACGTGCTCGGGCTTTCTTCAAAGTAATCTTTTTCGGAGGCATTTTTCATGAGCGGCACTCTCGTCCTCGTTCGTCACGGCCAGAGCGACTGGAACCTCAAGAACCTTTTCACCGGCTGGAAGGACCCTGACCTGACCGAGCTCGGCATTCAGGAAGCCAACACCGGCGGCAAGGCCCTCGTCGACTACGGCATCAAGTTCGACGTCGCCTTCACCTCGGATCTCAAGCGCGCTCAGGACACGCTGAAGATCATTCTCGACAACGTCGGTCAGCCGGACCTCAAGACCTTCAGGGATCAGGCGCTGAACGAGCGCGATTACGGCGATCTCTCCGGCCTCAACAAGGACGACGCCCGCGCCAAGTGGGGCGAAGAGCAGGTTCACATTTGGCGCCGCTCCTACGACGTTCCGCCTCCGGGCGGCGAAAGCCTGCGCGACACCGGCGCCCGCGTCTGGCCTTACTACCTGACGGAAATCCTGCCTCGCGTCCTGCGCGGCGAAAAGGTGCTGGTCGCCGCCCACGGCAACTCGCTGCGCTCTCTGGTCATGGTCCTCGACAAGCTGACCAAGGAACAGATCCTCGGCGTCAACCTCGCGACCGGTGTGCCCATGGTCTACAAGCTCAACGCCGACTCCACCGTCGCTTCCAAGGAAGTGCTCGGCGACATGTCCGGCGCTCACTGATATCGATTGCGCCGCGCATCGTTTGCTGCGCGGCGCTTCGCCGGCCTTGTTGGCACCGGCTTTCAGCCTTTAGACGTGTCCGTAGCCTGAGGCGCCTTTTTTCGCGCCGCCTCGAAATCCGGCAGACGGTTGGCGATCCACTGCCAGAGCGTCACCACCTCCACCAGAAGCTCTCCGCCGAGCGGCGTCAGTTCATATTCCACCCGTGGCGGCACCTGCGGGTAGAGCGTTCGCGTCACCAGCCCGTCGCTCTCAAGCGTCCGCAGCGTCTGCGTCAGCACCTTCTGGCTGATCCCCTCGACCCGTTCCAGAACCCGCGAAAACCGTAAAGGCCCCTTTGCCTCCGCCAGGATGTGCATGACGCGCAGGGGCCATTTGGCGCTGGCGCGTTCCAGCATCTCACGGGCCAACGCATCCTGCGCATCGGTCAGCGTCTCGCAGAAATCGAATGTATCATCGCTCAGGTCAGTTACCATCAGGTATGTATAGCTCTCACGGGTACCTTCTTTCAAGATGAAACCGACTTGCCTATATGGTCTTGCGACGGATCAAGGAGATTTCGGATGTCACAGGTTTGGTTGATTACAGGCAGTTCGCGTGGCCTGGGCAGGGCCCTTGCGCAAGCGGTTCTGGCGGCAGGGCACAAGCTGGTCGCGACCGCGCGCGATCCCTCGCAGCTTCAGGATATCAAGCAGCGCTACGCCGACAATGTCTTGACGATTCCTCTTGATGTGACCGACGAGCAATCGGCTGCATCAGCCGTGAAGGCCGCAGTGCAGACGTTCGGCCGGCTCGACGTGCTCGTCAACAATGCCGGTTATGGCGATGTCGGATCGATCGAGGACACCAGCCTTGCCGATTTCCGCGCCCAGATCGAAACCAACCTGTTCGGAACGATCATCGTCACCAAGGCGGCCCTGCCGTTGATGCGCGAGCAGGGCACCGGTCACATCATCCAGTTTTCCTCCGTCGGCGGCCGCATCGGCCCGGCCGGCCGCGCTCCCTATGCGGCGGCCAAGTGGGGCGTCGAGGGTTTTTCCGAAGTGCTCTCCAGGGAAGTCGGCCCGCTCGGGATCAAGGTGACGATCATCGAGCCCGGCGGCTTCCGGACCGATTTCGCCGGCGCCTCGACCACGCTCCGCGAAGGACGCCCGGAATACGAGGACACCGTCGGCAAGATGGCTCGCTACCAGCGCGATTACAACGGCAAGCAGCCGGGCGATCCCGCAAAGGCAGCCGCTGCGATCATCCATTTGGCCGTTGTCGCAGAACCGCCACTACGCCTGCTGCTTGGCAGCGATGCGGTGCGTGGTGTCGAACAGAACGACGCGGTACGAGCCGAGGAGCATGCGGTCTGGCGCGACCTCAGTGTCTCCACGGATTTCGAGCCCGGCGCCGGCGCCGGAAAGTTCCCTTGGGAAGCGGGGAGATAGCCGCCGGTCTCGTGATCGATGCCGGGGAGCGCTCCTCCGGCATCGGACTGACCTAATTCTCGATCGTGAACTGCACGCGGTCGGCCGCAAACCGACTGATCGCATATTGGACCGGCACGCCTTCGAGGTCGGTGTTGACAGCCTTGGTGATCAGCAGGATCGCGCCGGGCGCCAGATCGAGCGCTGCCGTATCCGCCTCGTCGGCATGGACGGCGGTGATCTCGGTGGTCGCGCGCACATAGTCGGATAATCCAAGCTCGGCAAAGGCCTTGGTGATGGATTCTGTCCGCTGGTAGGCATCGGGCATGCCGCCGAAGCGCCCAGCTGGAAACCACGCCGTCGCGCAGGAGACCGGGCGGCCATCCGCCTTGCGAACCGTTTCCATGCGGATGACAGGCTCGCCTGGCCGAATCTGCAGCCCGCGCGCCACGTCCGCGTCGGCCTTCTCCTCCGAATAGGAAAGCAGCAGCCCGCGCATCTCGCGCGCCTGCTCGCCGATCCCGGCGGTAAAGCGGGTGCGCTTGGTGATCGGAAAGTTCAGGCGCTCCTTGCGCTCGATCAGCGTGCCGCGTCCCTGCACGGCGCGCACGATGCCTTCCTGCGCAAGGGCGGCGATCGCGCTTCTGACTGTATGCCGGTTGACGCCGAACTGCAGCGCCAGAACCGTCTCGGGCGGCACCATGCCGGTCTCGTCATAGGCGCCGGCGCTGATCGCCTGGCGAATGCGGTCGGCGATCTGCCGCCACAGCGCCACGCCCGTCTGTCTTTGTACCTGCCCAGCCATTTTACCCCTTGATGTCACACGCTTGTCATGTCGCCGATTTAAGCGTAACCATATCTTGTATAGTTGTCTATATCAATAGACATTTAAGGATGTGGCGATGACCTTAGCGGAAAAGAATGAGCCGGGGGCAGGGGGGCGCAAGCGCGTCGTCGACCTGCTTGCGCGTGCGGAGCGACAGGAGCTGGTCGAGGCATGGGACAAGCTGGCGGAAAAACCTGCGGCCCAGCCGGTGCGCGGACCGGAAACGGGCCTCGTCATGGTCCGCGGCCGCATGGGCGGCGGCGGTGCGCCGTTCAACCTCGGTGAGGTGACGGTCACCCGCGCCAGCGTGCGCCTTGCATCAGGCACCGTGGGTCACGCCCAGGCGCTCGGCACAAATCGAGAGAAGGCCCGGTTTTCCGCCATCTTCGACGCCCTCTGGCAGGAGCAGGCGACACAATCCTTCGTCGAGCATGCGCTTCTGCAGCCGATCGCCGCACGCGTGGCGGATGCCGATCGCCGCAAGGCCGATGAGACTGCGGCAACCCGCGTCGATTTCTTCACCATGGTTCGCGGAGACGACTGATGAGCCTCAAGACGGAAGCCCCCAGGAATGATGCGTTGGCCGGCGGCTTTGCCGAGCCGGTCTTCCACGCCCAGAGCGTCTTCAAGCTGATGATGGATGCGATGGCCCGTCCGGGCACGATCCAGACGGTCGCCCCCGACGCCCTGCCGCCGGCGCCCCTCGGCGTTGCGGGCGGCGCGATCGCGCTGACGCTCTGCGATCACGACACCCCGGTCTGGCTGTCATCAGGGCTCGCAAAATCCGCCGTGCCGCAATGGCTTGGCTTCCACACCGGTGCGCCTGTCACGCCGGAGAAGGCCGAAGCGCGCTTCGCCTTCGTCGACGCCGGAACGCCGCTGTCGTCCTTCGGTCTCTTTGCCGCCGGCACCCAGGAATATCCGGACCGTTCGACGACGCTGGTCATCGAACTGGCTGATATCGAAGGTGGCCGCAAGCTGGCGCTGATGGGTCCCGGCATCAAGACCGTGACCGACATCGCGCCGCTTGGCCTGCCCGATACCTTCTTGCGCCTCTGGACGGAGAACCGCGCCCTCTTCCCGCGCGGCATCGACATCGTGCTGACCTCGGGCAGCCGTTTTCTCTGCCTGCCCCGCACCACCAAGATCACCGCAACGGAGATGTGACCCATGTATGTTGCTGTCAAAGGGGGCGAGGCCGCCATTGCCAACGCTCATCGCCTGCTGGCGGATCGCCGTCGCGGCGACCGTACGTTGCCGGCTATCGGTATCGACCAGATCGTGGCGCAGCTGGCGCTGGCCGTCGATCGCGTCATGGCCGAAGCCTCGCTTTACGATCGCACGCTTGCCGCTCTCGCCGTCCGCCAGTCGCGTGGCGACGTGATTGAAGCGATCTTCCTGCTCCGCGCCTACCGCACGACGCTGCCGCGCTTTGGCTATAGCAAGCCGATCGACACCGCCCATATGAAGATCGAGCGCCGCGTCTCTGCCACCTACAAGGATCTGCCCGGCGGCCAGCTGCTCGGCCCGACCTTCGACTACACGCATCGCCTCCTAGACCCATCGCTGCTATCAGACGAAGCCGTCGAGGAACCGACGCTTCGCGAAGCGGAAACCGGCCGCGTCATGCGCGTTTCGGAAATCCTCGAGCAGGAAGGCCTGATCGAGGGCGATGGCGAAATGCCCGAGGATCACGAGATCGGTGACCTCACGCGCGAGCCTATGGAATTCCCGATGACCCGCGATCTGCGCCTGCAGGCGCTGGCCCGCGGTGATGAAGGTTTCCTCCTGGCGCTCGGCTATTCCACGCAGCGCGGCTACGGTCGCAACCATCCCTTCACCGGCGAGATCCGCATCGGTGAGGTCGAGGTCGAATTCGATGTTCGCGAACTCGGCTTCGCTGTCTCGCTCGGCACCATCCAGGTCACCGAATGCCAGATGGTCAACCAGTTCAAGGGTTCGTCCAAGGCGCCGCCGCAGTTCACCCGCGGCTACGGCCTCGTCTTCGGCCAGAGCGAGCGCAAGGCAATGTCCATGTCGCTCGTTGATCGTGCACTGCGCGCCGAAGAACTCGGCGAGGACATCACCGCCCCGGCGCAGGACGAGGAATTCGTCATCTCGCATGCCGACAACGTGCAGTCGACCGGCTTCGTCGAGCATCTGAAGCTGCCGCACTACGTCGACTTCCAGGCGGAACTCGATCTGGTCCGTCGCATGCGCCACGAATTCGAAGCCAACCGCACCGGCGGCGACGATACCATCAAGGAGGCTGCGGAATGACCGATCTGGCCACGTACAATTTCGGCTATCTCGACGAACAGACGAAGCGCATGATCCGCCGCGCGATCCTGAAGGCGATCGCCATCCCCGGCTACCAGGTGCCCTTCGCCTCGCGCGAAATGCCGATGCCTTACGGCTGGGGCACCGGCGGCGTGCAGGTCACGGCCTCGATCATCGGCCCGGATGATGTGCTGAAGGTCATCGACCAAGGCGCCGACGATACGACCAACGCGGTCTCGATCCGCGCCTTCTTCCAGAAGGTCGCCAATGTCGCGGTGACGACGCACACCAAGGAAGCGACGATCATCCAGACCCGCCACCGCATCCCGGAAGAAAAGCTCGGGACCAATCAGGTGCTGGTCTACCAGGTGCCGATCCCCGAGCCGCTGCGCTTCCTCGAGCCGCGCGAGATCGAAACCCGCAAGATGCACGCGCTTGAGGAATACGGCCTCATGCATGTGAAGCTCTACGAGGACATCGCGCACAACGGCCGCATCTCCAAGACCTACGCCTATCCGGTCAAGGTCGCCGGCCGCTACGTCATGGATCCGTCGCCGACGCCGAAGTTCGACAATCCGAAAATGCACATGTCGGATGCGCTGCAGCTCTTCGGGGCAGGGCGCGAGAAGCGCATCTATGCCGTTCCGCCCTATACCGAAGTCGTCAGCCTCGATTTCGAGGATTATCCCTTCGAGATCCAGCGCTTCGGCAAGCCGTGCGCGCTCTGCGGCGCAGAAGAGGTCTATCTCGACGAGGTCATCCTCGACGACAAGGGCGGGCGCATGTTCGTCTGCTCTGACACCGACCATTGCGAAGACCGCCGCGCCCGCGGGCATGCCGGCGAGATGTTGGCACCCAGTCAGGAGGCCGCCGAATGAGCGACACCCCGCTTCTCAAAGTCAATGACGTCTCGAAGTTCTACGGCAACCGCATCGGCTGCCGCAACGTCTCCTTCGAGCTCTGGCCCGGCGAAGTGCTCGCCATCGTCGGTGAATCCGGCTCAGGCAAGACCACGCTGCTCAACTGCATCTCGACTCGCCTGATGCCGACAACGGGCAGCGTCGAATATCACATGCGCGACGGCGCCTATCGCGACCTCTACCGCATGAACGAGGCCGAGCGCCGCTTCCTGATGCGCACCGACTGGGGTTTCGTGCATCAGAATCCGGCTGACGGCCTGCGTATGACGGTCTCGGCCGGTGCCAATGTCGGCGAACGCCTGATGGCGATCGGCGACCGTCACTACGGCAACATCCGCTCCACGGCCATCGACTGGCTGCAGCGCGTCGAAATCGACGAAGGCCGTATCGACGATCAGCCGCGTGCCTTCTCCGGCGGCATGCGTCAGCGCCTGCAGATTGCTCGCAACCTGGTGACCGGCCCGCGCCTGGTCTTCATGGACGAGCCGACCGGCGGCCTTGACGTCTCGGTGCAGGCCCGCCTGCTCGATCTTGTGCGCGGCCTCGTCAATGATCTCGGCCTTGCCGCGATCATCGTCACCCACGACCTCGCCGTCGCGCGCCTGCTGTCGCACCGCATGATGGTGATGAAGGATGGTCATGTCATCGAGCACGGGCTGACCGATCGCGTCCTCGACGATCCGCGCGAGCCGTACACGCAACTCCTCGTTTCCTCCATCCTGCAGGTCTGATCGCGAATGCTGTTCCGACTCCGGCTACCGGTGTCGGCGGCAAGCGAAACTAAGGAAAGAAATCATGGCAACGCCACTCGTTGTTTCTGAAGTCGTCAAGAGCTTCACCATGCACCTGCGCGACGGCATCAAGCTGCCGGTCGTTTCGGATGTATCCTTTTCCGTCGCATGCGGGGAATGCGTCGTCCTCGAGGGCCCGTCGGGCATCGGCAAGAGCTCGCTGCTGAAGATGATCTACGGCAACTATGCCGTGGATAGCGGCCAGATTCTCATTAAGCATCACGACAAGATCGTCGATCTGGCAACGGCGGACCCGCGCACGGTGATCGACGTGCGCCGTCATACGCTCGGCTATGTCAGCCAGTTCCTGCGCACCGTTCCGCGTGTCGCGGCCATCGACGTGGTGGCCGAGCCGCTGGTCGCCCGCGGTGAGAAAGCTGAAACGGCGCGCGAGAAGGCGGCAAACCTTCTCTCGAAGCTGAACCTGCCGGAAGCGCTCTGGCAGCTTCCGCCCGCCACCTTCTCCGGCGGCGAGCAGCAGCGCGTCAACATCGCCCGCGGCTTCATCACCGAGCACACCGTCCTGCTGCTCGATGAGCCGACCGCCTCGCTCGACGCCAGGAACCGCGCCCTCGTCGTCGGCATGATCGAGGAAAAGAAGAAGGCGGGCGTCGCCCTTCTCGGCATCTTCCACGATGAAGAGGTGCGCGAGGCCGTCGCCGACCGCATTCTCGACGTCCAGAAATTCTCGCCGCGAAATGCGATCGCCGCATGAGCCGCAAGATTGGCCTCGAGCCCTATTTCCACGAAACAGCATCGGTGAAGAACGCCACCTTCGGTCGCTTCACGGAGGTCTCGGAGCGTTGCCGCATGGAGGAAGTCGAGTTCGGCGACTATTCCTATGTCATGCAGGACGGTGCGATATGGTGCGCGACGATCGGCAAGTTCGTCAACATCGCCGCCTCGGTGCGGATTAATGCCACCAACCATCCGACCTGGCGCGCAACGCTGCATCACTTCACCTATCGCGCCGCCGATTATTGGCCGGATGCCGATATGGAGGCCGACTTCTTCGAATGGCGCCGCTCCAACCGCGTCGTCATTGGCCATGACGTCTGGATCGGCCACGGGGCCACCATCCTGCCCGGCGTCAAGGTCGGCAACGGCGCCGTCATCGGTGCCGGCGCGGTCGTCTCCAAGGATGTCGCTGCCTACACCATCGTCGGCGGCGTCCCCGCCAAGCTGATCCGCGAGCGGTTCCCGAAAGAGGTCGGCGAACGCATGGACAAGCTCGCCTGGTGGGATTGGGAGCATGATCGCCTGCGGGTCGCCCTGCAGGACTTCCGGAACCTCAGCGTCGAAGATTTTCTCGCCCGCTACGAGCAGTGACCGAAGCCCTTGAGTTCGCTCAGGGGCTTTTCTCTTCGGTCCACGAAGGCAGCCCCACGCGAAAAGCCAGGCTTTGGTCTACGGATTTGGGTTCTTCGCCAACTGCCATTCACCGGTCTCGTCCGGCTCGACGCGTTTGTTGCCGCGGTAGAAGATCGGCTGTCCGGTCTTCTTGTCCATCGAGAAGCGGCTCGGCGTGAACTTTTCGCTCTCGTGTCCACGGATGGCGAGACTGAGCGCCTCTTTGAACTTCCCGTCTTTGCACAGGCTTTTGAAGAGTGCCTGATCCATCGCTTTACTCCAGTATCCCCGATATCCGTTGAATTGCCTGCCATCGACCGGTGATCGGGTCAACTGCAATGACGATACCTCGCGTACCGACTTCGTGTGCAATCGCTCAGCCCCAGCTGCGATTGGCAGGTTCTCGTCGCTATTGTTTATCCGGCACACGACCGCGGCTGGATCCGATGTCCGTCAAAGGCTCGATTATGACAGTCCTTACACAAAACTGACATTGGAGCTTCATCAAGCAGGACTAATGCACTCCCTCATATCGCCTTTGGACTATGAGGAAGAGCATGATGTTCGAGCTGAAGAATGTCACCCGCCGTTTCGGAAAGAAGACCGCCGTCGATTCCGTTACGCTCGACATTCCTCAGGGCCAGATGGTCGGCATCATCGGACGTTCCGGTGCGGGCAAGTCCACGCTTCTGCGCATGATCAACCGCCTGCAGGAGCCGACATCGGGCTCGATCCATTTCGCCGGTGTCAAGGTATCCAGCCTTGGCGGCCAAGCGCTACGCAACTGGCAGCGCGATTGCGCGATGATCTTCCAGCAATTCAATCTCGTTCCGCGTCTCGACGTGCTGACAAACGTCATGCTCGGCCGTCTCAATCATCGCTCCACCGCGATGAGCCTGCTTGGTCTCTTCAGCCGCGAGGAGCGCATCCACGCGATTGCCGCCCTTGAGCGCCTCGGCATCGAGCAGACGGCCTTGCAGATGGCGGGCACACTGTCGGGTGGCCAGCAGCAGCGCGTGGCGATTGCCCGCGCCCTGATGCAGAACCCGAAGATGGTGCTCGCCGACGAGCCGATCGCCTCGCTTGATCCGCTCAACGCCAAGATCGTCATGGACGCACTGCGCGACATCAACGAGCGCGAAGGCATCACCGTCATCACCAATCTTCATACACTCGATACCGCCCGCAACTACTGCGAACGCATCGTCGGCATGGCTGCTGGCCGCGTCGTGTTCGACGGCAAGCCCTCCGAACTGACGGCTGAAGCCGTCAAACAGATTTACGGCACCGACAAGGATGGCGCCGGCATCGACGAGACGATGACCTCGACCTCGATCAACATTCCCGCGGCTGCCGCCGCCAATCAATCCGCCGGCTTGCAACCGCTGGCGCTGGCCGGTCTCTGAGAGGGGCGGCCTCGATCGTAAGCCCGCGTTATGGGCGCACGTCTTCTTAACCAGGGATCGCCGGGAAGACCGGTCAATCAGGAGAGTACCATGTTGAAGAAAGCACTCTTTGCCGCGACGGCGCTGTTTGCGCTTGCCGGCGTTTCGCATGCTGCAGACCTCAAGGAATTCCGCATTGGTATTCTCGGTGGCGAAAACGAAGCCGATCGCCTGCGTAACTACGCTTGCCTGGCTGACCACCTGAAGACCGAATTCGGCTTCGAGAAGGTTTCGCTCTTCCCGGCTGCCGACTATGACGGCGTTATCCAGGGTCTTCTCGGCGGCACGCTCGACTTCGCAGAACTCGGCGCTTCGGGCTACGCTGCGATCGCCATCAAGAACGACAAGGCTGTCACCCCGATCCTGACGACCGTTCAGAAGGACGGTTCGACGGGCTACCACTCGATCGGTCTCGCTCTGAAGTCCTCGGGCATCAAGGACATCAAGGACGCCAAGGGCAAGAAGCTCGGCTACGCCGATCCGGACTCCACCTCGGGCTACCTGATCCCGCTGACGCAGATCCCGAAGGACACTGGCATGCCGAATGACCAGTACTTCGCTTCCACGCAGTTCAACGGCGGCCACGAGAACAACCTTCTCGCTGCCTATGACGGCAAGGTCGATATCGCTGTTGACGACTCCTCCGGCATCGGCGATTTCAAGGACGGCTACACGTCCGGCACCTTCCGCAAGGCTGTCGACAAGGGCACCGTAGATCCGAACAAGCTCGTCGAAGTCTGGCGTTCGCCCCTGATCCCGAACGGCCCGCTCGTTGTTCGCAACGAACTCGGCGCTGATTGGCAGGCAAAGCTCACCGACTTCTTCATGAAGCTCCCGGCAAAGGACGCCAAGTGCTTCGCAGCCATCGAAGGCGGCGATTACCAGGGCTACACCAAGGTTCAGCCTGACTTCTACAACGCCATCATCGATGCTCGTAAGGCTGCCATCGGCGGTTGATCGATCCTGACGGTTGAAGGGCGGCCGTAACAAGCCGCCCTTTTTGTTGCGAAGAAAGCGGACATCGTTCATGACTTTTGCCGATCCCAACGCACACGCGCCGGCCCAGCAAAGCGCCCGTGAAATCGGTGACGCCTGGAGCAAGATGGTGGCCCGCCGCCGCTTCTATACCGGCCTTGGGCTGGTGATCCTGCTTGCCGCTTTCATCGCCTCCGTGCGGTTTGCCGATGAAAGCAATGCCGGCCATTTCCTCGAGCGCCTGCCGCATCTCTTCGATTTTTTGAGCTGGCTCATTCCCAAGGATTGGAATGACGTCTGGCGCGCCCTGTTGGATATCGCAAACGCGACCCAGAAGACCGGTGAAGAGTATAATTTCGCCCAGGGTCGCGTCTATGTCTGGGACGGCTTCTATATCCCCGAATATTTCGAGCTGATGATCATCACGATCAACGTCGCGCTCGTTTCGACGATCATCGGCTTCATCTTCGCCGTGCCGCTGAGCTTTCTCGTGGCCCGCAATCTGGCGCCGTCCAATCCGCTGCGCATCATCGCCAAGCGTCTGACGGAACTCCTCCGCGCGTTCCCCGAGATTGTTATCGCAGGCCTGTTTTCCGCCATCCTGTCGATCGGTCCGGTTGCCGCGATCATTGCAGTCGGCCTGCACACCATCGGTGCGCTCGGCAAACTTTTCTATGAAGTTGTCGAAAACATCGACATGAAGCCGGATGAAGGCATGAAAGCCGTCGGCGCCAGCTGGTCGGAGCGCGTCCGCTTCGCTGCCCTGCCGCAGGTCATGCCGAACTTCGTCTCCTACGCGCTGCTGCGCCTGGAGATCAATGTCCGCGCCTCCACCATCATCGGTGCGGTCGGCGGCGGCGGTATCGGTGAGGAGTTGAAGCTCTCCATCTCGCGCGGTTTCGGCGCCAAGACGATGGCTCTCGTTCTCCTGCTCTTCATCACCATCGTTGCGGTCGACCAGTTCTCCGCATGGCTGCGCCGCCGCCTCGTCGGTGAGCACGCCTTCCTTTTGCAGCATTGAGGTCCGCCATGACGGTGATCGACGCCAACCGGATGCACGAGATCGAGCAGCGTTATCCGGAGTATTTCAAACGTTCCTTCCGGCAGCGCTTCGGCGGCCTGATGATCGTGATCGCGACGCTTGTCTATGGGCTTTACGCAACCTGGTTCTTCGACCTGCCGAAGCTGCTTGCCGATGCCCATTGGGAGCGTGTCGGCCTCTATCTCAGCCAGTGGGTAAGCTATGACGTGCAGCCCGAATTGCGCATTGGCGATGACGGCATCACGGTCAAATATCCGCGTTTCTCGCCGCTCGGCGACAACCCGCATCCGGATTGGGTCATCAACAATCCGGATGGCAGCGTCACGGTTTCGGTCAGCGGCACAAGCCGCAGCGTTACCATCTCCAAAACGGAGACGACGGTGACCGCCCACGGCATCAGCGTGCCGGTGGAAGTCTCCAGCGGCGCACCGAAGCTCGTCGGCCCCGTGCCGAGCTGGATGACGGTCTACGACGACAACGTCCTAGCCGACCTGGGCTTTGCCGGCGACGTCAGCATTTCGGTCGATCGCGTCAAGGTGCGCAAGCGCTTCCTCGGCTGGGCGAATTTCGTTTTCGACACCCAATCGCCATTCTTCGGCAAGCCGGCGAGCAAGGTCATCAGCCTGATCGTTTCGGGACCGGAACTGAAGCCCGGCCAATCCAACCTGTCGCTTGCCTTCGATAATATCTGGCACAACAGCGCCTGGCAGCACGGCGACGTCTGGACAAAACTGTTCCAGACCATCGTGATGGCTTTCCTGGGGACGCTGCTCGGTGCATTGTTCGCTTTTCCGCTGGCGTTTCTTGCAGCGCGCAACATCACCCCGAACAAGGTGCTGAATCAGGTCCTGAAGCGCTTCTTCGACTTTCTGCGCTCGGTCGACATGCTGATCTGGGCACTCTTTCTGACCCGCGCCTTCGGTCCCGGTCCTCTGGCTGGGTCCGGCGCGATTTTCCTCACCGAAACGGGCACGCTCGGCAAGCTCTATTCAGAAGGCCTGGAGAACGTCGACAACAAGCCGCGCGAAGGCATCAAATCGACCGGTGCGTCCACCGTACTCACGCATCGCTACGGCATTATTCCACAGGTCGTCCCTGTTTTCGTCAGCCAGACCCTCTACCAATGGGAGTCGAATGTTCGTGGCGCCACCATTATCGGCGCGGTTGGCGCGGGTGGTATCGGCCTCAAGCTTTGGGAAGCGATGCGCACCAACGCCAACTGGGAAAACGTCGCCTATATGGTGCTGTTGATCCTCATTGTCGTCTTCCTGTTCGACATGGCCTCGAACGCGCTGCGCCATCGATTGATGGGCACCAAGGCACACTGAAAAAGCGCAGGATCGTTCCGGATCATCATCATTCTGTCACGGAAATCTTTTAGCCGGAAGCCAGCTTGCGGTGGCGGTCAAATCACTGAACACTACAATCCGCATTCGGAACGATTCCCAGGATACGAGCCTTGCGCTACGCACTCTATTTCACGCCGCCGAAGGACGATCCTTTGAACGGCACGGCCGCGCTCTGGCTCGGCCGCGATGCCTTCACCGGCGAAACTTACCCGGCTCCTGATCATCCGGACCTGCCGGCCGCCGAGCAGTTCGAGCTGACCGCCGATCCTCGCCGCTACGCTTTCCACGCGACGATCAAGGCGCCCTTCCATCTGGCAGCCTCCGTCACCGAGAAGGACCTGATCCAGGTTGTTGAGGATTTTGCCGCCCGCACGTCGGCCTTCGAGATTCCCGAGCTGGTGCTTGGGCAACTGGGTAAATTCTTTGCGTTGGTGCCCGCTTTTCTGCATCCGCCGCTTCAGGATTTTGCTGCCACGGTGGTAAAATCCTTCGAGCCGTTTCGCGCCGCCTTGTCGGATGCCGATGTCGCGCGCCGCAATCCGGAAAGACTAAGCGAGAGCCAGAGGACCAATCTGTTGCGCTGGGGCTATCCCTATGTGATGGATGACTTCGGGTTTCATATGACGCTGACCGGCCAGGTGCCGCAGGAGCGTGCCGGCATAATGAAGGCCATTCTGGCGGAGCGTTTCGCCGCCTTTACTGGCCGGCCGCTCCCGATCACCGGCCTTGCCGTTTTCGTTGAGGAGGCGCGCGGCGCTCCGTTTACAGCCCATTCCTGGTGGCCGCTTGCCGGCGCGAAAAACTGAGAGACCATATTCAATGACCAAAGAAACCGTCTTCTCCAACGCTCGCATTGTCCTCGAGGATGAAATCATCGAAGGCTCGGTCCTCGTCCGCGACGGCAAGATTGCCGATATCTCGACAGGCAACTCGCATGTCGGTGAGGATTTCGAAGGCGACTACCTGATCCCTGGTCTCGTCGAGCTCCACACCGACCATCTCGAAGGCCACTATTCGCCGCGCCCGGGCCTGCGCTGGCACAAGACGGCGGCGATCCAGGCGCATGATGCCCAGATCGTCACATCCGGCATCACCACGGTCTTCGATTGCCTGCGCATGGGCGCAGACGAGGATGGCGGCTTCGAGCACGGCGAGATGCGCGAGATGGCCGATGCGATCCAGAAGGCCGAGCAGGAAGGCCGTTTGCGGGCTGAACATCTGCTTCACCTGCGCTGCGAGGTCTCCGCTGACAACGTGCTGCAGCACTTCTCCGATTTCGAAAACGATCCCTACGTCCGTCTTGTCTCGCTGATGGACCACGCGCCTGGCCAGCGGCAGTTCCAGACGATGGACCAGTACATCTTCTACTACCAGAAGAAGCGCGGTCTCTCCGATGCCGAGTTCGCCAAGTTCGTCGATCGCCGCGTGACGGAGTCCGAGCGCAACTCGACGCCGCATCGCGCGGCCATTTCCAGGGTCTGCGCTGAGCGTGGCATTACCGTCGCCAGTCACGACGACGCAACGCTCGCCCATGTCGACGAAGCCATCGAAAATGGCGTTCGCCTCGCCGAATTCCCGACCAGCTTCGACGCTGCCAAGGCGTCGCACGAGCATGGCATGAGCGTGCTGATGGGCGCCCCGAACATCGTTCGCGGCAAGTCGCACTCCGGCAACATTGCCGCCCGTGATCTCGCCGAACACGGCGTTCTCGACGTGCTGTCCTCCGACTACGTCCCGCTCAGCCTCCTCTACGCGCCCTTCCTGATCGCCGACGAAGTCGAGAGCATTTCGCTGCCGAAGGCGATCGCCATGGTCACTGCTACTCCGGCCCGCGCCGTCAGCCTCAACGACCGCGGCCGCATCGCCACCGGCCTGCGCGCCGATCTCGTCCGGGTCTTCCGTGACCACGGCGTGCCGGTCACCCGTTCTGTTTGGCGTGAAGGGCGCCGTGTCGCATGAACCCGTCGCACGAACCTCACATCGTTCCGGGCACCGAACGCGGCATCATGGTCGTGGTCGTTGGTCCGAGCGGTGCCGGCAAGGACACGTTGATGGCGCTGGCCGCCAAGCACTTCCGGGGTCGTCCAGAGGTGCATTTCGTCCGCCGCGTCATCACCCGTCACACCCATGCCGGCGGCGAGCAGCATCTCGCCGTGTCGGACCAGGGCTTTGCGTCGATGGAACAGGCCGGAAGTTTTGCGGTCTGGTGGGAAGCACACGGCCTGAAATATGGCATTCCAGCCGAGGTGTCGGTGTCGCTCGCTCAGGGAAATTTGGTTATCGCCAATGGTTCGCGCTCGGCGCTTCACCATTTCAAGGCCGCTTTCCCGCGGCTCAAGGTCATCAATGTGACGGCGACCGCCGAGGTGCTGGCCAGCCGTCTGGAAGCGCGCGGCCGCGAGACGCATGAAGACATCATGGCGCGTCTCGCCCGTGGCCCGCTGACGGTGCGTGGCGATTACGACGTGACCGACGTCGACAACAGCGGTTCGCTGGAAGACGGCGAGCGCAGGATCGTGGATGCGCTGAACGGCTTCCTCGCGGAAGTGGCATAGGATCGGGAGGTACGATGGCCATCGTTGTCGTTGCTTACAATCCCGAGTGGCCACAGCTTTTCGACGAGGTCAAAGCAGAGCTGCATCCGGTACTATCCGATTTGGCACCGGTTTTTCATCATGTCGGTAGCACATCGGTCCCTGGTCTTGCCGCGAAGCCCAAGATCGATCTGCACGCTGCTTTCCGCAATGAGGATGGGTTGCTGACCGCGATCGAGCGGGTAAAAGACCTCTCCGCCTACACGTTTCACGGTGACAAATACAACGACCAGAGCTGGACCTTCACCAGCGGCAAGGGCTCCTACGGCGCGCGGCTCTATCTCTGTTCATCCGATAACCACGTGCTCCGCGATCGCATCGTTTTCCGCGACTACTTGCGGGCGCATCCCCAGCGGGCGCAAGCATACGCCGCGCTGAAGCTTCGCCTGATGAGCGAGGCGAACGACGATTGGGCCTACTACACCGGCGGCAAGACCGACTTCGTACGCGAGACCTTACGTCTCGCGGCTGGCGAGGCGGACTGATCCGCGGTGCAATTTTGTTGTGCGTGGAAAAAATCGAATGAACTTTCAGTGATTTGAACAAACTGTTCTTCCCCGCCGATCCCCGCGCAAATGATCTGCGGCACACTGATGACGTCATTGGACAGGGAGCCGGGTCGCGAACCGGATCTGACAAAATTGGTCGAAATCCGGCGTTCGATAATCATTGCAGGAGAGGGATCGTAGGCCGTCAGGACCGGCGATCCACCGCAACGGAAGGGCCGAGAGACGCTCCTGTCGGCCTGGAAGAGTGGGGACTCGATGCGATCGGGCAGGCGGCGCCGCCTGACAATCCACATCTACCACGACGTCGCCTGCCCATTCCCAGCAAGCCCAAGCCGTACCGGATCACTCTTCGGCGCGGACATCACTGCTGGCGGCGGCACCCGTTCTGGGATGTCACAGCCACTGCGTTATTCGCCTTCGCCGCGTCCAGCCACGATCTCGCGCTTGCCGACATGATTTGCCGGGCCAACGAGACCTTCCTTTTCCATGCGCTCGACGAGCGAAGCCGCACGGTTGTAGCCGATGCCAAGACGGCGCTGGATGTAGGAGGTCGAGCACTTCTTGTCACGCATCACGACCTTGACCGCCTGCTGGTAAAGCTCGTCGCCGTCTTCGGAGCCCATGGCGCTCTTGTCGAAGACTGCGTTGTCCTCTTCTTCGCCGGCCTCGTCTTCCTCGTCAGCTGTAACGGTGTCGAGATACTCCGGCCGACCCTGCGTCTTCAGGTGCGCGACGACCTTCTCCACCTCGGCATCCGAAACAAATGGTCCGTGTACGCGCGAAATCCGCCCGCCGCCCTGCATGTGCAGCATGTCGCCCTGGCCGAGCAGCTGTTCGGCTCCCTGTTCGCCAAGAATAGTGCGGCTGTCGATCTTCGACGTCACCTGGAAGGATATCCGCGTCGGGAAGTTCGCCTTGATGGTGCCGGTGATGACGTCGACCGACGGGCGCTGCGTCGCCATGATCAGGTGGATGCCGGCGGCGCGCGCCATCTGCGCCAGGCGCTGGATCGCCCCTTCGATTTCCTTGCCGGCGACCATCATCAGGTCGGCCATCTCGTCGACGATGACGACGATGTAAGGCATCGGCGTCAGATCCATCTCCTGTTGCTCCTCGATCGGAGCGCCCGTGCTTCTGTCGAAGCCGGTCTGGACCATGACGTGGATGGTCTCGCCCTTGTCGCGCGCCTGCGCCACGCGGCTGTTGTAGCCGTCGATATTGCGCACGCCGAGGCGCGACATCTTGCGATAGCGATCCTCCATCTCGCGTACCGCCCACTTCAGCGCCATGACGGCCTTCTTCGGGTCGGTGACGACAGGTGTCAAAAGGTGCGGGATGCCGTCATAGACGGAGAGTTCCAGCATCTTCGGATCGACCATGATCAGGCGGCACTGTTCCGGCGACATGCGGTAGAGCAGCGACAGGATCATCGTGTTGATGGCGACGGACTTGCCCGAACCGGTGGTGCCGGCGACGAGCAAATGCGGCATCTTCGCGAGCTCTGCGATGACGGGTTCGCCGCCGATCGTCTTGCCGAGGCCGAGCGCAAGCTTGTAGCCGCTTTTCTCGAAATCCTGGCTTTCGATCATCTCACGGAAGTAGACGGTTTCGCGCAGCGCGTTCGGCAGTTCGATACCGATGACGTTGCGGCCGGGAACCACGGCAACACGCGCCGACAGCGCCGACATCGAACGGGCGATATCGTCGGCCAAGCCGATGACGCGGGAGGACTTGACGCCCGGTGCCGGCTCGAACTCGTAAAGTGTGACGACGGGGCCGGGGCGGACATGGATGATCTCGCCCTTGATACCGAAATCCTCGAGCACGCTTTCGAGAAGGCCGGCATTCTGCTCCAGCGTCTCCTGCGACATGATCTCGCCGACACGCTCCGGCGGTTCCTGCAGCAGCGAATGTGAGGGGAATTCGTAGCCGGAGGCATCGACCCTCGAGGGCACGATCTTCGGCGCGGCAAAGCGCGGCGCCGGAGCGAGCGGCTGGGGAGCCTGCGCGCGAACCGGCAGCGGAGCGATCGGCTGCGTCTTCGGCTGGACTGCCGCCGCTTCTTCTACGCGGGTCCGCTCGGTCGCGACCGGGCTCTGTGTTGCGCGGCCGCGCGTCAAACTGCCAGCCGGCGCGACGGGTGGCGGGGCGACCGGCTCAGGCATCGGTGCAACGGCGATTGCCTGATGTTGCCGACCTGGTCGCCACTCCATGACGCGGAACCGGCTGATGATCGATTCGGGGCTGACTTCCGGCCGCGGCAATGAAATCTGAGGCAGTAGGATCGGTTCGGCTACCGCTTCCTCGAAGGCCATGACCTCCCAGAACGCGAAGTCCGAGATGGCAGCCAGTTCAGTGGATGCACGGACAATAGTCTCGGTTTCAGGCTCGACCGACATCACTGGCGATACAGCCACAGCCGGCGGCACTTCGATCGTAAGGGGGATCTCGGCTTCATAGACCTCGAGTGGGACGTTGGCGACAACAGGCGCCGCCGGCGCCACGCTCGCGCCGATTTCGGCCGCAACGCGTTCCTGCAGCGCAAGAGGCGGCGTGTGGACGGCTGGCGCCGGCACGCGCTTCGGATTGATCAGATTCTCGGGCGTGCGGGTGAACCGCACATTCGGAGCCAGTGAAAAATTGCTCTGCCAGATTGGTGCCGTAGGCTTCTCGCCTGCGTATTCCTGCAGCTGTTCACCTTCGACTTCCGCGGAAATCTCCTCGGCCCCTGTCAGATTGGTTCTAGGAAAGCGCATACGACCGCTACTCACTCATGATTAGCAACTAATATCCGCTCTCGAATTAGGAAATGAAGGTTAATAAGTTCCTTCCATCCACACCATCGGTCGATGAAAAATATAAAGAAAAATGTTCAATATCAATTATTTGAAACGTGGAGAAAATTTTAATGGATTTTCGACGAAGCGCTCAGTGCGCTTCGTCCCAGTTGGTCGCCGAACGCGCGTCGACCCTCAGCGGCACGCGCATTTCAAGCGCCGGCATGGTGGCGTTTTCCATGACCGAGACGATGATCGGCGTGGCCTTTTCGACGTCTGCATCCTCGACCTCGAAGATCAGTTCGTCATGGACCTGCAGGAGCATGCGCACGCGGTCGCCAAGTCCCGCTTCGGCGAGCGCCGGCTCCATCTTGATCATTGCCCGGCGAATGATATCGGCCGCCGATCCCTGGATCGGTGCGTTGATCGCCGCGCGCTCGTTGAAGGCACGAACCGACGGGTTGGAGGAGCGAATCTCAGGGTAGTTGATTCGCCGCCCGAAGATCGTTTCGACGTAGCCCTTGTCGCGCGCCATCTGCTTGCGGCTGTCCATGTAGTCACGAATGCCGGGGAAGCGCTCGAAATACTTCTTGATGTAGTCGCCCGCTTCCGAGCGCTCGATCGAGAGCTGATTGGCGAGGCCGAACGCGGATATGCCGTAGATGATCCCAAAGTTGATTGCCTTGGCGCGACGCCGCACCTCTGACGGCATGCCCTCGACCGGAACGCCGAACATCTCGGACGCGGTCATGGCATGAATGTCGACGCCGTCGGCAAAGGCTTGCGTTAGCTGCGGGATCTCCGCGACGTGCGCGAGCACGCGCAGTTCGATCTGGCTGTAGTCGGCCGAAATCAGCTTGTGGCCCGGCGACGAAATGAATGCCGTGCGGATCTTGCGGCCTTCCGCCGTCCGCACCGGAATGTTCTGCAGGTTGGGTTCCGAGGAGGACAGCCGGCCTGTCGTCGTCGAGGCCAGCGAATAGGAGGTGTGGACCCGCTTCGTCTGGGGGTGAACGTATCCCGGCAGCGCATCCGTATAGGTCGACTTCAACTTGGTCAGCTGGCGCCAGTCGACGATCTTGCGTGGTAGTTCGAAGCCCGCGGCTGCGAGGTCTTCGAGCACGCTTGCCGAGGTGGACCACTGGCCGGTCTTCGTCTTCGTACCGCCGGCAAGTCCCATCTTGCCGAACAGGATGTCGCCCAGCTGCTTCGGCGAGCCGATGGTAAAGCGAACGCCCGCGAGCTTGAAAATTTCGTCCTCGAGCGCGGCGGCGCCCTGTGCGAGATCGCCGGACAGGCGCGAGAGGATCTGCCGGTCAACGGTGATGCCGCGCTCTTCCATATGCGCCAGAACGGGCACCAGTGGGCGCTCAAGACGTTCGTAAACCGTCGTCAGTTTCTCGGCCGCAAGGCGCGGCTTCAGGACCAGCCAGAGCCGCAGCGTGATATCGGCATCCTCTGCGGCGTAGTGCGTCGCGCGATCGATATCGACGAGGTCGAATGTAACGTTCGACTTACCACTGCCGGCCACGTCCTTGTAGGCAATGGGTGTATGGCCGAGGAACTTCTCCGACAGCGGATCCATGCCGTGCGCGCCGGGTCCGGCGTCCAGCACGTAGGAGATCAGCATCGTATCGTCGAAGTTCTTCGTTTCGACGCCATAGCGCTTCATCAGCAGGTAGTCGTATTTGAGGTTCTGGGCGACCTTCAGGATCGACTCGTCTTCCAAAAGCGCCTTCAGCCGGGGAAGGGCGTCCCGCATCGGGATCTGGTTGTCTGCAAGCCCGCCGCCGAGCAGATCGCCGACGCCGGTCTTGTGGCCGATCGGGACATAGGCGGCGCGGATGCTGGTGCCGGTGGGGTTCTTGTCGTTGTCTGCGATCGCCATCGAGAACCCGACGAGCTCCGCCTGCATCGCGTCGAGCGACGTTGTCTCGGTGTCGAAGCCAACCAGACCCGTCTCGCGCGCATCGGCAATCCATTTGTCGAGCGTCGCGACATCGCGAATGGTGACATAGCGCGAGTGATCGAACGGGAGCGAGGCAAACGCTTCTGCGCGCGCCTTGGCAAAATCAGCCGGCAAGAAGGTGCCTTCGCGACCATTCGCGCCGTTCGCCTTTGCCGGAACAGGCACCGCCTCGCCGGCGACCTCGGGAATTCCACCGGCAACCGGCTCCGGCTCGGCGGCATCGAGGTCCGGCCCGCGCGCTGCTGCACCCCACTCGACCGGCACATCGACCGCATCGATGGCGCTGGCATCGCAATCGCAAGCCTCGGCCACCCGCCGCGTCAGCGAGGTAAACTGCATGGCCTTCAGGAAACCGATCAGCTTTGGCCCGTTTTGCGGCTCGAGGATCAGGTCTTCGACCTTGAGTTCAAGCGGAACGTCGATGCGCAGCCGCACCAGCTCACGCGACAGGCGGGCCTTGTCGGCATTCTCGATGATCGTTTGCCGGCGCTTTTCCTGCTTGATCTCGGTCGCGCGTTCGAGGAGCGCGTCGAGATCGCCGTATTCGGCAAGCAGCTGCGCCGCCGTCTTCGGGCCAATGCCGGGAATGCCAGGCACGTTGTCGACCGAGTCGCCGGTCATCGCCTGAAGATCGATCATTTTCTCGGGTGGAACGCCCCATTTCTCAATGACATCAGGGATACCGATCTGCTTGTCCTTCATGCTGTCGTACATGTGGACAGCAGGCGTCACCAGCTGCATCAGATCCTTGTCCGAAGACACGATCGTCACGTCAGCGCCGAGGGCCTCGGCCTGGCGCGCATAGGTCGCAATGATGTCGTCGGCCTCGAAGCCTTCAGTTTCGATGCACGGCAGATTGAAGGCCCGCGTGGCTTGGCGGATGAGCCCGAATTGGGGGATCAGTTCCTCCGGCGGCGCCGAGCGGTTGGCCTTGTAGGCGTCGTAGAGATCCTTGCGGAACGTCCTTGCCGAGTAGTCGAAGACGACCGCCAGATGCGTCGGCGTCACGCCGACCGATGTGTCGCGCGCATCCGTCAATAGCTTCCACAGCATGTTGCAGAATCCCGAAACCGCTCCCACCGGCAAGCCGTCGCTTTTGCGGGTGAGTGGGGGGAGTGCGTGAAAGGCTCGAAAGATGAAACCGGAGCCGTCGACAAGGAAAAGATGATCGCCTTTTTTCATGGCGTCATGGATAGCGCGGCGACCTTGGAAGGTCCATATAAAGTTCGGAGGGAGAAAAGATTCTGCCTCACCAAACTGTTACTAATTTGTAATAGTCAATCCTCAGCTTTCCCTTGAAAAGCCACATTCCCGATCACAAATGATTACTACCGACGTTTGATCGTGTTGATCGCGTCGAGGGTCTGATAGCTGGCTTGTCCCCCGCCGCATCGGACTTGGACAAAGGCCTTATCCCCTCTCCGGGCCTTTGTCCCCATTTTAGAGCCGCCATAGCCAGACCTCCAGGCTATGGCGGCTTTGTTTTTCTGCTCTATCTTTCCAAGGACAACCTGCGATGAAGCGTTTGTGATCCATCGTATGAGATTTGTTGCATTGTTTTGTCGAGTTTTTTGCGACTAACTGAAAAGATGGGAATTAATCGTATGGACTCGGGGGCTTACCTTGCCAGCCAGCTGGCCAAGGGCTTCGCTCGTTCGCTCCAGCAGCGCGCGGCAAGGCTCGGCTTTTCGCCAGGGCAGTTCCCGGTTCTTCTCGAACTTTGGGCCGAGGACGGGCTGACGCAGAAGCAGTTGCTGGCCCGCGTCGACATCGAACAGGCGACGATGGCAAACACCCTCGCACGCATGGCGCGAGACGGGCTCATCGACCGCCGCCCGCATCCGTCCGACAAGCGCGCCCAGCTGATCTTCCTGACGGACAAGGCCAAGGGCATGGAAGACGACGCGATCGAGGCGGCGCGTGAAGCGGATCTAGCGCTGTTTGAGGGCTTCAAGAGCTTCGAACGCGAGCTGACCCTCGAATATATCCGTCGCCTTCTCGACAACGCCAAGAAGCTCTGAGTTCTATTCCGCCGCCGTTATGGTGGCGGAAGCGAGCGGCCGATCCAACTCGCCGTGGGTTGTGAGGAAGCTCTCACGCGCTGCCAGCTTGACGCTCGGCTCGATGTCCGGCTTGCCGAGAAGCAGGCCCTGCATCTGCTCGCAGCCTTCCTCGATGACGATCTGCCGCTGAAGTTCCGTTTCGACGCCTTCGGTCACGACCTGAATTCCCAGGCTGTGACCAAGGCCGATGATGGCGCGCACAATGGAACGGGCGGCGGCGTCATGTTCGAGAATGCCCGTGAAGCTGCGATCCACCTTGATTTTGTCAAATGGCAAAGCGCGCAGGTTCGAAAGCGATGAGAAGCCCGTTCCGAAGTCGTCCATGACGATGCGCACGCCTAGTCCATGCAGACGCATCAGCGTTGCGATGACATTGCTTCGGTCGCGCACGAAGGCAGCTTCGGTAATTTCCAGTTCCAGCCTCTCCGGGGCCAACCCGGTCTCTTCGAGGATCGCCGCAACCCGCTCGCAAAGGTTCGGGAGCATGAACTGCACCGGCGAGACGTTGACGGCAATGGACAGTGGCTGCGGCCACCGCGCCGCTTCGGTGCATGCCTGGCGCATCACCCACTCTCCAAGCTGCACGATCACGCCGCTTTCCTCGGCTATGCCGATAAAGACCTCCGGTTCACTCATGCCATGTCCCGGCCGATTCCACCGCATCAGGGCTTCATAGCCGGTGACGGTATCCGTCCTGCTGTCGAGGATCGGTTGGTAGCTTACGGAGACCTGATTGCGCGTGATCGCATGCCGCAGCTCTGCCTCGATCTGGCGGCGGGCGCGCACGGCCTCGTCCATTTCCGCGTCGAAGAAGCAGGCCTTGCCGCGCCCGCCGTGCTTGGCACGGTAAAGCGCCGTATCGGCGTTATCGCTCAGCTCCTCCGCCGTGTGTCCGTCCGTAGGATAAACAGCGATACCGACACTGATGCCGACGGCGGTCGGATCGCGGGCGATATCCATTTCAGCGGCGAGCCCGTCAAGAATAAGCCCAGCGAGCTTGCGCGCGGCGTCCGGCTGCTGCTTGCCCGTCTGGATGATCGCGAACTCATCGCCTCCAAGTCGGGCGACCGTGTCGCCGTCGTCGGCCACGCGCTGCAGGATTGTCGAGACCTTGCAGAGGATGCGGTCGCCCTCCGCATGCCCGAAGATGTCGTTGACGGCCTTGAAGCGATCGAGATCCAGGCAGAAGACGGCGATCTGCGCGTGCTTGCGCTGGGCCAGTTGAAGAGCGTGGCGGATGCGCGTGTCGAACAGCGAACGGTTCGGCAGGCCGGTCAAGACGTCGTGCTGCGCCAGATGTTCGATCATTTTCTCGGCGCGCTTGCGCTCGCTGAGATCGCGAATCACCAGGACGTCACAGTTGCGCCCGCGATAGACCATGCGACGGGACAGAATTTCTACCGGGATCTCGCTGTCGTCTTTGGTGGTCAGCTGCGTTTCCTCTCGGAAGGCTATCGTACTGCCATCCATGCTCATCAGAAGGGAGGTCGGATCACCCCCGAGCAACTCGGCCAATTGCCAGCCCGACATTTGCTGGAACCGTTCGTTGGCGTCGACGATCTTTCCCTCGCGCAGAACGAGAAGCCCCTCCATCGAGGCGTTTGCGAGGCCGCGCAGATCGGTCAGATGGCTTTCGAGAAACACGGCGCCGAGAGCGACGAGGATCAGGGCCGTGGACACCACCACGATGATCGCTGCCAGCGCTTTGGGCTCCAGAACGGTCGTTGTCACGCTTCGTCCGGGCTCGGGAATGAGCGTAATACTGCTCATGGAAATGAAATGCATCGCTGCGATGGCGAGCACCATGGCAATCGCCGACACCAGCAGCCGTTTCGTTCCCTTGAGCCTCTCGAAGGAGAGAAACGCCATGCTCGCGAGTGTCGCACCAATCAACAGCGCGATCAGCGTTGCCTGGAGATCGTAGACGATATCAACCTGGGCTTCGATCGCCCGCATGCCGGTCAGATGCATCGAACCGATGCCGAGTGCCATCAAGATGCCGCCGGGCACGAAGGAATATTCACTCGAACCCTCCACGGAAACCAGGATGGCGAGCCACGAGACGCATATCGCCAGTATGACGGAGAGTGTTGTCAGGCCAAGGCCATAAGTGATCGTGAAGCCGCCATCGTAGGCCAGCATGGAGATGAAGTGCGTGGCCCAGATGCCGACGCCGCAGGCAAATGCCGATGCCATGATCCAGTGCCGTTGCTGTCCGGGGTCGCATTCCTGAGCGCGGAACAATAGCAGCATGGAGGCAAGGTTGCCGATCAGGCAAACAATAACGGCGGCAACAATCAGACGCCAGTCATGGTTCTCGCGAATGCAGGTGACTACAGAGAACATATCTCACCTCGAACTCATTGTCGGTATACTATTTATCCTTCCCTAAATAACCGTAAATTGTATATGCGATTTCATGCATTCGTCTTGCGGTATATCTGACGCGCCCATCCGTCGTGATCGCCTCCTCTCTCGATCTTTTTTCAACTCGAAAGCGATTTACCTTTGGTCTATCGTCCCGCGGAATTTCGAAAGGAGTCGAAAATGACTGACGTAACGCCGGTGCTTTCGCGCGCAGATCAGAATCTGCCATCAAGCCTCGACAAGCTGTTTGAACTCTTGAGGATCAAATCGATCTCCACTGACCCGGCCTTCAAGGTCGAGTGCCGCAAGGCGGCCGAATGGCTGGTTTCCTATCTCGAGACGCTGGGTTTCGATGCTTCCGTGCGCGATACGCCCGGTCATCCCATGGTTGTCGCCCATCATGCCGGTGCGAGCGCCGACGCGCCACACGCGCTGTTTTACGGCCATTACGACGTGCAGCCGGTCGATCCCATCGAGCTTTGGGAGAATGATCCGTTCGAACCGTCGATCAAGGATGTCGGCAATGGCCGGAAGATCCTTACGGGTCGCGGCACCGCCGACGACAAGGGCCAGTTGATGACCTTCGTCGAAGCCTGCCGCGCCTACAAGGACGTCAACGGTGCTTTGCCCTGCCGCATCACAATTCTTTTCGAAGGCGAAGAGGAATCCGGTTCACCGTCGCTGAAGCCCTTCCTCGAAGCCAACGCCGCGGAATTGAAGGCGGACTACGCCCTCGTGTGCGACACCGGCATGTGGGACCGCGATACGCCGGCGATTGCTGCGGCGCTTCGGGGTCTCGTCGGCGAAGAGGTCGTCGTGACGGCAGCCGACCGCGACTTGCACTCCGGCCTGTTCGGCGGTGCCGCCGCAAATCCGATCCATATCCTGACGGCAGCACTTGCTGGCCTGCACGATGAAACCGGTCGCATCACGCTCGAGGGCTTCTATGATGGCGTGGAAGAAACGCCGGCCAATATAAAGGCATCCTGGGAAACCCTCGGCAAGACCGCCGAGACCTTTTTGGGCGAGGTGGGTTTGTCGATCCCGTCGGGAGAGAAGGGCCGGTCGGTCCTCGAATTGACCTGGGCGCGTCCGACCGCTGAGGTCAATGGCATCTGGGGTGGCTATACCGGTGAAGGCTTCAAGACGGTGATCGCAGCCAAGGCCTCCGCCAAAGTCTCCTTCCGTCTCGTCGGGACGCAGGATCCGGATGCCGTCCGGGAAAGCTTCCGCAGTTACATCCGCTCGAAAATCCCCGCCGATTGCTCAGTCGATTTCCATCCGCATGGCGGCTCGCCGGCAATCCATCTTTCCTACGATTCGCCGGTGCTGACGAAGGCCAAGAATGCGCTTTCCGACGAGTGGCCAAGGCCCGCCGTGGTCATCGGCATGGGCGGATCGATCCCGATCGTCGGCGACTTCCAGAAGATGCTCGGCATGGAATCGTTGCTGGTCGGCTTCGGCCTCAGCGACGACCGCATTCACTCGCCAAACGAGAAGTACGAGCTCGCTTCCTATCACAAGGGTATCCGGTCCTGGATTCGCATCCTGGAAGCGCTGGCCAAGTAACAGGAAGCGCGCGCTCGAGCGCCCGAAAAACAAAAAGGCCGGAACAAGCCGGCCTTTCGTCATTCGCTTCACTTCGATGCCAGTACATCCGTGGTCAAGGAGGAGGCGAATGTTGCAGCCAGACTGATCGGGAAAGGTTAACGTATGGTTAACCGCAGAGCCGCGATCAAAACGATGGAAGTGGCAACGTTGCTTGCGCGCACAGCTTTCCATCGGCTGCAATATGTTGATCCCTATGTCGGAACGCCGACTTCGGGTTTCAAGTAGGACGAACGCATTTCTGCGTTTTTAAGCTTTCAAGTGTTCAACGAGAGCGCTGCTGCGACCGCCATTTGCTCAGCCTGCGCTTGCCAAGGTGGAGGCTTTCACAGGAGAAATGGGAAGGCCCGGCGCTCTGGGAGAGACACCGGGCCTGATCGTGATCGGCACGTTTGAGGGGAGACGGCCGACCTTTAGCGAAACGTGTAGGGCGTGTTTCGCTACGCAACTAATTCACGGCGTCCCTAATGGTTCCCTGCTACCAGAGAGAAACTGAATTCTGACAACAGCCCAGCAACTCGCGCATCTCCGCGAACGGGCCGTGCAGCATCTTCAGGCGGCTCTCTTCCATCTTTGTCAGCCGGTAGCGGCGTGCAAACTCTTGCACGCTCCAAACTTCACGCAGCCTGAATTCTTCGGTGTTACTAAAGTCGATGCTCATGAAATGCCTACCTAATGCGCGTTCTGCGCTAATCTTAGGCGCAATTCGACGTGCTATATGTCAGATTTGTGACGGTCGCAACGAATGGCAGCCATGCCAAAAAAGCGTGGCTTGGCGGGCCAAATAAATCAGAGCCCGACTAGGCCGGGCTCTGATGCTGTCTCTGGTTCGCAGAGTATAATCAGCGCCAGTCGCGATAGCGATCACGAGCCCACGGCGGCGGACGATCCCATCCGTAGGACCGCTCGTAGCGCCAGCCATAGCGTGGCGGGCCGCCCCATCCATAGCGGCGGTCATCGCGCCAGCCGTAACGCGGCGGTGGAGGCCGGTTCCAGTTCGGGCGGCAATTGCCCCACCGCGTCAGGTGGTATCCGCGCCCGCAAGCGTAGTCGACAAGTACCATATTTTGGGCCGCAATGCCGTTCATCGGCGCGACCGGCATCGCTTCAGCCGCGGAAACGCCAAATCCACACATGGCGATCGCGACTGCAATCATTCTCATACGCATCTTTGCACCTCTGTTATGCAAGTCCCTTGCGCGTCGATTAGAGAGCCCGTTCGGTGAATGGGGGCTGAACCAAATTTGACATTATTGGGGCAAACGCGGACCGCTCTAACCACTTCTTAACCACCCCTTAAATCGCCGCATTTAAAGTTCAACCGGGCGAAGAACCGTTTGGCAAAGCACGGTTTCTGCGGCGTCGCCGCTGACGAAGCGAAGATGGGGTGAACCGGGTACTAGATGGCGGGCAGAGGCAAATCACGCGACAGGATCGAACCTTCTTTCAGCGGTCGCGACGACCGTGACGATGATGACGATTTCTCGCTCGATGCCGATGACCGCGTGGTGCGCGGACGCTCGACTAGGCGCGCAACGCCGAAACCGTCCCGCGCGCGGCAGCCGGAGCGTCGCAAACGCGACCGCCGCGATCGCGAAGGGGGTGGGCTCTTCGGCTTCATCCGTCGCATCGTCTACTGGTGCATCGTTTTCGGCATTTGGGCTGGGATCGGCGTCGCCGGCCTCGTTATCTACTACGGCTCGCGTATGCCGAGCGCCAGCACCTGGGCCATTCCAGAGCGTCCGCCGAACGTCAAGATCACCGCTGTCGACGGCAGCGTCATCGCCAATCGCGGCACGACGGGCGGCGAGGCCCTCGCGCTCGAAGACATGTCGCCGTACATTCCCGAAGCGATCGTCGCCATCGAAGATCGCCGCTTCTACTCGCATTTCGGCGTCGATCCGCTTGGCCTTGCACGTGCCTTCGTTACCAATCTGACGACTGGGCGCATGGTCCAGGGTGGCTCGACGCTGACGCAGCAGCTTGCAAAGAACCTCTTCCTGTCGCCGGACCGCACGCTGGAGCGCAAGGTGCAGGAAGTCCTGCTCGCCCTGTGGCTGGAGCAGAAATACACCAAGGACCAGATCCTTGCGATGTATCTCAATCGCGTGTTTTTCGGCTCGAACGCCTATGGCGTCGAAGCTGCCTCGCGCCGTTACTTCAACAAGTCCGCACGCGATGTGAACCTCGGTGAAGCAGCCCTTCTTGCCGGTCTCGTCAAGGCACCGTCGCGTCTGTCGCCGGCACGCGATCCCGAGGCCGCCAATGCCCGCGCACAGGTGGTGCTGCAGACGATGCGCGAGCAGGGCTATATCACCGATGACGAAGTCAAGACCGCCATGTCGCAGACGCCGGCCAAGGCAAAGCGCTATTGGTCGGGCGCCGGTCACTATGTCGCCGATATGGTGATGGACCAGCTGCCCGCCCTGATCGGCGACGTCAAGGAAGACATCGTCGTCGACACGACGATCGACAAGACGCTGGAAAAGCGCGCGGAGCAGTCGCTGAATGACGTCCTTGGAAAGGACGGCGCCAAGCTCGATGCCTCTCAGGCAGCACTGGTCTCTCTCGACGGGACCGGTGCGATCCGTGCCCTCGTCGGCGGCAGGGACTATGCCGACAGTCAGTTCAACCGCGCCGTCACCGCCAAGCGCCAGCCCGGATCGTCCTTCAAGCCGTTCGTCTATGCCGCGGCACTCGAAAAGGGCCTGACGCCGTTCTCCGTATTCAATGACGCGCCGATTCGGATCGGCGACTGGACGCCTGAGAACTACGAGAAGAAGTATAATGGCGAAGTGACCCTCGCGACGGCGCTCGCAAAGTCGCTGAACACGGTCGCTGCCCAGCTGGTCATGTATGATGGACCGGATCAGGTCATCAAGCTGGCACACCGCCTCGGCATCGAATCGGAGCTGCAGCCGAATGCCTCGATCGCTTTGGGCACGTCCGAGGTGTCGTTGATGGAGCTCACCGGCGCCTATGCCGCCTTCATGAATGGCGGCTACAAGGCAACGCCGCATGTGATCCGTCGCGTGACGACGGCCGACGGCAGCAAGGTGCTCTACGAGAACACCTACGATAATCCGCCGCGTGTCCTGTCGGAAGCGATTGCCGCCAACATGAACACGATGATGATGGGCGTCATCAACCAGGGAACTGGCAAGAGCGCCAAGCTTTCTGGCTGGCAGGCAGCCGGCAAGACCGGCACCACCCAGAATTCGCGGGACGCGCTCTTCGTTGGCTTCACCAGCAATCTCACAACCGGCGTCTGGTTCGGCAACGACGACGGTAAGCCGATGAGGAAGGTGACAGGCGGCGGCTTGCCGGCCAAGGCGTGGCAGGAATTCATGGTCGCTGCACACAAGGGACTGTCGCCGGCACCGCTGTTCGGCAACGGGCAGTTCATGGCTGATCCCGCAGCCAATCCCGGTGTTGGCGATCAGCCGATGGCGTCTGTCGAGCCTGGTGCGGCGCCACCGCTTGAAGAGCCGACGACGATCGGCAGCATTCTTTCCGGTGTCTTCGGAGGCGGGGCTGATGTTCGTGAGCGCAATCCACAGGCGACCGATCGACCGAGACGTCAGCCGATGGCGCCGGCTAATGGCGGTCCGGTGCCTCCCGCCGACATCGCTCAGGACGGCGATGATGGCTACGGCGATGCGCTGCCGCCTGGTGATATCGGCGAGCCTGAACCGTCGCCGGCAGGCAAGCCGAGACGGACGACATTGCTCGACTTGATCATGGGGCAGTAGCCAAAGCGTTTGGCCGGAAAAATGCCATTTTCCTGCGCCTGTCGAAATTAATCGCTGGGCGCTTGTTTTGCTGGTTTTCTGGCTATTTCTCGCCTTGCAGTCCCGAAAACCGCTCCTTATATACGCGGCATCACCGCAATCACGATTGCGTTAATCTTAAAGACCCATCCCGTAAGGGGCTGTCAGGGAAATGCCTTCTCGGGGTTCCGACAGCTTGCTTCAAGGAGAGAATGACATGGCAAAAGTAATTGGTATCGACCTCGGAACGACAAATTCCTGCGTCGCGGTCATGGACGGCAAAGACGCAAAGGTCATTGAGAATGCGGAAGGCGCGCGCACAACCCCTTCCATGGTGGCGTTTTCCGATGATGGCGAACGCCTCGTCGGTCAGCCGGCCAAGCGCCAGGCTGTCACCAACCCCACGAATACCCTCTTCGCTGTAAAGCGCCTCATCGGCCGCCGCTACGAAGATCCGACCGTTGAGAAGGACAAGAGCCTCGTTCCTTTCCACATCGTCAAGGGTGACAACGGCGACGCCTGGGTCGAGGCCCAGGGCAAGTCCTATTCTCCGGCACAAATCTCCGCGATGATCCTTCAGAAGATGAAGGAAACCGCCGAATCCTATCTCGGTGAAAAGGTCGAAAAGGCCGTCATCACCGTTCCCGCATACTTCAACGACGCACAGCGCCAGGCAACCAAGGATGCCGGCAAGATCGCTGGTCTCGAAGTTCTCCGTATCATCAACGAGCCGACGGCGGCAGCCCTTGCCTACGGTCTCGACAAAAAGGACGGCAAGACCATCGCCGTTTACGACTTGGGTGGCGGTACCTTCGATATCTCGATCCTCGAAATCGGCGACGGCGTCTTCGAAGTGAAGTCCACCAACGGCGATACCTTCCTCGGCGGTGAAGACTTCGACATGCGTCTCGTCGAATACCTCGTTGCCGAGTTCAAGAAGGATAACGGCATCGACCTCAAGGGCGACAAGCTTGCCCTGCAGCGCCTCAAGGAAGCTGCTGAAAAGGCGAAGATCGAACTGTCGTCCGCTCAGCAGACCGAAATCAACCTGCCGTTCATCACCGCTGATGCGACCGGCCCGAAGCACCTGACGCTGAAGCTGACGCGCGCCAAGCTCGAAAGCCTGGTCGACGATCTCGTCCAGCGCACCATCGCACCGTGCAAGGCAGCCCTCAAGGATGCCGGTGTCACGCCTGCCGAGATCGACGAAGTCGTTCTCGTCGGTGGTATGAGCCGCATGCCGAAGGTCCAGGAAGTCGTCAAGCAGCTGTTCGGCAAGGAGCCGCACAAGGGCGTCAACCCGGATGAAGTCGTAGCCCTCGGCGCCGCCATCCAGGCCGGCGTTCTTCAGGGCGACGTCAAGGACGTTCTGCTCCTCGACGTAACCCCGCTGTCTCTCGGCATCGAGACCCTCGGTGGCGTCTTCACCCGTCTGATCGAGCGCAACACCACGATCCCGACGAAGAAGTCGCAGACCTTCTCGACCGCCGACGACAACCAGCAGGCCGTCACCATCCGCGTTTCGCAGGGCGAGCGCGAAATGGCTGCCGACAACAAGCTGCTCGGCCAGTTCGACCTCGTTGGCCTGCCGCCGGCACCGCGTGGCGTTCCGCAGATCGAAGTGACCTTCGACATCGACGCCAACGGCATTGTGCAGGTTTCGGCCAAGGACAAGGGCACCGGCAAGGAACAGCAGATCCGCATCCAGGCTTCGGGTGGTCTCTCCGACGCCGATATCGAGAAGATGGTCAAGGATGCCGAAGCCAACGCCGAAGCCGACAAGAAGCGTCGCGAAGCCGTGGAAGCCAAGAACCAGGCCGAAAGCCTGATACACTCCACGGAAAAGTCGCTGAAGGATTATGGTGACAAGGTCTCCGAGACCGACCGCACCGCGATCTCCGATGCGATCGCCGCTCTGAAGTCTGCCGTCGAAGCAACCGAGCCGGATGCTGAAGACATCAAGGCAAAGACCCAGACCCTCATGGAAGTTTCCATGAAGCTCGGTCAGGCGATTTATGAAGCCCAGCAGGCTGAAGCCGGCTCTGCGGACGCTTCGGCTGAAGGCGGTGATGACAATGTCGTCGATGCCGACTACGAAGAAGTCAAGGACGACGACCGCAAGAAGTCCGCGTAAGCGAGACCAAGCGGTCTAGCTTGAAACTGACGTTCCGGCTGCTCACCATGGCAGCCGGAAAACCATTTCCGGGGTCTAATCCTTAATGGCAAAAGCCGATTTTTACGAAACGCTGGGTGTCGCCAAGACGGCGGACGACAAAGAGCTGAAAAGCGCCTTCCGCAAACTTGCCATGAAGTTTCATCCGGACAAGAATCCGGGCGACCATGACGCCGAGCGCAAATTCAAGGAAATCAACGAAGCCTACGAGACGCTCAAGGATCCGCAGAAGCGCGCGGCCTATGACCGGTATGGTCACGCAGCCTTCGAACACGGCGGCATGGGCGGTGGCGGCGGCGGTTTCGGCGGCGGCGGCTTCTCCGACATTTTCGAGGATATCTTCGGCGAGATGATGGGCGGCGGTCGTCAGCGGCAGCGCTCGTCCGGCGGCCGCGAGCGTGGCGCCGATCTTCGTTACAACATGGAAATTTCGCTGGAGGAATCCTTCTCCGGCAAGACGGCACAGATTCGCGTGCCGACATCGATTACCTGCGACGTCTGTTCCGGCTCGGGCGCAAAGCCGGGCACCCAGCCGAAGACCTGCGGCACCTGCCAGGGTTCCGGCCGCGTACGCGCAGCCCAGGGCTTCTTCTCGATCGAGCGGACCTGCCCGACCTGTCACGGTCGCGGCACGATCATTCCCGATCCCTGCACGAAGTGCCATGGCCAGGGCCGCGTCACTGAAGAGCGTTCGCTTTCCGTGAACATTCCGGCCGGCATCGAAGACGGCACCCGCATCCGCCTGCAGGGCGAGGGCGAAGCCGGCATGCGCGGCGGCCCGGCGGGCGATCTGTATATCTTCCTGTCGGTCAAGCCGCATGAATTCTATCAGCGTGATGGCGCCGACCTCTACTGCACCATCCCGATCTCGATGACGACGGCTGCCCTCGGCGGCACTTTCGACGTCGCGACGCTCGACGGCACGAAGTCGCGTGTTACCGTGCCGGAAGGCACCCAGGCCGGCAAGCAGTTCCGTCTGAAGGGCAAGGGTATGCCGGTGCTGCGTTCGCCCCAAACAGGCGATCTCTACATCCAGATTCAGATCGAAACCCCTCAGAAGCTGACGAAGCGCCAGCGCGAGCTACTTCAGGAGTTCGAGCAGCTTTCCTCGAAGGAGAACAATCCCGAATCGACCGGGTTTTTCGCGCGGATGAAGGAATTCTTCGAGAACTGATCGATCAGACACGAAATGCGGAAAAGGCTCGGTTGTTGCAACCGGGCCTTTGTTTTTTGGTCTTCACCAGACTATGCAGGGTTGTTGCGGCGGTGTGACTTCCATATTCAAAATCGCTTTATTATCTTGTATCAACCGAATGATTGGCAGGACATTAAGATAATAAAAGGTTAAATTAGCAGATCTCGCAACATTGCAGCGCCGGGGGACACTTGGAACGCCGTCTCGCAGCCATCCTTGCAGCAGACATCGTCGGCTACAGCCGATTGATGGGCTCAGACGAATCCGGGACGCTGAGTGCGGTAAAAAATTGCCGCACCGAGTTCCTCAATCCAAAGATTGCCCTGCATCGCGGCCGCATCGTCAAGCTCACCGGTGATGGCATGCTGGTCGAATTCTCCAGCATCGTGAATGCCGTCGCTTGCGCCGATGAGATTCAGCGCGAGACGGCTCAGCGGAATCTGTCCGTGCTGGAAGACAAGCGGATCGAATTTCGGATCGGCATTCATCTGGGCGACGTGATCGTCGAGGAGGGTGACATCTTCGGAGATGGCGTGAATGTTGCCGCACGGCTTGAGACACTCGCCGAGCCGGGCGGCATTGCGGTCTCCGCTTCCGTGAGGGACCATGTCGGAACCCGGCTCGACCTTTCCTTCGAGGACAGGGGCGAGCACAGACTCAAGAACATCAAGGAGCCGGTGAGGGTCTACGCGATTTCGCCACGGCGGGCGCTGCCACTGAAGGTGAACAAGGCCGCCTTGACCGCGGCCAGGGAAAAGCACAAGCAGCTTGTCGCCGTGTTGCCGTTCACCAATATGAGTGGTGACGCCGAGCAGGAGTATTTTTCCGACGGCATCACCGAAGACATCATCACCGACCTCTCGAAGATCTCGAATCTTTACGTCGTCGCGCGCAACACCGCCTTCACCTACAAGGGAAAATCGGTGCAGGTGAAGCAGGTCGCAGCCGAGCTCGGTGTCGACTTCGTTCTAGAGGGGAGCGTCCGCAAGGCGGCGCAGCGCGTGCGCATCACGGGACAACTGATTGACGCTAGGAATGGCGGGCACCTCTGGGCGGACCGCTTTGATCGTGACCTGACCGATATCTTTGCGATCCAGGACGAGATTACGCACGCGATCGTCGATCAGCTCAAGATCAAGCTCTTGCCCGAGGAGCGGCGAGCAATCGAAGCGGAACCGACAAACAATGTCGAGGCCTACACCTACTATCTGCGCGGCCGGCAGCTTTCTCACACCTGGACAAGGCCTTACCTGGTCTTGGCCCGACGGATGTTTGCAACGGCAGTCGCGCTGGATCCGGAATATGCGCGCGCCTATGCCGGCATGGCCGACTGCGAGTCGGCGCTACGCGACTGGCATGCGGGAGAGTACACCCTACAGGGAATTCTCAATCTGAGCGCCAAGGCACTTGCGCTCGATCCAAATCTTGCGGAGGCGCATGCCTCGCGGGGGCTGGCGCTGCACCAGGATGGGCGAGACGAGGAGGCGCTTGCCGAGTTCGAAAAGGCGCTGGCGCTGGAGCCCGATCTCTATGAAGCGAATTTCCACTACGGCCGCTTTCTTTTCATGCAAGGCAAGTTCGAGGGCGCGATCACCTTCTTTATAAGGGCAGCCGAGATACGTCCCGACGACTATCTCTCGCCGATCCATTTGATGAGTGCATGTCGATCGCTTGGGTTGGAGAAAGAACGAGCGCATTGGGCGCGCGTGTGCATTGAGCGCGCCGAAGAGGCCTTGGAGCGGCATCCGGAAAACTCGGGACCGGCTCATCGCGGCGCGCTCGCATTGGCTCACATGGGCGAGGCGGCGCGAGCAAAGGAGTGGGTGAAGCGGGCGCAGACGATCGATCCGGATGATATCGTTGCGCAATACAACGTCGCATGTGTTTATGCGCTGTTGAACGAATGCGACGCCGCGCTCGACTTGTTGGAGGAGCTGCTGCCGCAGTCGTCCTGTTATCATATCCTGTGGTTCAAGCATGATTCGGACCTGGATTCGGTGCGCGATCACCCACGGTTCGAGAAAATGCTGGATGCGATCGAGGCGTGTTCGGCCTCGCTGGACTACAAGGTCGCTTCGGAATAGGGCCGGCGTCCGCCAATTGTTCCACTATGAAACAGGCGGAAGGGTGCATCTGACTTGCGTTAACGCAGGCAGTGAATGCCGCTTTGCAACGACAAACAAAGCAGCCAGTATCCTCTCGGGGATCAACCAAAATAAGGGCAACTTCCATGACGGCAGCAGCCACTACCTTGTCTTTGCAGTCCGATGACGTCGACGTGCTTGCCGGCGCGCTCTACGCGTGGTGTGCCGAGCACAATATCAAGATGCGCAGCCAACAGGGACTTTCAATTGCAAGCATCGCGATTGATCTCTATCACGCGGGTCATCAAACGCAGGACGATCTTCTCGTCGCGCTTCATGAAAGCGACCCGCACTGACGCGAGGTTAGCCTAGCGCCTCGGCGTAAGTTTCACCGGACATGATGGAGAGAATTGTCTTCACGGCCTCCTTGCCAGCCGTGGAGCGAAGCCGGTCGTAGTATACGGCCAGCTCATAGGCTTCTGGGCTGAGGCCTTGCTTTTTCGCGCCATCGTTGGGATTGGCGCCTTCGAACAATTCGGAGATAGCCACGCCCAGAAAGACTGCAATCTGGTGCAATTTACTCGCCGAGACGCGGTTGGTGCCTTTTTCGTATTTCTGAATTTGCTGAAAAGTCAGCCCGAGCGCCTCTCCCAGTTCCAGTTGCGATATGCGTCTTTTGGATCTGAGCGCCCGAACGTTTCTGCCGACAATAATATCTACCGGATCTGGCACCTTGCTGTTCCCTTATAAGGCAATTATTTTGGCTAGTACTATGCCCGCGTTTTGCAATATCTCAACCCTTCAGTTGCAAGATTCAACCGGCCTTTTCTGTGGTTTTTCGGTGTGCATGCCTAGCCATTCGGCGTAGGTATCGACCGCAACGTGCACATTATTTTGGATACCAGTTAAGGGAGGGCGGTCGGCCCGAGCCGCACTCCATTTTTACTTATGGGGCTCGCCCGCCGTTTTCTCATTCGGCTCGCGGCGGGTAACTTGACCAGAGCTAGCGCTGCGCCTATTTTAGAATAATTCTAAAAATGAGGTTGTTATGCTGCGTAGGCTCTTTGGATCATCCAAGCGTTCTTTTGACTCTTTGTCCGAGCAGGAAATACTCGCGCTCGCTATCGGTTCCGAAGAGGACGATGCGCGTATTTATCTCGCCTACGCCGACATGCTGCGTGACGATTACCCCGCCTCCGCCAAGGTCTTCGAGGAAATGGCGGAGGTGGAGGACACTCATAGAAAGTCCCTGATCGAAATTTATCGCCAGCGGTTTGGCGAGCGCATTACGCTCATTCGCAGGGAGCATGTTCGCGGATTTTATGAGCGTAAGCCCGACTGGCTGCGGCGCAATCTGTCATTGGAGAGAATCCGGGGTGAAGCGGCGGCCATGGAACAGCAGGCCTATCGCTTCTACGTCGAAGCGGCGAGCCGCGTGACCGATGCCAACACAAGGCAGTTGCTCGGAGACTTGGCGCTGGCCGAGCAAGGCCATGAAGAGATCACCTATACATTGGGCGACAAGCACACACCCGAGAGTGTGAAGACGGAAGAAGATGTTGCCGCGCGCCGGCAGCTGGTTCTGACCTATGTGCAGCCGGGGCTTGCCGGCTTGATGGATGGCTCGGTGTCGACGCTGGCGCCGATCTTCGCCGCTGCCTTTGCGACCCAAGATACCTGGCAGACGTTTCTGGTTGGCATGTCCGCCTCCGTCGGCGCCGGCATCTCGATGGGCTTTACCGAAGCTGCCCACGATGACGGCAAGATTTCAGGCCGCGGTTCACCGATCAAGCGCGGTCTCGCCTGTGGTGTGATGACGGCGCTTGGCGGTCTTGGCCACACCCTGCCGTATCTGATCCCAAACTTCTGGACCGCGACGACGATGGCGGTGATCATCGCGATCGTCGAGCTCTGGGCGATCGCGTTCATTCAGAACAGATTTATGGAAACGCCGTTCTTGCGTGCTGCTTTACAGGTGGTCGTCGGCGGCGGCCTCGTCCTCGGTGCCGGCATCCTGATCGGCAATGGCTGACTTGCGGCTCCCGCGTGAGGCAGAGCAAATCAACCCAGTCCCAACAAAAAAGGCCGGCATCTCTCGCCGGCCTTTCTTGTTCAATTCGATCTCGCCTACTTCAAAGCACCGACGAGGACGTCGCGGCCATTCTCGATGGTGACCCAGCGACCGGCATTGGCGCTCGACTGGCGCTTGATGAAGGAGTAGGGGGTATCGAACCACGGCTTGACGCTGGATGCCAGGTTGTCGAGCACGAAGTCGCCGTTGTTGGTGCGCAGCGTCAGGACGGCATGGCCTTCGCCGTCAGGCTTGCGAACCACGGTGAGCAGAAGGTTGGCCGGCGAAATTCCGCGCTGGATCAGGATGCGACGCTTCAAAAGGGCGAAGTCTTCGCAATCGCCAGCCGTCGTCGGATAAGCCCAGACCTCATCCTTGCCGTAGATTTCCTTATCGGTCATCGGCGTGATGCTGTTGTTGACCATGGTGTTGACCGACCGCACCATTCCCCATTTGGCATCCGACATCTCGGCCGGCGAGGTATTGCGGTTCGGGCCGCATTCATCGCGGTGTATCTGGCAGAAGTCATAATGGCCGATCGGCTGGGAAGTGGCTGCGCCGGTAACCATCGAGAGGTTGTTGGTGGAAGCCGGCGTCGCGGCTGTAGCCATAGCAAACACGGCCATCATGGCCACGAGGAAACCCTTGATCCGCACGCCCGCTCTTCCCTTGCATCGCCCATGTATTATTAACAAAAAGTTAACGGACGGAGGCTCGGAGAGTCAATCGTTACTTCTAGGGAGGGGCCTGCTACCCACCAACATGGTTAAAATCCGTTAGGATTTGGCACAGGTGGCACCCTTTCGTTTAGCGTATCAGCCCTTTGACCGCGGCCAGCATGCGCTCGATGTCCTGGGGTCGCGACAGCCGATGGTCGCCATCGCGTACGAAGGTCAGCACGACGTCATCGGCGGGCAGATGCTCCACGAGCCTCATCGCATGCTGATAGGGAACGTCGGGGTCCTTCATCCCTTGCAGGATATGCACCGGACACCCGGTCTCGACGATGCCCCTGAGCACGCTGTTGTCGCGCCCATCCTCGATCAGCGCCCGCGTATAGATGTTCGGCTCCGGGCTGTAGGCTGACCGCTCTTCGAAGTAGCCGCGCTCTGCCAGGGAGGCTTTCTCTTTCTTCGTGAGGTTCGGTTCGATCAGATCGGAGGTGAAGTCGGGAGCCGGCGCAATCAGGACCATGCCTTCCAGCCTTGGTCCGTCCTGTCGCTTGGCGAGTTCCTGAGCGAGCCGCAAGGCAATCCATCCACCCATCGACGAGCCGACGAGGAGGATGCGTTCGGGTGATGTGTGGAGGATCACCGCAAGCACTTCCTCCAGCCAGCGCGAGATCGTCCCGTCCTCAAATTTGCCGCCGGATACGCCATGACCGGAATAGTCGAGGCGCAGGCAGGCGAGGCCGTTTTCCGCCGCGAACTTGTCGAGCTCGATCGCCTTGCTGCCGCTCATGTCGGAGCGGTATCCGGATAACCAAACGAGAGTTGGGCCGGTCGTCTGGCCGGATTGGCTGCGCGCGATATAGGCAATCGCGCGGGCGGCCTCGCCCTCACCAACGGTCAGATATTGATGCTCATGGATGAGATTTGCGTCAAACATCGCGGAACTCCAGTCGTTTTGGCCTATAAAACAGATTCTTGACAGGCTGACAGCAGGTGTTTTTTCCGCTAAAGAGTGTTACCGACTCCGTTGCAGCAATGGTGAAACTTCGTTTGTGCTCCCATTATTGGGAGTGCCGAGGCTGCAGCGATCCGAAACAACGCGAGGAGAATACGACCATTCGCAGACCCTTTAAAGCCGACGCGCCCGTGAAGGAAGGGCCGCGCTCGAACCGGGAAATCCGCATCCCCCGAGTTCAGCTGATTGATGCTGACGGACAGAACTTGGGCGTCGTGCCCACCGACCAGGCGTTGAAAATGGCTGAGGAAGCCGGCCTCGACCTGGTGGAAATCTCCCCAAATGCCGAACCGCCTGTGTGCAAGATCCTCGATCTGGGCAAGCTGAAATATGCCAACCAGAAGAAGGCCGCCGAGGCGCGCAAGAAGCAGAAGATTGTCGAAGTCAAAGAAATCAAGATGCGCCCCAACATCGACACCCATGACTACGAGGTGAAGATGAAGGCGATGGGCCGCTTCTTTGAAGAAGGTGACAAGGTCAAGGTGACGCTGAAGTTCCGCGGCCGCGAAATGGCGCACCAGGAACTTGGTATGAAGCTGCTGCAGCAGGTGAAGGCCGACACGACCGAGTATGCAAAGGTCGAAGCCGAGCCCAAGCTTGAAGGCCGTCAGATGATGATGGTGCTCGCGCCGAAGTGAGGCGCGTTGTCACTCTCGTATCAAAGCCGTCCGCGAGGGCGGCTTTTGTATTTTGGCCCAGAAGATTCATTGGCCGCCCCGTTGCACTTTTATGACGCTGCGGTTATAAGCGCGCGTCCGAACTGACCGGCAGGGCATGCCGTGGCAGTTTCGAATGCTTGCGGAACGGTTCGTCACCGGAGCCGCAGATCAACAACAAACGCTCCCGCACCTTGTTGCGACGGCCGGAAACCGGGCATCGCGAGAAGGCTTCTTTGATGAAGAGCCGGGGGTCCAGAAACGGAGTAGCAAAATGCCCAAGATGAAGACGAAGTCTGCTGCCAAGAAGCGGTTCAAGATCACCGCGACCGGTAAGGTCAAGGCTGCAGCTGCTGGCAAGCGCCATGGCATGATCAAGCGTACCAACAAGTTCATCCGCGATGCACGTGGCACCATGGTTCTCGCAGAACCGGATGGCCGCAAGGTCGTAAAGAACTACCTGCCGAACGGTCTCTAAGACTATTCCGCGAACGCTTTAGATTAAGGAGATCATGAAATGGCACGTGTAAAAAGAGGCGTTACCGCCCACGCCAAGCACAAGAAGGTATTGAAGGCCGCCAAGGGCTTTTACGGCCGTCGCAAGAACACCATCCGCGCTGCGAAGGCTGCTGTCGATCGTTCGAAGCAGTACGCTTACCGCGACCGCAAGGTCAACAAGCGCAACTTCCGCGCCCTCTGGATCCAGCGTATCAACGCTGCCGTCCGCGAATTCGGCCTGACCTACGGCCGCTTCATCGACGGATTGAACAAGGCTGGCATCGAAGTTGACCGTAAGGTTCTCTCCGACATGGCAATCCATGAGCCGGAAGCATTCGGTGCACTCGTTGCTGCCTCCAAGAAGGCCCTCGAGTACCTGAAGGACGCCGGTACGAAGAACGAGTTTGAAGCAGCCGTCAACTAAGCCGGCGCCAATCGAACTTTTGCTTCGATGATTTAGAACCCGCGCTGGCCAGGCTTGCGCGGGTTCTTTGCATTGGCACGATGGCGATTGAGACGGCTTGGCCGCTCCTCTTTCGACGTCGTGGCCTTTTTGTGGTGTGCCCGGTTGATTGGCCGCGTGCACATGGGTAGTGATCTGCGACGCTTCATCGTGGCGCACCAGCTATCCGATGCATGTTTTCGTGAATTATCGACAAGACTGACGCCCTGTGAGGCAGGAAAAGATGACCGAACTCGAAACTCTGGAAAAGCAACTTCTGTCTGATGTGGCAGCCGCTGCCGACGAGCCGGCGATCGAAGCCGTGCGCGTCGGCGCGCTCGGCAAGAAGGGCTCGGTCTCCGAGCTCCTGAAGACGCTAGGCGCGATGACGCCGGAAGAGCGCCAGACCCGCGGCGCGGCGATCAATGCGCTGAAGAACGCCGTCACCGACGCGATCACGGAGCGCAAGGCGGAACTGAAGAAAGCGGCGATCGATGCCCGCCTGAAGGCCGAGACGGTCGATGTCTCCCTGCCGGTGCGCTCTTCGCCTGCCGAGCGCGGCCGCATCCATCCGATCAGCCAGATCATCGACGAAATCACCGCGATCTTCGGCGACATGGGCTTCTCGATCGCCGAAGGTCCCGATGTCGAGACCGACTACTATAACTTCACGGCGCTGAACTTCCCTGAGGGCCACCCAGCCCGGGAGATGCATGACACCTTCTTCTTCAATCCGGATGAGAACGGTGAGCGCAAGGTGCTGCGCACGCACACCTCGCCGGTGCAGGTGCGCACCATGGAGGCGCAGAAGCCGCCGATCCGCATCATCATCCCCGGCAAGACATATCGACAGGATTCGGACGCGACCCACTCGCCGATGTTCCACCAGGTCGAAGGCCTGGTCGTCGACAAGAAGGCGAATGTCGCCAATATCCGCTGGGTGCTGGAAGAGTTCTGCAAGTCCTTCTTCGAGGTCGACAGCGTGACGATGCGCTTCCGCCCGTCCTTCTTCCCGTTCACCGAACCCTCCTTCGAGGTCGACATCCAGTGCGACCGCTCCGGCCCGATCGTCAAGTTCGGCGAAGGCACCGACTGGATGGAGATTTTGGGCTGCGGCATGGTGCACCCGAACGTGTTGCGATCAGGCGGTCTCGATCCCGACGAATACCAGGGCTTTGCCTGGGGCATGGGCCTCGACCGCATCGCCATGCTGAAATACGGCATGCCCGACCTGCGTGACTTCTTCAACGCCGATGTCCGCTGGATGACCCATTACGGCTTCCGCCCGCTCGACATGCCGACGCTGTTCGGCGGCTTGAGCGCGTAAGCGAGGATTAAGATCATGAAATTCACACTCTCCTGGCTGAAGGATCATCTGGAAACGGATGCGACCCTCGATGAAATCTGCAAGCGTCTCACCGAGATCGGGCTCGAGGTCGAAGATGTCGACGACAAGGCGGCGTTCAAGCCCTTCGTCATCGCCAAGGTCCTCTCGGCCGAAAAGCATCCGCAGGCCGATCGCCTGAAGGTTCTCTCGGTCGACACGGGCAAGGGCGCGCCGGTTCAGGTCGTCTGCGGCGCCCCGAATGCGCGCGCCGGCCTGATCGGCGCCTTCGCGGCGCCTGGCACCTATGTTCCTGGCATCGACGTGACGCTTGCCGTCGGCAACATCCGCGGCGTCGAAAGCCACGGGATGATGTGCTCTGAGAAGGAGCTGCAGATCTCCGACAGCCACGACGGCATCATCGATCTTCCTGACGACGCACCGGTCGGCCAGAGCTACGCCGCCTACGCGCACCTCGACGATCCGGTCATCGAGATCAACCTGACGCCGAACCGTCCGGATTGCACCTCGATCTATGGCATTGCCCGTGACCTCGCGGCCTCCGGTCTCGGCACGCTGAAGACGCATCGGGCACCGTCCTTCGCCGTTAAAGGCGACACGCCTGTCAAGGTGACGCTTGACCTCGATGACGAGAAGCTTTGCCCGGGCTTTGCGCTGCGCATCGTGCGCGGCGTCAAGAACGGCCCGAGCCCGAAGTGGATGCAGCAGCGTCTGCTGGCGATCGGCCTGCGCCCGATCAACGCGCTCGTCGACATCACCAATTACATGACCTTCGACCAGGGCCGCCCGATGCACGTCTTCGACGCTGCCAAGGTCACGGGCAATCTGACCGTCCGCCGCGCCAGGGATGGCGAGACGGTGCTTGCGCTCGATCAGCGCGAATACAAGCTTGGACCCAACAATGTCGTGATCGCGGACGCCGATGGCATCGAGTCGATCGGCGGTATCATGGGCGGCGAGCATTCCGGCTGCGACGAGAACACCACCGACGTCCTGATCGAGAGTGCTCTCTGGGATCCGATGAACATCGCCAAGTCCGGTCGCAGCCTCGGCATCATCACCGATGCCCGCTACCGCTTCGAGCGCGGCGTCGATCCGGAATACATGGTTCCCGGCATCGAACGCACGACGGAGCTGGTGCTCGAGCTTTGCGGCGGGACGGCGGCCAAGACCGATGTCGTCGGCTACAGGGGCCATGAACCTGACATCGTCGATTTCCCCTATTCGGAAGTGAAACGCCTGACCGGTCTCGACATCTCCACCGAGGAGAGCACCGAGATCCTGACGCGGCTTGGCTTCAAGGTGTTCGGTTCGGGCGAACGGGTTTCCGTCGCCGTTCCGTCCTGGCGTCCCGATGTCGACGGCAAGGCCGACCTCGTCGAGGAAGTCATGCGCATTCATGGCGTCGACAACATCAAGCCGGCGCCGCTGGAAAGCCATGCGGCGGTCAACGGCAGGATCCTGACGACGCTGCAGATCCGCACCCGCACGGCGAAGCGCGCGCTTGCCTCGCGCGGCATGCTGGAAGCCGTCACCTGGTCGTTCATTTCCGAGGATCAGGCAAAGCTCTTCGGCGGCGGCTCGCCGGCTCTGAAGCTTGCCAACCCGATCGCATCAGATATGTCCGACATGCGGCCGTCGCTGCTGCCCGGTCTGCTCAGCGCTGCCCAGCGCAATGCCGACAAGGGTTATGGCGACGTCGCGATCTTCGAAGTCTCCGGCACCTATGAGAACGATCGGCCCGAGGGCCAGCGCCGGGTTGCCGGCGGTGTCCGCCGCGGCACCGCCTCACTTGCCGGCGCAGGCCGCATGTGGCTGAACGCTGCCAAGGGCGGCGGCAAGCCGGTCGACGTCTTCGACGCCAAGGCCGATGCGCTCGCCGTGATCGAGGCTTGCGGACTGCCGATGGGCAATATCCAGATCGAGCAGGGTGGACCGGATTGGTATCATCCGGGCCGTTCCGGCACCATCAAGATGGGTCCGAAAATCGTTCTCGGTTATTTCGGCGAGTTCCATCCCTCGACGCTGGAAGCCCTCGACGTGTCAGGCGCACTCTGCGGCTTCGAGGTCTATATAGACGCGATGGCCGAGCCGAAGAAGAAGGCGACCCGCACCAAGCCGGCGCTGGAGCTTTCGCCCTTCCAGGCCGTCAAGCGCGACTTCGCCTTCGTCGTCGACAAGTCGGTTGAAGCCGGTGCAATCATCAAGGCCGCGTCTGGCGTCGACCGCAAGCTCGTCACCGGTGTCAACGTCTTCGACATCTTCGAAGGCCCGTCGCTCGGTGAAGGCAAGAAGTCGGTCGCGATCGAGGTGCAGATCCAGCCGGTCGAACGCACGCTGACCGACGAGGATTTCGAGGCGCTGACTGAGAAGATCGTTGCCAGCGTGACGAAGTTCACAGGCGGCGTCCTCAGAGCCTAAAGCGCAAGCATCCCGTAAGATTGGAAGCCGGCGATCGTCTCGCCGGCTTTTCTATGTGTGGAGATAATAGAGCTTGTTGACGATCATCCAGCGGCCCTCGATCTTCAGCATCGAGAGATAGTCGGTGAAGCGCATGCCGGCAAAATCGTCGCTGACCTTCACACACGCCGCATCGCCGACGACGTCAAGCATCTGTATGTCCATATGCGGCTGTGTTGTGGGCGGCGCCGAACCTTCGGCGACGATCGCGGCGATGAATTCTTCCCGGTTCAACCATTCGACCGTGTTCTCGTAGTGCCCGATGATGTCGCATTGCGGATGAAAGGCTTTCCGCAATGCAGCTTCGTTGGCGAAGGTCATGCCTTCGACATAGAGATGAACGACTGCTTCGATTGCTTGCTGATCCGACATGTCTCACCTCGCCAGAACATCTCCATAGCATAGTGCAGCGAATGGGTGCGGCAAGGTCGCCGAAGGATGCTGCACGCGTTTGAAGCTTCAACCGTTCGGCTAAAGGTTCGTCATCGCCAGCGATGCGTCGGAGTAGCGCTTGCCAGCGATTTGATCCAGTGGGACCGCTTCGTTGATCTCTGCCAGTTCGGACGCATCGAGCACGATATCGGCCGCCGTTGCATTCTGCTCCAGGTGATGGATCTTGCGGGCGCCGGGGATCGGCACGATGTCGTCGCCCTGATGTAGCACCCAGGCGAGCGCCAGTTGCGCTGCGGTCACGCCCTTTTCCGTCGCGAGCGTTTCGAGCTTGGCCACGAGCGCGGCATTGGCATCGAAATTATCGGACTGGAAGCGCGGCAGCTGGCGCCTGAAATCGTCCGCGCCAAGGTCCTGCGGTTTCTGGATGGTGCCGGTCAGGAAGCCGCGCCCGAGCGGGCTATAGGGCACGAAGCCGATTCCCAGCTCACGGCAGGTATCGAGAACACCATTTTCAGGGTCGCGAGACCAGAGCGAATATTCGCTCTGCAGCGCCGCGATCGGGTGGACCGCATGGGCGCGGCGGATTGTGGCGCTGCCGGCCTCGGAAAGACCGAGCGCGCGCACCTTGCCTTCGCGCACCAGCTCCGCCATGGCGCCGACGGTCTCCTCGATCGGCACATTGGGGTCGACGCGATGCTGGTAGAAAAGGTCGATCGTCTCTATGCCGAGGCGCTTCAGCGAGGCTTCGGCGACGCGCCTGACGTTTTCCGGACGGCTGTCGACGCCCACAATTGCTGCTGGTCCTGACTTTTGGAGGTCGAGCTTGAAGCCGAACTTGGTGGCGATGACGACGCGGTCGCGCACCGGCTTCAACGCCCGGCCGAGAAGCTCTTCATTGGTATAGGGGCCGTATACCTCGGCCGTGTCGAAGAAGGTGACGCCGAGTTCGACGGCGCGGTGCAGCGTCTTGAGCGACTCGTTTTCGTCGCTGGCACCATAGGCGAAACTCATGCCCATGCAGCCGAGGCCGACGGCAGAGACTTCAAGGTTGTTTCCGAGTTTGCGGGTTTTCATGCGGAGGCTCCTCTGTCGAGCGAAGTTCAAACCGCGGTCCATGCCGGGTACCGAGAAAACTTAGTGCCCCGCCAGTCATCAAAAAATACGTGCAATACATAACAGGCTGTTCTATTAGTTAGATCAATGAATAGGACACAGCTCGCCCAACTCGCCGTTCTTGCCGTCGTTTCCGAACGACGAAGTTTTCGCGCGGCCGCCAAGGAGTTGGAGATTGCGCCATCGGCTGTCAGCCATGCGATCTCCAGCCTGGAGGAGAGCCTTGGCGTCCGGCTTCTGGCGCGCACGACCCGCAGTGTCGCGCCGACGGAAGAGGGGCGTCTTCTGCTGCTGCGCCTGAAGCCGGCTCTGGACGAAATCGGGATCGCCCTGGAGGCGGTCACCGAAGCCGCCGGAAGACCGGCCGGCAATCTGCGCATCAGCGCGCCGCGCTTTGCCTCGGACATCCTGCTTGCGCCGCGGCTCGGCGAATTCCTGAACCGCTATCCTGATATCACCCTCGAAATCGCCAATGAGGATGGTTTCACCGATATCGTGCGTGAGGGATTCGACGCCGGCATCCGTCTGGAGGAAAGCCTAGAGGCGGATATGATCGCCGTGCGGGCCTCGCCGAACCTGACGACGGTGATTGCCGGTTCCCCGGAGTATTTCGAACGCTACCCCAAACCTCTGCACCCCTCCGATCTCGTCCACCACCGCTGCATCAAGCGGCGCTTCACCAACGGCACGATCTATCGCTGGGAATTCGAAAAGGACGGCCAGGAACTCGTCGTCGCGGTCGATGGGCCGTTGATTGTCAGCGAGGACAGACTGGGATTGATTGCTGCGCTGAATGGCGCGGGGCTCGCCTATCTGTTCGATCTGCGTGTCGAGGATGAACTGGCGAGCGGCAAGCTCGTTCGTGTGCTGGAGGACTGGTGCGCGCCCTATCCGGGACCGTTCATCTACTATCCGAGCCGGCGCCAGATGCGGCCGGCCCTGCGAGCCTTCATCGACTTCTTCCGATATAGCCCATAGGCTTGTCAAAAAACGGGTGGTCTGCAGCGCGCCGATCAGGGAGGATCGCATGGAAGCAGGAGGCGTTGCATGAAGAAACCTGGATCGATGAAGGGTTTGGAGGACCTCGGACGCGCGCGGCTTTCGAAGAATTTCTTCCTCCGCGATTTCCTGCATTCCGAAATTGCCGATTTCTATCGCATTCCGAACATCCCCGAGAATCCCGATCTGGCGATTGAAGCAGGAAAGCGGCTCTGCGAGGAACTGCTGGAGCCGCTGCAGTCGACCTTCGGTCGGCTGCACATCCGCTCCGGCTATCGCTCCCCTGAGGTCAACCAGTTCGGCAACCGCAACAACCTCAACTGCTCGTCAAACGCCGCGACGGCCGCCGACCACATCTGGGACCTTCGCGATTTTGATGGCTGCATGGGGGCAACGGCCTGCGTCGTCGTCCCGTGGATGATCGACAACTATAGCAACGAAGAGGACTGGCAGAGACTTGCCTGGTGGATCCACGACCATCTGCCCTATGCGTCGCTCTGCTTCTTCCCGAAGCTCTGGGCCTTCAACATCCAGTGGCACGAGCGGCCGCGGCGTGTCATCCAGAGCTATGTGAGGCCGCGCGGCATATTGACGAAATCAGGTATGGCGAATTGGGAGGGCAGTCACGCCAGCTTCTATGAGGGCTTCCCGCCGCCTAGAAATTGATGCGGTAGCGAAGATGCCCGTCGCTTTTGACATAGCTGTCGTAGAGCGCACGCGCCGTCTTGTTCTGCTCACTGGTGTGCCAGTAAAGCCGCGACCAGCCGTTCTTCGTGCAGAGCGAAACGAGGTCGTCCATCAAGGCTCGCCCCACACCCTTTCCGCGTGCAGCCGGATCGACGAAGAGGTCTTCCAGATAGCAGTCCTTGCCGCGGATCCACGTGCCTTCGTGTGTCAGGCTGAGTGTGAAGCCCATCACCCTGTCGTCGACCGCGGCGACGCGCATGAAGATCGCCGACGCCGGATCGAAGACCCGGCGCCATGTAGCATCCGTGATGTCAGCCTCGACCGTGACTTCGTAGAAGGCGAGATAGTCGGCCCAAAGCTCGCGCCAGCGCGCTTCGTCCTCTGGTTTCGCATCGCGGATTTTTAGGGTCATTGCCTCTCCCCCGTCAGGCGCCGGCCTTGTCGAGCAGCGCCATCGCGTCGTCGGACAGCGAAAGCGTCGCGGAGTTGGTCAGGCTCTCAAGCTGGGACAGGCTGGTAGCACTGGCGATCGGCGCCGTCACGCCCTTCTTTCTGAGCAGCCAGGCCAGCGCGATCTCTGCCGGCTTGGCGCCGGTTTCCGCAGCAACCTTGTCGAGTGCGGTCAGGATGCGGAACCCCTTGTCGTCGAGATATTGCGCCACCCGTCCCTCGCGGGCGCGACCCTGCGTATCGGCCTTCGTGCGGTACTTTCCGGAGAGAAAGCCGGCAGCAAGGCTGAAATAGGTGATGACGCCGATATCTTCCTTGAGGCAGAGATCGGCCAGCGGTCCCTCGAAGCTCGCACGCTCATAGAGATTGTATTCCGGCTGGATCACATCGTAGCGCGGCACGCCGGCCTTTTCGGCGGCATCGAAGGAGGCCTGGAGTTGCGTGGCGTCGAGATTGGAGCAGCCGATCGCGCGAATCTTGCCCTGCTGCTTCAGCTTGGCAAAAGCGCCAAGCGTTTCCTCGTAGGGCGTGTTCCCGTCCGGCCAATGCGAGAGGTAGAGGTCAATATAGTCGGTCTGCAGCCGGCGCAGCGAATCCTCGACCGCCTTCAGGATATAAGTCTCCTTCAGCGTCTTGCCCTGGCCCATGTCGGAGCCGACCTTGGTGATAACAACAGCCTTGTCGCGGGAGACCTTGTCGCGCTTCAGCCACTTGCCGATGATCTCTTCGGAATCGCCGCCCTTGTTGCCCGGCGCCCAGGCCGAATAGACGTCGGCCGTGTCGATCGTATTGAAACCTGCGTCAAAGAAGGCATCGAGAATGTCAAAAGAGGTCTTCTCGTCAGCGGTCCAGCCGAAGACGTTGCCGCCGAAGACGATCGGGGCGATCGAAAGGCCAGTTTTTCCAAGACGGCGCATGTCCATGGCGCTCTCCTAAAGTGCTGAATTGATTGAAATCGCTGACGCGGCAGAACGCCGCCGGGAGTTAACCTAGCGCGGCCGACACCCGATGGGAACCTGCTCCTTGAATTGTGATCACGCCATTGCGCCGCCGTCGTCGCCTTACTAAGCTGCGCAAAAATCGAACCAGGAGGACCCAGGCTATGCTGCGTTTTGGTATTCTTTCGACCGCGAAGATCGGCCGCGAACTCGTCGTCCCCGCCATCCAGGACGCGGAAAACTGCGTCGTGACGGCGATTGCCAGCCGCGATCTGGCAAGAGCCCGGGAGATGGCGGACCGCTTTTCCGTTCCGCACGCCTTCGGTTCCTACGAGGAGATGCTGGCCTCCGACAAGATCGATGCCGTCTATATCCCGCTGCCGACCTCGCAGCACGTCGAGTGGACGATCAAAGCCGCCAATGCCGGCAAGCACGTGCTGTGCGAAAAGCCGATCGCGCTCGAGGCCGATGAGATCGACAGCCTGATTGCTGCCCGCGATCGCAACAAGGTTCTCATCACCGAGGCCTATATGGTCACCTATGCGCCGGTCTGGCGCAAGGTTCGCTCGCTGATATCGGACGGCGCGATCGGCACGCTCCTGCATGTCCAGGGCGCCTTCACCTATTTCAACCGCGACCCCGGCAACATGCGCAACATTCCGGAGCTTGGCGGTGGCGCGCTTCCGGATATCGGCGTCTATCCGACGATCAGCACACGCTTCTCGACCGGCAAGGAGCCGCTGCGCGTCCAGGCCGTCACGCGCCGCGACCCGGAATTTGGCACTGACATCTACTCGAGCGTCAAGGCCGATTTTGGCGATTTCGAACTGACCTTCTACGTCGCCACCCAGATGGCGAACCGCCAGGTCATGGTCTTCCACGGCACCGATGGCTTCATCGAGGTCAAGTCACCGTTCAATGCCGACCGCTGGGGCGCCGAGGAGATCGAGCTCACCAATCGCAACCACAATGAATCGACGATCTTCCGCTTCCCGGACAGCCGCCAGTACAAGCGCGAGGCCGAGGCTTTTGCGCGCGCCGCCAAGGGTGAAAATGAAGAGGTCGTGACGCTGGAAAGCTCGAAGCTCAGCCAGAAATTCATCGACGCGATCTATCGCGCCAGCGAAAAGGACGGTTGGGAAACGGTCTGACGTCAGTCGCTGCTGCGCAAAAGCCTGAGGTAGCCGAAGCAGCCAAAGCTCAGGGACATGACCGTGGCAAATGCCATTGCTGCCAACGGCTGCAGCGATGGCGAAAACGCAAGCAGTGCGGCGAAGAGCCCGTAGTTCAGAAGGGCGGCTACCGTCAGGATGGCGATTATGCCGACGTCACCGACCGCCAATCTGCCGCCGGCCGTCATATCGATCCGAGGCAACAGGATCCCCATTGCGATGAGGCCTGAAAGCAGGCTAAGCGCACGGGCGAAGAACGGGCTCAGTGCAGCATCCAGCAAAGCGTAGAGCAGCGCATCTACTGCCACCCCGAGGATCGACAAGGCAATGAAGCGCAAGAACAATGCTCTGCCAGAACTCTCAGCCATTGATCGCTAGCATGCCCGCAATGATGCAGGCCGCTCCGATGGCGTAGCGCAGCGTCAGGGCTTCGCCGAGAAAGGCCTGCGCCAAAAGCGGCACGAAGCAGAAGGTCAGCCCCATGAACGAATAGGCCATCGTCAACGGCACGGCTTTCAGGACGTAGATCCAGATAATCGTTCCAAGACCGTAAAGCAGAAGTGCTGCGATCAGCACCGGGTTCAGAAACAGCGCGATCAGATTGCGCAGGCTAAGTTCGCCAGCCGTCGCGCTGGTCATTTTGAAGAGAACCTGGCCGGAGGCGATGAGCAGCGGCGTACCGATAAGGCCGACCCAGTTGCCGATCGAAAGGTTGGAGAGCATGAGCCTGTCTTTCATTTCGCAGATTGCCGATCTTCCGCGTAGAAAATGTCACGCCCGATATCTTCGCAGACAAACGTCGGGGGAACTGGATGAACGGCCCTCAGAAACGAGTGTGTATACGGGAAGAAGTTGAAATGCGGGTTGAATGTGTAGCGATACTCGCGCTCGCGCGGCACGACGATAATCAGCCGTCGCTTGGCGATGCGCCGCAGCTCAGCGATCGCTTGCCGATAGTCGAGAATATGTTCGATGACGTGCGTGCAGATCACGGTGTCGAATTCGCCGTTGGCGAAGGGCAATGTCTCCACCTTCGCGGCAACGTATTCGATCCCAGCGAGTGACGACGCATCGTCGATCACGAAATCCACACCAACGAGCCGGGCAAGGTTCGGATGTGACTTCAGGATGCGGCTTAGCAAGGCTCCAGTGCCGCAGCCGACGTCGCATACGCTTTCACCTTCGATCGATCCGACAATCCGGTTGATGCACGCCGCCGAGTTGTCGGTCCCTTCGTGTACACGCGGGTGATTGCGGTAGAGCTCGGCATACTCCTCCGCGGACAGAAATGGCGCCCGCTCGCGAAATTTCGCGAGGTGGCTGATATGATCACCCCACACACGTTTCGCGGCCCAGCGAAAGACGCCGGAGTCCCGCAAGAATGGCGGCAGAACATCTTCGAGAACGAAGCGAATGCGGTTCGTGGTTTCTCTGTTCATCTAAATTTGTGCCGTGTTACACCGAGCGATCATGCGATGCGGGCCGTCTTGCTGTTGTGCGGGGTTGTCTTGGGCGCGGACGCCGTCGATCCGTCACTGCCAGCTGCGACATTCAAATAGAAGATGCGTAGCTGTTCGGAGCGCGAGCGCGCAACGGAATCGAGAATGAGACCAGCGGTGAAGACCATGAAGGAGATCATCATCAGTGCCATGGACAGGACCCAGGTCGGCATCCGGTTGACCAGACCTGTTTCAAAGTATTCCATCAGCACCGGCGTCATGAAAGCAAAGCTGGACAGCATGAAAAAGCCGCTTGTGATCCCAAAGAAGGCGAACGGCCGCGTTTCCTTCATCAGCATGGCGAACATCCAGAGGATCTTGGCGCCATCCTTGAAGGTTGAAAGCTTCGAGTGGGAGCCCTCGGGTCGGCGGCCGTAATCCAGTTCCAGCTCGCTGACGGGCAGTTTCAGGCGCGACGCATGCACGGACATTTCCGTCTCGATCTCGAAGCCTGCCGAGACGGCGGGGAAACTCTTGACGAAGCGCCGCGAGAACACGCGGTAGCCTGAGAAGATATCAGTGAAATCAGTGCCGAAGATCGTTCGGTACAGCATGTTGAAGATCTTGTTGCCGAAGGCGTGACCCTGTCTGCCGGCATCCGCATGCACGCCGCGCCGCGTGCCCACGACCATATCGGCGCGCTCGGTCAGCAGCGTACGGATCAGTTCCTCGGCATCGTCAGGCGAGTACGTCCCGTCGCCATCCGCCATGATATAGATGTCGGCATCGATGTCGGCGAACATGCGCCGGACAACGTGACCTTTGCCCTGCCGCCGTTCGCGAACGACATGGGCGCCGGCAAGCATCGCGTGGAGCGCGGTGCCATCCGTGGAATTGTTGTCGTAGACATAAATGGGAGCGCCCGGGAGCACGGACTTAAAGCCCCGAACAACGGAGCCGATCGTCGCGGCCTCGTTATAGCAGGGCAAGAGCACGGCAATATTCAGATTGTCGATACGCGATCCAGTCATGATCACACCCGTGGCGAGAAATCCGGACGAGAATAGATGGCGGCCGTTAACAAGTAGCTATGAAATCCACGAAAACCGGCTGTCAGCAGGGCTTTTACGGTTTCTTGAGAGGAGAGGGGTAGGATCTCGGCGCTCAAACAGTGAGATCTGCTTCATGACGAATGTTGCCCAGGTGGTTGATGCTCCCGCATCGGTATGGTCGGCTGCCAAACTGCGCACCATGATGACCGGGCTATGGCCATCGGTGCTGCTCTACAGCGTCCTTCTTATTGCTGCGATCCTCGCATTGAAACTGCCCGGCGCAACGGACTATGTCGGCGCGGATAACGATGACGGAATGCGGCTGGTCGAGGTGCGCGATTTCCTGAACGGGCAGGGATGGTTCGACTTGATGCAGTATCGCATGGGGCTCGGCGCGGGCACTTTGATGCACTGGTCCCGGCTCATCGATCTCCCAATCGCGATGCTGATCAGGTTCTTCGGCATGCTTGCGTCGCCGCAGCGCGCGGAAGCGCTTGCACTCGCCGTCTGGCCGCTTTCGCTGACCATCCCCAGCCTGTGGGCCATGGGACTTGCTGGCCGCCGCATCGGCGGCACGTGCGGAATGCACATCGCGCTGGGCCTGACCGCATTTCTCTTGGTTCCGAGCAACCGATTTCTGCCGGGCGCAATCGACCACCACAACGCGCAGTTCGCGTTGGTCGCCATCATGACTGCGATGTTGCTTGAGGAAAACTATCGGCCGCTGAACTATGCCATAGCCGGTTTGGCGGCCGCGACTGCAATCGCGATTGGGGCTGAAACGACGCCTTTCGTAGCATCGGTATGCGTTGTTGTCTCGGTTTCGTGGGCCTGGGAAGGCGAGCCGTTTGCGCGTGCAGCCAAGGCTTTCGGGCTCGCATTGGCTCTGTCGATCAGCCTGCTTTTCTTCGGCACCGTTCCGCCGCGTCTCTATTCGGCGGTCACCTGCGATAACCTGTCGCTCGGTTATTACAGTCTCGCTGCGATCGGCGGCGGGCTGCTGCTCTTTGCTGCTACTTTTGCGAGCAATGCAAACCGGTTGTTGCGAATCACCGCCCTGGGCGCGATCGGCGCGGTTGTGCTTGCCTCCGCCATCACGATCGCTCCCCAATGCCTCCGCAATCCGCTCGCTGATCTTGACCCGCTTCTTGTCAAGCTCTGGCTGGACGGCGTGCAAGAGGCACAGTCGATCCTTGCACTCAATAGGCAGGAGCCCTTTACGCTAGGCTTCTTCTATTCGACCGGTGTCTTCGCACTTGCCGTCTGTGTCTTCCGCCTCGCTCACGGGGATCGGGTGCGGGTCCATCTGGTCTTGCTTTTTCTCCTCGGCGTGAGTTTGGCAATCGCCGCCGTTCAGGTGCGCGGCACGATGTTTTCCAATCTTCTTGCAATCCTGCCGCTGACATTGCTGATCATCGACCTGCGCCGGATGTCGGCCGGCGATAGCGAAAATGTTGCCGCCGCCTTCTGCTATCTTTCCACGGTTCTCATGAGCGTGGCGGCGGTTTGGGGGCTCGTCGGAGGACTTATCGGCATGCAGGTGGAGAATGGCGAAAGCATCCTCCAGCCAGCATCCACAAAACCGTCCTGCACATCGAAGTCGTCTCTGGCGCCGTTGACTGAAGTGCCCGCGGGCCTTGTGGTTGCGCCGTCCGACGTCGGTGTCTCGATTCTCCGCTTTACGGACAATCGGATACTGGCCGCGCCTTACCATCGAAACCAGGGAGGCATGCTGACGGAACTGCATATCGGCTTGGCGGAGCCACGGGAAGCGGAGGCGTTCCTGAAAGGCGCGGGCGTCACCGTTCTCGCCTTTTGCGCCGACAATCCGCAGACAAAGGAGCTTGCCAAGATGAAGCCGGATGGCCTCTACGCGCAACTGGAGAAAGGCCTCGTCCCGGCTTATCTGAAGCCCATGCCGACGCCTGATGGCGCGCCAATTCGGTTCTTCCGTTATGTGCCTGCTGGCTCGTAGATTTAGACGAAGCGCCGACGATCGCGGACGCGGTCGAGAGTGTAGAGACCGAGAAGGCAGATCAAAAGGCCGCTGTCGTAGCAGCCAATAGCCGCTGTGAGATCAAGAATGGATGTGGTCGAGACCCAGGCTGCGCAGGCATAGACCGCGCACACAAGGAAACCGACCAACACCATCGAAAATATCGAGCGCATTGGTGCAGTAACGAAACCCAGTGTGGTGGCCGTCAGAGCGATCATCACCATCTCCTCGTTCGCGCAGTATAGCTCGGTCTGTCTTTTCGAACAATTTTTCGAGCCGCTTGTTACCGCTTTCCCCAGTATTTGTAATCGACACAGTCGCAATCTGCTGCCATGGCGGACGCCCTAAATCAGCCCGAGAATGCTTGATGAGGGTCTGTCCGGCTGCCCTTTTGACGAACCAGGTGTCCTCCAATGCCGACTTAGAGTGCCCTCGTGATTTCGACGAGGTCGACATGGTCATTGGGGGGAGGGCGAAGCCGGCGCTCGCAGGACCGGTGAGCGAGGGCGCATGGGAGGCGAAGCGGTCAGAGATGGTCACTCCTCTTGTCATTTGTCCGATCATCGCTTGGCAGGGATTACCGGGTAGAACCGAGAGGTAGTCGATCGTCGACTTTCCTGATCGCCAGGACTAAGTCGTTAATACGCCTAAGTCTCTACTATGTATGAGAAAATGGCTGCGCCACCCTTCTCTTTACCGGAATGCCAAGAAAAATCGTCCCCTTTTGGAGGCTGCTCTTTGTCGCCTCATCGGCTAGAACAGAACGATGAGCAATGTCTTCGAGAATGATTCGCCGAGCAATCTTACCGAGTACTCGGTCTCGGAACTTTCCGGCTCGATCAAGCGCACCGTCGAGACTGCCTTCGACCAGGTGCGCGTGCGTGGCGAAATTTCCGGATACAGAGGCCCCCACTCGTCCGGCCATGCCTATTTTTCCTTGAAGGATGATCGCGCGCGTATTGATGCCGTCGTCTGGAAGGGCAATTTCTCCAGGCTGAAATTCCGTCCCGAGGAAGGGATGGAGGTGATTGCCACCGGCAAGGTGACCACGTTCCCAGGCTCATCGAAGTATCAGATCGTCATCGAAACGCTCGAGCCGGCTGGCGCTGGCGCGCTGATGGCGCTGATCGAAGAGCGCAAGCGCAGGCTTGGCGCCGAAGGCCTGTTCGACCCGTCCCGCAAGCGGCGGCTGCCGTTCATGCCGAGGGTGATCGGTGTCGTGACCTCGCCGACCGGCGCCGTCATTCGCGATATTCTCCACCGCATCTCCGATCGTTTCCCGGTTCACGTCATTGTCTGGCCGGTAAAAGTGCAGGGTGACGGCTCCGGCGAGGAAGTCGCGAATGCGATCCGTGGCTTCAACAGCTTCGATGTGCGGGGGGACATGCCGCGTCCGGACGTCCTGATCGTCGCGCGTGGTGGCGGCAGCCTCGAGGATCTCTGGAGCTTCAACGACGAAATCGTTGTGCGCGCCGCGGCGGAGAGCCAGATTCCGTTGATTTCGGCAGTCGGTCACGAAACCGACTGGACCCTGATCGACTACGCTGCCGATGTCCGTGCACCGACGCCGACCGGTGCGGCCGAGATGGCGGTTCCCGTGAAGGCCGAACTGGAGGCCCAGACGGCGGCGCTTGCCGCGCGTCTGCAGGGCTGCATGAGCCGCCGCATGGATCATCATCGTCAGTCCGTACGGGCTTTGGTCCGCGCGCTGCCCTCTCTGGATCAACTCTTGGCACTGCCGCGTCGCCGCTTCGACGAGGCGGCCGCCGGTCTTGGTCGCGGCCTTGAACTCAACACGATCAACAAGCGCCGTAGCTTCGAGCGCACCGCCGCGCACTTGCGTCCGGATGTCCTGTCGAACCGCATCACCGAGCGTCGCCAATTTCTGAATGAACGGATGACCCGCGCCGAGCGGACGATCGAGCGCCTTATCGATCGATCGAGAGCACGGGTTGGCCGCGCCGACGCTACTTTTGCGGCACTCCCGGCACGCCTGAAAACGCAGACCGCTCGCCTGCGCGACCACCTCGCCAATCTGTCGCGCCACGCCGATACGGCGGTAAGGCACCAGCTGACGCGCGCACGCGGCGACGTCACGGCTCAGGATCGCGTGCTGCAGTCGCTGTCCTACAAGAATGTGCTGAAGCGCGGTTACGCGGTCATTCGCGACGACGAAAACAAGCCGGTGTCACAGGCGGCGATGTTGTCGCCGGGCATGGGCATTTCCATCGAGTTTGCGGATGGCCATGTGGGCGCGGTGACGACCGAAGGCGGGGCTGCGCCCTCCACGTCCAAGAAGCGAGCCGCCAAGCCGGAAGATGAACAAGTCCCGCCGAAGCAAGGAAGCCTATTTTAGGTAGTCGTTGCGGTCCATTCCAGCGCCGACATCATTGAAATGCAACATATGCGTGTCATTCTGCTCTTGAACGGGAGGGAAAGACATGAGGCTTGCATCGTTCAACGTCGAAAACCTGTTCGACCGCGCAAAGGCCATGAATCTGGATACCTGGGCGGACGGCCGGGCTGTTCTCGACCGCTTTGCCGAGTTGGAGAAGCTGCTGGGTCAGGTGACCTACAGCGACGCCGACAAGGCGCGCATGGCGAGGCTCATTGTCGAACTTGGCATGGAGAGGAGCGATACTGGCCCCTTTGTCATCCTTCGCCGTAATCGGGGCAGTCTTTTGAAGCGGCCAACGGCCGGCGGTGTGGTCATCACCGCCAATGGCCGCATTGATTGGGTGGGATCGTTGGAATTGCGTGACGAGCCGATCAACGAGATCGCCATGCAAAACACCGCGCGTGTCATGAGCGATCTCAAGGCCGACATTCTCGGCATCGTCGAAGTCGAGAGCCGGCCGGTCCTTACGGCCTTCAACACGCAGGTAGTGCCGGCCGTTGGTGGCAACCCGTTCACGCAGGTCATGGTGATCGACGGCAATGACGAGCGCGGTATCGATGTCGGGCTGATGACGCGAAAGGGCTTTGCGCTCGACATAATGCGCAGCCACGTCGACGATAGGGACGCGGCAGGCAATCCGATCTTCTCGCGCGATTGCCCCGAATATTACGTGACAACGCCCGAGGGAACGACACTGCTTGTCATGGTCAACCACTTCAAGAGCAAGGGTTTCGGCAGCGCCCAGTCCTCCGATGCTCGCCGGCATACGCAAGCGCAACGGGCGCGAGAGATCTATGAGAAGCGTATTGCCGAAGGATTGGATCACATCGCGCTGATCGGCGACTTGAACGACACGCCGGACAGCGCCCCTCTGACGCCGCTGAGGGACAGTACGCTCCGGGATGCCTTTACGCATCCGGCGTTCGACGATGGCGGCTTTCCAGGTACTTTCGGGCTTGGCAACGCCGGAAACAAGATCGACTATCTTTTCCTGTCGCCGAAGCTTTTCGAGAAGGTTGAGCGCGGCGGCGTTTTCCGCAAAGGCGCCTGGCCTGGAAGTCGACCAAAACGCTGGGAGACCTATCCGGAACTGACCGAGCCGAAACACGCGGCATCGGATCATGCGGCCATCTGGGTCGACCTGAACATCTGAGGCCAATGACCGGAAGGCCGTTGTCTTCTGTACCGATGGTTAAGGTTCGAAGCCAGTGATGGGAGCGATAGGCCCGGCTACTCGAATGTCGCCAGAAACTTGCGCAGCAGGGTGTCGAGCTGCGCCTTCTCCTTCGCGCTGAAGCTCTGCGTCAACCGTTGCTGATTGGCGACGTGGGCTCCGACGGCAGTTTCCACGGCGGCAAGCCCCGTTTCGGTCAGGGCGATGAGAACGCTTCGCCGATCGTCGGGATTGAGAACGCGCTCGACCAGACCCGCTCTTTCCAGTTGGTCGATCCGATTGGTCATGGTGCCGGAACTGACCATCGTCATCGAGAGCAGATCGCCAGGTGAGAGCCGGTACGGCGCGCCTGAGCGCCTGAGGGTCGCCAGCACATCGAAGGACGAGGAGGAAAGCCCCTGCTGCTGCAGCACCTGGTCCACCTCGCGGGCGAGATGCGTCGTCAGCCGTTTCAGCCGGCCCATGATGCCCATCGCCTCGGTATCGAGGTCGGGACGCTCCTTTTTCCATTGCGCAAGTATCTTGTCGACGCGATCCATCGGCCAGCCCGTTCTTCTGAGGAGACTGTTATCACGGCATATCTTGACGTCAAGATAAATGGCGCTACACTGCATTTATCTTGATATAAAGATTCTTGAGATGAAGAAAACTGGAACGCCGCTTTCCGATGTGCTGATCACGGCGCTGGCGCCGACGATCTGGGGCAGCACCTATGTCGTCACTACCTCCTTGCTTCCGCACGGATATCCGCTGACGGTCGCCTTCCTGCGCGCTTTGCCGGCCGGGCTTCTGCTGCTTGCAATCGTCCGGCAACTGCCGCAGGGGATCTGGTGGCTACGCGCATTCCTGCTCGGCAGCCTCAACTTCTCGTTCTTCTGGGCAATGCTGTTCGTGTCGGCCTATCGCCTGCCGGGCGGTGTCGCCGCGACCATTGGGGCCATTCAACCGCTCATCGTCATCCTGCTATCGCGGATCTTCCTCGGCAGGCCGATCCACGCTATTGCGGTTGGGGCCGGCATGGTCGGGATGACAGGTGTGGCGCTTCTCGTGCTCACGCCCAATGCGGCGCTCGACCCGATCGGTGTTGTCGCCGGCATCGCCGGTGCGGTCTCGATGGCGTTCGGTACGGTACTGACGCGACGTTGGGTCCCGCCGGTATCGAACCTTGCCTTTACCGCGTGGCAGCTCACGGCCGGCGGCATCCTGCTCGCGCCCGTCGCCTTCTTCTTCGAACCCGCACTGCCGGTGCCGACCACAGCCAATGTGCTCGGCATGGCCTATCTTGGCCTGATCGGCGCTGCCATCACCTATCTGCTGTGGTTTCGGGGGCTCGCGCGGATCGAGCCGTCCGCCGCGGCCTCGTTGGGTTTCTTAAGCCCGGTGACGGCCACCCTTCTCGGTTGGTTGGCTCTCGGACAAAGCCTGACGTCCGCGCAGCTCTTCGGCTTTGCGATGGTGCTGGCAAGCGTCTGGCTCAGTCAGCGTAAGATGTCGGTCAGGCCCACTCGCCCTGACGCATCACCGCAACCCGCGACCCGTCCGGCTTGATGCCGTCGATATCGACCTGGCCCGAACCGATCATCCAGTCGATGTGGATCAGGCTCGAGTTGCCGCCCTGGGCCTTGATCTGCTCCTGCGTCAGGCTTGCGCCATTGACGAAGCATTTCGAATAGCATTGGCCGAGGGCGATGTGGCACGAGGCGTTCTCGTCGAACAACGTGTTGTAGAAGAGAATGCCGCTGGCCGAGATCGGCGAGGAATGCGGCACGAGCGCCACTTCGCCGAGACGCCGCGCCCCTTCGTCGGTGTCCAGCACCTTATTCAGAACTTCCTCGCCACGCGAGGCCTTTGCCTCGACGATCCGGCCGCCTTCGAAGCGAACCCGGATATTGTCGATCAGCGTGCCCTGATGAGACAATGGCTTGGTGCTCGAAACGTGGCCCTCGACCCGCAGCGCATGCGGCGTCGTGAAGACTTCCTCGGTTGGAATGTTCGGGTTGCAGGTAATGCCGTTCTTGGCGGTCGATGAGCCGCCGTGCCACTCGTGGCCGTCCGCAAGGCCGACCGTCAGATCGGTGCCGGGGCCGGTGAAATGCAGCGAGGCGAAGCGTTCGCCATTCAGCCAGCTCGAGCGCTTGGCAAGGTTGGCATTGTGCTCGACCCAGGCAGCGATCGGGTCTTCGACATCGACGCGTGATGCCGCAAAGATCGCCTTGGCGAGCTTGGCAACCGCGATGGCCTCAGGATCGTCAGGAAAGACCAGCGCCGCCCAGGACGGATTGGGGTAGGAGACGATGTTCCAGTTGATGTCGAAATTCGAGATCTTCTCCAATGCCGGCTTGTAGGCGGCAGAGTTCGCCCGGTTGGCACGGCCAACCTTGGCCGGATCCTGCTCCGAAAGCAGCATCGGATTGTCGCCTGCAACGGCGAGGCGGGCAGTGCCGCTCGCGTAGGCTTTGGCCATGCCGGCGTAGAGCCAGTCGGAAGCGCGATCGAAGCTCTGATCGTTGCCGTATCGGTAGCGCGCGAGCGTCGACTCCTCGTCGGAATAGAATGCCGTCACCAATCCGGCACCTGCCATATAGGCATGCTTGGTGATCAGGCGGACGAGAGGCAGGGCGACGACGGGGGCCGTGATTACGAGATCCTGGCCCGTCTGCAACTGAAGCCCGACCTTGACGGCCACTTCCGCCAATTTCTCAAGCTTTACGGGGTCCACGGAGGTTTGGCTTTGCGGCATGAAGTTCATGATCGGTCACTCCTTGAACGAAACGGATTGGCCGGTAGACTTAGACCCCTTTGCGGCGAAATTGAAGCTTGCTTGTCGGCCGATGGCAGCTCTTTGCCGCCATCGGCCTTCGCCGGGATCAGGCCGCCGAGGCGGACGGTTGCTGCAACAGCACCGCGTCGTGGCGCTTCAGGAAGGCCATCAGCCGGTCGGCATAGTCGGGTTCGACCGCGGCCTTCACGCTTGGTCTATCGGACAATGCTGTCCGCCAGGCCTGGACGCGGGGCAGGCCGGCAAAGATGCCGCTATCACCGATGGCGTCGAAGACGTCGAAGTAGCGAAAGATCGGCGCAAACACCGAATCAACCAGGCTGAAGTCCTCGCCCGCGAAGTAGGGGCCACCCTTCAATTCCGTTTCGATGGTCGCAAACTTTGATGCGAGCACCTGCCGCTTCGCCTCCAACTGCCCGCGATCCTGTGTCGTTTCGTAGACCCAGAGATCGGACAGGATTGAAGAACCGAACTCCATCCAGCCGCGATGGCGCGCGCGTGTGAGCGGGTCGGCCGGATGAAGGCGGCGACCGTCCTGCGTCTCTTCCAAATACTCACAGATCACGCTGCTTTCGAAGAGCACATCTAGATTACCGTTGCCGTCGCGAATGCAAAGCAGAGGCACTTTGCCGAGAGGCGAGATCTCCAGAAACCAGCGCGGTTTGTCGGCGAGATCGATATTCACGCGCTCGAACGGCACACCCTTCTCCGCAAGCGCGATCGCGGCGCGCTGCACGTAGGGGCAAAGATGATGGCTGACGAGCAGCAGAGCCGAACCGGATGCTTGAGAAGGCAAATGATCCATTGTGGCAATCTCCATTGTAGATGCAATTGCATGTAATAACTGTTGCGCCAGGATTCAAGATAGATGTAAATGCATGCATGAATGAAAAGACGAACAATGCGACGCCCTCCGATACCGTGGTCGATGCTTGGATCGGGCTGATGCGGGCTCAGCAGCGGCTACTCGGTCAGATCGAAGCCGATCTCAAATCGGCTGGACTGCCGCCGCTCGGCTGGTACGACGTGCTCTGGGAACTCGTGCGATCGCCGCAGGGCAGATTACGGCCCTTCGAGATCGAAGAGCGAACGCTGCTTGCCCAGTATAATCTTTCGCGACTGATCGACCGCCTCGAGAAGGCGGGGCTGGTGCAGCGACAGACCTTCGATCAGGACGGGCGTGGGCAGTGGGTGGTCGTCACCGAGGAGGGGCGGGCGCTGCAGAAGCGCATGTGGACGGTCTATGCCAAGGCCATGGAGGATAACTTTGGCGCCAAGCTGAGCGAGGCCGATGCCGCGACGCTGACCTCTTTGCTGGCACGCTTCAGCTGACTTCAGGCAATGAGGGGCGCCGCTGCAGCCTTCAGTGTCTTCAGCGCGTCCTTCGGGTCAAGCCGAACCTGCAGCCCGCGTTGCCCGCCGTTGATATAGACCTGCGCCTCGGCAAGCGCCCCCTCTTCGATTGCCGTTGGGACGAGCTTCTTTTGTCCGAACGGGCTGATGCCGCCGACGTGATAGCCGGTCAGGCGCTCGGCATCGGCAGGCTTCATCATGTTGGCCGACTTTCCGCCGAAGGCGCTTGCGAGCTTCTTCATGCTGACCTCGCGATCGGACGGCACGACAACACAGACGGGCTTGCCGTCGACCTCCGCCATCAGCGTCTTCAACACGCGATGAGGCTCCTCGCCAAGCGCTTCCGCAGCTTGCAGGCCGACGCGCTCCGCATTCGGGTCGTAGTCGTAGGTATGGACCGTGAAGGCAATCCCGGCCTTGCTCAGAACCTGTGTGGCGCGCGTGGTTTTGGACATGGATCAGGCCTTGAAGAAGCTGCCGTAGGTCTCAGGCTTGAAGCCGATGAGCAACTTGCCGTCTGCCTCGACAACCGGCCGCTTGATCATCGATGGCTGCTCCAGCATCAACGCGATCGCCTTGCCCTCGTCGAGATTTTCGCGCTCGGCCTCAGGCAGCTTGCGAAAGGTCGTGCCGGCCCGGTTGAGCACCGTTTCCCACCCGGCTTCCTTCGTCCAGGCCCGCAGGTGCGCGCGATCGATCCCGACAGCCTTGTAGTCATGGAACCGGTAGGCGACGTCATGTTCTTCCAGCCAGCTGCGGGCCTTCTTCATGGTATCGCAGTTCTTGATGCCGTAGATGGTGACGGTCACTTAGTTCTCCAGCGTTCCGGGTTTGCGCGTCGCCTTGCTGGCGGTCTTGCAAGCAATCTTCATCATGTCGGCGCCGCGGCGAACGAGCCGCTGAGAGCTGCGCATCACGATCAGGCCAGCCTGCGGCGCGCGAATCTCGATGCAGCCGTCAGCCATGCCGGGGCGGGTGATCAACGTGGCAAGCACATCGCCTTCGCCAACCCATTCGCCGATGTTGCGATGGAAGAGAACCGTGCCGGCCTCCGGCGCACGGACCATCTCGATATTGTCGAGCGGCACGGCGGGACCATCGAAGGCGGGCAGCGAGATGGCGGCGTCGATTGCGCCGCGGCTCGCCAGGAATTTCCACAATCCGTCGGCATCCTTTTTCGCCATCTCAGGATAGACATCACGGCGGCCGCGAAGCTCGACGGTTACGGACAGCTTACCAGGCAGGCGCGATTGCTTCTCCGGCGTCTCGTATTTCCAGGCAAAGCCGACGGCCTCCTCGAAGGCGGAACTCTCGCCATCGGACAGAAGTACGGCCCCCATTGCCATCGCTGATGCGAGATCGGCCGCCTCCGGCCAGAATGCCTCGTCGATATAGGCATATTCGAGCGATTCATCATCGCAATGCAGATCGATCACAAGATCGCAGCCGAGCGCCATATGCAGCAGCTGGCGCTTCAGTTTGTCGACGGCCGAAAGGCGCTCGAGGTCCTCAAGCAGCCCGTCGCGATCCTTCACCGAGATCAGCGGAAATTCCCGGTTGAAATTGGTGCGCGATCCAAGATCGAAACGGCCCTGAAGCTCGCCAAAATGAGACTGTGCGGCTCCGATCGGATTGGCATGCGGGACGACGATGATGTCGCTCTTGATCTGGCTGGCACTTTCCGACTGCCGCAGTTTCTCGCACAGGAAATGGACCAATGCCGTACCCGGCAGCTCGTTGGCGTGCAGGGCCGCCTGAATGTAGACTTTCGGTGCCTTCGGGTCGCTGCCCTTGAAACGAAGAACCGGCAATCGCCACTCGATGCCCGCAGTATCGCCCGCAATAATGATCTCGGACGTATTCATGTCGTTCTCCGCTTTCACGCCTTGTCGGAGAGCTTTAAGCGAGTTCGATAGGCTGAGGCAAGGTGTTATCCGCGCCCATGAAGCGGCCAGCGCCCGAGTTCTTGGTAGCTAGCTTGACCCCGGCGATTATGCAGCAGAACGAATTCGCGCGCAGCCATCACGACCGGCTTCTGCAGGGCTATCCGCGGCACCACGTCCTTGTCCTAGAGCGGCGTGGCGTGAGGTTGAAAGTTCGGGTTCAGATTGGCGTTTTCGCCCAATCGCTGCATCTCGATCGCGATCTGCACATGCAGCTGCCGCAACAGCTCCCGCCCGCCATTGCCGGCAAGCACGATCGCGTTGTTCTGCGGCAGCAGGAAGGTGATGACATGATCGAAGGCCAACTCGAATTGACAGGCTTCGATGGCCGCTCCGGTCCGGCGTGCCGCCGCGATCATGGTCTCGGGAATGCGGGCGCTCTTGCCGACACAATAGAGCGAGACGTGGACGACCGCCGGCGGCCGTAGCGATGCGAGGGGAAGGTAATCCTGCTGCAGCCATTGCTGGATCGCCACGCATTCGTCGAGCGATTGTGCGTCTGGCAATATTGCAAAGAAAAGGCTTTCCCTGTCGAAGCGCGATGGCTATTGGCGCGTCTTCGGCGAAGCGAAATCGAAAGATGCCTGCGAGCTCTCGTGCATGATCGGCTCCTGGGCAACGGCCCGTTCCTCATTCGTCACGGAGGACCTGGATCGTAACATTTGATCTTGAAACGACAAGAACAAAAAGAGAACATAACTTCGAGTGATCGATACGACAAAGCTTGCCCTGCGCAAGAAACGGGTTGAATTCAGGCTGTCGCGGCACGATCTTCGGAGTGACCCAGCAGGGAGGCGATGACCCATGCAACAGGCAATGCACTATCTGATTTTCAAAACGGCCGGCGGCTTCTGCGGCATAGCCTGGAATGATGTCGGCATCACGCGGTTTCAGCTGCCGACGTCGAGTGCAGAGGCAACCGAACGGCTGCTTCTGCGCCGCATTCCGGGTGCTGAGCCCGCGACGCCGCCGTCTTCCGTCGCCGAGGCTGTCGTGGCCGTGAAGCGCTATTTCAGCGGAGAGCCCACGGATTTCTCAACCGTGAAGGTCGATCTTGCTGGTCAAGATGCGTTCTTCAAGCAAGTCTATGACGCCGCACGCCAGATCGGCTGGGGTAAAACGACCACCTATGGTGCTCTTGCAAAGCAGCTTGGCGCAGGTCCCGAGGCCGCCCGCGACGTCGGTCAGGCGATGGCGAAAAATCCCGTTGCGCTGATCATCCCCTGCCATCGTGTTCTGGCGGCCGGAAACAAGATCGGGGGCTTCTCCGCTCCAGGCGGATCATCGTCCAAGCAGAGGATGCTTGAACTCGAAGGTGTGAGCCTGGCACCGCCGAAGCCCACCCAGCAGTCGCTCGATTTCTGATCGAAATTGCCGGACGGTCTTGATCTCAAACAGGGCCGTCATTCGCTCCCCAGAGCACCGCAGGCCTCAAAGAGGATCGATCGCACCCAGCGGTGACCCGGATCACGATGCGTGCGCTCGTGCCACACGGCGAGCTTGGTAAAGCCGGGGATATCGACTGGAGGTTCAAACGTAACGAGGCCGTCGCCGTCCGACACCAGCCGGCGGGGAACGACGGCGATCAGATCGGTCCTACGCAGCACGTCGGTGAGCGCCATGAAGCTGTTGACCGAAAGCACGACTCTGCGCTCTCTTCCGACCTTCGTCAGAGCGTCGTCGGTCACGCCCCAGAATTGCTGACCACTGTAAGAGACGAGCGCATGATCGAGTTCGCAGAAGCGATCGAGTGTTAGAGGAGTGCTCCGCCCATCGGGATGACCGGCGCGCAGCGCGCAAACGTAGCGCTCGTCGAACAAACCCCGGGCATGAAGGTCAGGTGGCGCCTCCTCTGGCGTAATCAACGCCAGATCAATATCCCCGCTTTCGAATTGAGCTTGGATGCGAGCGTGGTCGGCTGAACGTATGGCAACGCGAATGCCAGACGCCCTCAGCCGCAACTGCGCCAGAAACGGGGCTACGACAGCGACGAGCGCGTAGTCACTGGCCGCGACCGCCACAGTAAAATCCGCCATCGACGGCTCAAAGACGGAGGGTTGGAACAGCCTTTCGACATCGGCGAGAACCTGTTTGAGTGGTCCCGTGAGTTGCGTTGCCCGCAACGTCGGTACGATGCCACGCTGCGTACGCACGAACAGGGGATCTTCAAAGCTCTTGCGGAGCCGCGTCAGCATGCCGCTCACGGCCGGCTGCGTGAGGCCAAGCCGCTGCGCAGCCTTGGTCACGCTGCGCTCGTCGAGCAGCGCATCGAGGGTCCTTAGTAAGTTCAGATCTAGCGTTCTGATATCTTTCATTCTTATGGCTGTGATCAGAAATATCGATTTGCCTTATGTCTGCACAGCGGCGATCTAAACGCAAGAACCAATGTGCAAGGTCGCCTGCAGCGGCACACCATAAGCAAAGGATATACGATGAATGAGATCATCTGGCCCGAGGGTTACATGCCCGGCTTCAGTGACAATTTCGCGTCCAATGAAGTTATAGTAGCGGGATTGAGCGCGGCCGAGGTGTGGCCGTTCCTGAGCAACGCTCCTCTATGGCCGACCTACTATGCCAACTCGGCTAACATCCGCTTCCATGGGGGCAACGGCCCTGAGCTGGCAAACGGTGTCCGCTTTTATTTCGAGACTTTTGGCTTCCCTGTGGAAGCGGAGGTGGTCGAGTATGAGCCGCCCGTTGCCGGTCGGCCCGGGCGAGTCGCCTGGCACGGTTGGGCAGGCGAAGGCGATACGCGCCTTGACGTGCATCACGCCTGGCTGATTGAGGATCTGTGCGGCGGCCGCGTGCGCATCCTCACCCAGGAAACCCAGAACGGAAAACCGGCTGAAGAACTCGCGAAAACCAAGCCAAATCCGATGATCAACGGCCACCAGGATTGGCTCGAGGGTCTGGTAGATGCCGCCCGCCAGAAGGTCCGGAAATAGGACGCGCGAACCGCGCAGTACTGCAATAAGGATTGGCGTCGATGTCGCCGTGGAGGCCCGCTATTCGTGCCGTCTCGGCAGCCGCCCATCGACGATCTCTGGCGATATGCCGAGGCCCCTGGTGAGGGAAAAGCCTTCCCCCTCCGGCCGAGCCACTGTCTCGGCCGACCCCTTCTGCGGAGAGACCCCGCAGCGCCCCCTTTGGAGATGTCGGGCTGGTCCCGTACATCATCAAGGTGCACGAACTTGAAAATCCGAGCGGGATGGCGTACATCTTGAATGTGTACTATTTGCGAGGAAGACGGAGATGCCCCAAGCTGCCGTAGATGACAACAAGCGCATGAATCTGCGGGTATCGCCGGAAACGAAGGCCAAGCTCGTGCGCGCCGCTGCGCTGCGCAACACCGACTTGACCAACTTCGTTACGCAGACCGCCTTGCGTGAAGCCGAAGCTGTGATCGAGGCGGCCGAGGTCGTTCGCCTGACCGCGCGCGATCATGCGCGCGTGCTGGAACTGCTGGAAAATCCGCCCAAGCCCAACGCGAAGCTACGGGCGGCGATAGCGGCGTTGCCTGACACTCTATGACGCTGCCCGCCTGGAGAGAGGAAGCCATCGCGAAATCGCATGATCGCCAGTCCTTCGACTGCGGCGATCTGGCGATGAACGACTTTTTCCGACGCTACGCGCGTCAAAGCCACGAACAGAACGCCTCAAAGACCTTCTGCGCGATCGACGCCTCTACGCCCAACCGTGTGCTGGGATTCTACACCGTCGCCCCATCCTCCGTGGCACATGCAGGCGTGCCGGCGTCGATGACGAAGGGGCTAGCCCAGCACGAAGTTCCTGGGTTCAAGCTGGCTCGGATCGCAACTGATATCTCTGTCGCGGGCCATGCTTTGGGCGGCCTGCTCCTCGCGGCCGCGGCGCTTCGCTGCCTGCGGATCGCGTCCGAAGCCGGCGGCGTTCTGCTGATTATCGACGCAAAGGGCGAGCGCGCGGCCCAATGGTATGTCAGCTATGGCGCCGAGCCGCTCGAGAACCAGCCGCTTACGCTTGTCATGCCGCTCGCCACCTTCGCCGCCGATCTCAGGGGTAAGGGTCTTCTCTGACGGTCGTTCAGGCCTGTAGCCTTGGACGTCCGGTTTCAGCTTGCTTCTTCAGCGTTTGAAAATGCGACTGACCGTTCTTCATCCAGAATCGAAGCCACTTATCTTGCAGTTTGCAGGTGATTTTGATGCCCATCCGACGGGATGCCGATAAGGCGCGGTTCGTCGCGGTCCAGCGCCTGCAAGAGCAGACCGGCGTACGGCAACGACAAGCCTCGCAGACCTACCACCCGGCGGGCTGCGACAATGGCCGGGCTTGCCGGGCGCTCAGCCTGGTGGCCGAGGACGTCACCGAGGGCTGGTTTCTACGCTTCGACCGGGATCCACCGCTGCGGCCCTGTGCGACTGACGCTGATACTTCAATCCGAGAGCTATCGGCGTGCCAGAATCCTGCGGCTCAGGTGGCGGGCGTCGATGTCGCAACCCCCAGGTTTGGCCAAGGCATATGTTTGCACGACGACGGACCAATCAGGCCCAAAATCATTCCCACTCGATCGTGCCGGGCGGCTTCGAGGTGACGTCGTAGACGACCCGGTTGATGCCGCGCACCTCGTTGATGATGCGGGTCGCGGCGCGGCCGAGGAATTCCATGTCGTAGTGGTAGAAATCGGCGGTCATGCCGTCGACCGAGGTCACGGCGCGGAGCGCACAGACGAATTCGTAGGTGCGGCCGTCGCCCATGACGCCGACAGTCTGGACCGGCAGCAGCACGGCAAATGCCTGCCAGATCGCGTCGTAGAGGCCGGCCTTGCGGATTTCGTCGAGATAGATGGCGTCGGCTTCGCGCAGAATCTCCAGCTTTTCGCGGGTGATGCCACCCGGGCAGCGGATCGCGAGACCCGGGCCGGGGAAGGGGTGGCGACCGATGAATGAGTCAGGCAGTCCGAGTTCCTTGCCGAGCACGCGCACTTCGTCCTTGAAGAGCTCGCGCAGCGGCTCGACGAGCTGCATGTTCATGCGTTCCGGCAGACCACCGACATTGTGGTGCGACTTGATCGTCACCGACGGGCCGCCGGTAAAGGAAACGCTTTCGATCACATCGGGATAGAGCGTGCCCTGGCCGAGGAAGTCGGCGCCGCCGAGCTTCTTCGCCTCTTCCTCGAAGGTCTCGATGAACAGCCGACCGATGATCTTGCGCTTCGTCTCGGGATCGGAAACACCTTCGAGCTCGCCGATGAACTTGTCGGAAGCGTCGACGTGGATCAGATGCAGGTTATAGTGTTCGCGGAACATGGCGACGACGCTGGCCGCCTCGTCCTTGCGCATCAGGCCATGATCGACGAGCACGCAGGTTAGCTTGTCGCCGATGGCCTCGTGGATCAGCAGCGCCGCAACGGAGCTATCGACGCCACCCGAGAGGGCACAGAGGACACGCTTGTCGCCGACCTGCTCGCGGATCGCTTCGACCGCCTTCTGGCGGTAGGCCGACATCGACCAGTCGCCCTTGATACCGGCGATGTTGTGAATGAAGTTGGCGATCAGCTTGGCACCATCAGGCGTATGCACGACTTCAGGATGGAACTGCACGCCGTAATATTTGCGCTTCTCATCGGCGATGAAGGCATAAGGCGCGTTCGGCGAAGTCGCGACGACCTTGAAGCCTTCAGGCAGTGCCGTGACGCGGTCGCCGTGACTCATCCAGACTTGGTGGCGCGAGCCCTTCGACCACAGGCCTTCGAACAGTTCGCTATCTTCATCGACTTCGAGGAAGGCGCGGCCGAATTCGCGGTGGTGGCCGCTCTCGACCTTGCCGCCGAGCTGCATGCACATCGTCTGCTGGCCGTAGCAGATGCCGAAGACGGGCAGGCCGCTGTCGAAGATGATCTGGGGTGCGCGGGGCGATCCTTCATCGACCGTCGAGGCCGGGCTGCCGGACAGGATCACTGCCTTCGGTTGCAGGCGCTTGAAGCCTTCTTCGGCGGACTGGAAAGGAACGATCTCGCAGTAGACACCCGTTTCGCGCACGCGGCGTGCGATCAGCTGGGTTACCTGGCTGCCGAAATCGACGATGAGTACGCTGTCTGGATGTGCTGTCTGGGTCATGGCGAGCCTTTAATGAAAAGCACCCGGTCTTGCAATGTACGAAATCCTCCGCTGGAGGATTTTATTGTGCTGATTGTCCCTGTTTGGCAGGGGTTAGAACCAGAATACGCCGTCCTCCAGCGCCGTAAACAGGCTGTCGACGGCATAAGACAGCTTGCGGTCGATGACGTGCAGGTATTCCGTCCAACCGGAAATGTGCTGCAGTTCCTCCGCGCCGTCGGAGATCCCTCGCAGGCCGATCAGCGGCAGCTTGTAGGCCTGGCAGGTGCGCAAGATTGCGAAGGTCTCCATATCGACCATGTCGGCGGCGATACCGTTATAGGCCTGCCCGGACACGACATTGCCGCCGGTGGAAAGGCTCGCCTCCGGAATGCCGGGGATTCTGAGCGGCAGATCGACGATGGCGGGCAGCTCAAGGAACGGCGTGCGTCCCTTCTCGAAACCCAGTGGCGATGCATCCATATCGCGATAGGATACCGACGTGGCCTGATAGACTTCGGTCTGTTCGAGCTTTGCCGAGCCGGCCGAGCCGAGCGACACGACGAGATCAGGCAACTCGCCGGCCTGCTCCAATCGCGCCAGCGCGCGGGTGAGAACGATGGCCGCCTCGACCGGACCGACGCCGGTCATCAGCGGCTCGAAGCGAGAGCGCAGGAACGGGCCGTACTCGGCCTCTGCCGCCATTACGAAGAGAATGGACTTGCCGGCGACCGACTTCAGCTCAAACCTCATCCCGAAATGCCCTCTCTGCCACGGATGATCATCATGGTGCTTGTCATGGAAGCAATCAGTTTCGCCGGTCCGTCGCCGATCGCGTAGCCGCGCCCGTCCGCGACGATGATGTTCGATCCTGGCTTGGTGATCTCGCCTCGAAAGAGGAAGCGGTCGCCACGGCCCGGCGACAGCAGATTGACCTTGAATTCGATCGTCAGAATGGATGCCTCGGCATCGATGACGCTATAGGCGGCAAAACCGCAGGCAGAATCGAGGGCGGCGGAAATCACGCCAGCATGCAGAATTCCGTGCTGCTGGGTGAGCTTGACGTCGAACGGCAGTTCGATCTCGACCATCGCCCGCTCGACGCGGGTCAATTCGGCCCCCAGGGTATGCAGCGCCGCCTGGCGGGCAAAATTCTGGCGGATTCGCTCGTGGAAATCGCCGCTGTCGTTGTCAGTCATCGTCGCGCCTTTCTTGCGAGCGCGAAAGTGGCATGGTGCGCCGCGTCAGACAAGCGGTTCGCGGAAATCAGTTGAAAGAGCGCTCTCGCGTTGTCGCTACTGGCTGTCGTTTGCCGGCCTGTGCCAGCGCCGGGCGTAAAGATTGGATTCAGTCTTTTTTGGTAAATCTCCGTTAGCCATTGCTTTTCGATGGGTCCCCGGCGGCAGCGAATCTGTCGTCGATAGTTGTTTTGCGTGCGGGTTCTTATGCGTCTATCGGCTACGCCAGCTTTCTTCCTTGCTTGCCTCGCGTTGTCGGGCTGCACGTCCGGTTTGGGACCGGACAGCCTCGTTGCAGGAGTGCCATCGCGGGAGACGACCAGCTCGGTAGCGCGCCCAAGCGCGCCCGTGCCGGCAACGGCTGTGCCGTCGGCTGATGTCGCGGAGACGCCAGCGCCAGCCGCGCCGCGATCGGAGGAATTGGCCTGGGCCGGCCCGGTGCCTCAGCCGCAGGCCATCACGCCGCAGCCCGGAGTGGCCGCTGCGCCGATGCCTTTGGAAAGGCCGGCTGCTTCAGTGACGCCGGCGGTATTGGCGCCAGCAGAACCTGAAATTGACGAGGAGCCGCCGACCCGTTCGCGGATCTACAATCATCGCTTCCGCGACGTCAAACCGATCAATTTCGGCTCCTCGTCGCCCAGAAAGCTCGCCGTGCACGGCGTCGATGTTTCGCGCTGGCAGGGCGACATCGACTGGCAGAAACTCAGAACGCAGGGTGCGAACTTCGTCTACATCAAGGCGACCGACGGCGGCGATCACCTCGATCCAATGTTCCGGAAGAACTGGCGGGACGCCAAGCAGGCCGGGATAAAGCGCGGCGCCTATCACTTTTTCTATTGGTGCCGCACGGCGGGCGAACAGGCGGACTGGTTCATCCGCAACGTTCCCCGGGAAGCCGGGGCCTTGCCACCGGTCATCGACGTCGAATGGAACGGCGAGTCCAGCTGCAAGCGGCGGGTCTCGCCCGAGAAGGTTCGCGAGAAGATGCAGGTCTTCATGGACAAGCTTGAGCAGCACTATGGTCAGCGACCGATCATTTACACGGCGCCTGATTTCTACCGTGACAATCTGAAGGGCGCGTTCCTGAACTATCCTTTCTGGCTGCGTTCGGTTGCGGCGCATCCGTCGAAGGTTTATCCCGGACGCCGGTGGGTATTCTGGCAGTATTCGGGCTCCGGCATCTCGCATGGCGTCGATGGACGGATCGACCTGAATGTCTTCCACGGCAGCGAAGACGACTGGCACGACTGGGTTGCCAGATCAAACTGAGACGCTGCCGGTCCTGCCCGCAAGAGACAATCGGGAGGTTCGCCATGGCAGAAGTTGTGCTGTTTCACCACGCGCTTGGATTGACGCAAGGCGTTATCGCGCTTGCAGAAGACCTGCGGGCCGCAGGGCACGTTGTCCATGCGCCTGACTTGTTTGCCGGCCGGGTGTTCGACACTTTGGACCAGGGCGTGCAGCATGCTCAGGAGATTGGGTTCGGCGAGATTATCCAACGCGGAGCCCGCGCCGTGGATGGGCTTGCAAGTGAGCTCGTTTATGTCGGTCTTTCCCTGGGAGTCCTCCCGGCACAGTATTTGGCTCAGACACGCGCCGGCGCGCGGGGGGCGGTCTTTCTTCATGCTTGCCTGCCGCGTTCGGAGTTTGGCTCGGCCTGGCCGGAGGACCTGCCTGCCCAGATCCATGCAATGGACGCTGACCCGTTCTTCGTTGGAGACGGTGATATCGAGGCGGCGAAGGCGCTGCTTGCCGAGTCGGCTGACGTCCGGCTCTTCCTCTATCCCGGCGATGCGCACCTCTTTTCCGACCGGTCGCTCGCGGCTTTTGATCCAGCCGCGGCAGCCGTTCTTGAACGGCGATTGCTCGACTTTCTCGCCAATAGATAGCGGTTCGACCCGTCGCGGTATTAGGCTGCCCCTCAGTTCAAATAGACGATCGAGGCATTGAGCAAGGTCGCGAAGCCGACCCAGGCTGCATAAGGCACGAAAAGCAGTGCGGCGGTGCGATCCGAATTCCAGCGGTTTGCAGCAAAGGCGAGGATCAGTGCCAGCAACAGGACGATGACGACCAGCGAGGCCGACAACATCCGCAAGCCGAAGAAGAACGGTGACCATAAAAAATTGAAGACCATCTGCCAGGCCCAGATGAGCATGCCGACCGAGAGGTGCCCACGCAACCACGTTCGCGCGCCCGCGATACCAATCAAAACGTAGAGGGCGAGCCAGACAGGTCCGAATATCCAATCAGGCGGATTGAACGGCGGCTTGGCGAGAGATTGGTACCATTCCGTCGGCAGATTGTTGACGCCGATGGCGAGCCCCCCGCCCAGCGTGACGGCGATGAAGACGACGTAGGTCAGGGCTTTGCTCATCCGCTGGAGATAGGGCGGCGGCCCCCTCCAACCAGATCGCTAGCGATCTTTTGCGCACAATTCAGATGGCCGCAATGCGGACGATATGCTGGTCCCAGGCAACGTCGCTCCGCGTCGACAAAAATTCGCCTTCATAGGACGACACGGCAAAGCCGGACTTGGCTGCAGCAATCCCCGCAGCGTCAGGCACGATCTCTTCGCGGAGCACTCGGCCGGTCCTCGCGTCGATCGTCACGGAGGCTCCGCCCTTGGGCGAGGTGACGCCGACCAATCCTTCGGCTCGCTTGATCGCGATCGCGCCGACATAGTTGGCAAGCCGACGTGTCGTCTCTTCCGGCAGATCGACGAAGCGCAGGTCTTCTCCTTTCGCAAAGGAGCCGACGAGCGGCGGCAGATCGTTGCGGTGCCCCTCATATTGGCAGGCAAACCAGATGCGGCCGCTCGCATCGACATCGACATGTCGGGTGGAGAGTTGCGCCCACTGCGATGGCAGGGAGTGCTTTTCGATTAGACTTCCCGTGGCCGCATCGATCAGTGTCAGCGACGGCTGCATGCTGGATAGATTGAGTTTGGTGCGGCCGAAATCCGGATGCGTTTCAATGCCGCCATTGGCAACGATCAGCATGCGTCCGTCGTCGGATACCGTCATGTCATGCGGACCCACACCATAGGTCTCGAATTCGCCGATGCGCTCAAAACGGCTCGTCGCGTCGTAAAGGCCGATCACGCCGCGATTGGCGTCGAAGGCGTTCTCGCTGGCATAGAGGAGGCGGCCGTCCGGCGAAAAGGCGCCATGGCCATAGAAGTGGCGTCCCTCGGCGGCGGCAATGGTGATGGGCTCGTTCTTGCCGCGAGGGTCGAAGATCATTGCATAGGTGCCGGGGCGACGAGCAAATGCGACCGTTCTTCCGGTCTTTTGACTGAAGGCCATGCCATGCGCTCGTGCCGGAAGCGCGACTTGGTCGATGATTTCGCCGCGCTCCGAGACCGTGGCAATGGCATAGGTTCCGTTTGCCGTTCGCATACCAGATGCATAGACAGCATCCGCCCGCTCCAATGCCATAAGCGCTCGCGGCTGAAGCGTGGCCAGGAAGGTCAGCCCGGCGGCCTTCACGAAACTGCGCCGGTCGATCGCCGAACTATTCCACATGGCTTCAATCGCCGTCCGAGAAGGAGAAGCCGGCCGACAGGCCGATCGCCGAGCCGTAGTCATCGCTGATCTTGGTGATCAGCTCACGCGTGCTGACAAGAAGTGCATCGAGTTTTTCTTTCTCGGCGGCGCTTGTCGCGGCTTCGATATCCGGGTTGAGCCTCGGCACCGTTTCCAGCAGCGACTTGAAGCTGGCATCGATCGCGTCGGCGACCGGTTTCTTGTCGGCAGGCAGAAGTTCAGCCATGCCGGCTTTTTGCCAGAGTGTCCGCAATCCCTCCAGGTTCGCCGCCATCGACTTCCAGGTGTTCTTCGAGCGCCAGTAGATCGCCATGTGCGGACGCGGCGTGGTGTCCTTGCCCTTGTAGAACTGCTCGAGCCGCTGATCGCGGACGGTCTCCGCGCCGTGGACGAGGATCCCAAGCAACGCGGTCACCGCCTCCTTGTTGTCCATAAAGTCGGCGCTCTGCGGGCCGGGGTGTTTCCAGCTTGCCTGCACGCCGTCAGGCTTTTCCCAAGCCGCGACGACCTCGCCGGCCTCGCGCTGGATATTGCCCGCGACCGCCGCGCCATAGAGGCACCGGAAGCTGTTCTTCTGCGTGGTCAGATTTTCGGCGCCGGTGCCATAGAGCACGTATTCAAGCGCGGTTAGTCCCTGCAGCGCCACGCTCTTTCCGGCAATCGCGTCGACCGTCGTGTCCTTGGGATCGGCCTTGGCGATCAAGGCCTGAACCTGCTTCAGACCGACACCCTTGCGATCGGGATAAAACAGGATGTGCTCGAAAAGATTGTCCTGGATAACCGGCCCAGTCTGAACGATTTCGATGACCGACCAATAGCGGACCGTGTCATCGAAAGCCGACCTCGCCTTGTCGAGCTTCTGCTGGGTCGCGTCGTCGCAGAGGTCCTTCATCGCCGTCGTCAGGCGCGCGGCCGATTGCTGGGCATTGCGATAGCCGGGGCGTATCACCTCATCGACTGCCCGCTGCATCACCACTGATACCGCCTCCTCGTTCAAGCCGGCTTGCGGTGCAGGGGTCTGTGCGGCAGCGGAGGTGGCAAGGGCAAGGGAAAGAAGAAGAGGTTGCCAAAGGCGCATCAAAGGGACTCCAGGAATGTAATCAGTGCCTGCCGGTCATCCTTCGGCAGGGATGCGAAAGCGTCACGCGCCTTTTGGGCCTCGCCGCCATGCCAGAGAATCGCTTCGGTGAGATTTCTGGCGCGGCCGTCGTGGAGGAAAAAGCTGTGCCCGCTGACAGTCTGGGTCAGACCTATACCCCATAGCGGCGGCGTGCGCCATTCACCTCCGTTCGCGCTGCCGACTTGTTGTCCATCCGCAAGACCCTCGCCCATGTCGTGCAGCAGGAAGTCGGAATAGGGCCAGATCAGCTGGAAGGATTGGGCCTTGTCGGCGCTGTCGCGGCGCGTGACGAACTTCGGCACGTGGCAGGAAATGCAGCCGCTTTCATAGAAGATCTTCTTCCCCTGCAGGGTTTCCGGGAAACTTGCCTTTCGCCGGGCAGGGACTGCGAGGTTGGCGGAATAGAAGGTAACGAGGTCGAGGATCGGCCCGGGCGCCTCCTCCTTGCCAAGCCGTTTCTGCACGCCCGTCGGCATCTCCCGGCACGTGGATTCGGCCTTTGTGCAATCGCCATAGGGGTCGGGTCGGTCCGGCGTCGAAATACCGATATCGCTGGAGAAGGCATCCGCGCTCTGGTCGCGCACGCTTGCATTCTGCGCCTTCCAGCCGAAGCGACCGAGGGCAATCTTGCCGGTGCGGTGGTCGCGCACTATCGCCGCCTTGCCGTGGATGCCGTCCCCGTTCGTATCTTCCGGATCGGCGTGAGCCAGGATGTCCGCCTCGGGAATGGCCTCGATCAGGCCGAGCCCGATCATCGCGGGCGCAACACGCGGCGAGATCGTTGTTTCCGGGTCGAGCGGCCCATAGCCGAGGTCGGTCACCTCGTATGTCGGGCGGCGCAGCGAGACCGTCTCGCCGTCGCCAAGCGCCACAGGCTTCTCGATGTAGCGGATCGCCATCTTGCCTTCGGAGGGAAGGCCCGGAACCGCAAGATCCTGCAACTGGTGGCCATAGACCGGGTCTGGGAAGTTGATGATCTCAGCGTTGGCGATCGCATGCTTCTCGTCAGGCGTTGTCGCCCGGCGCGCGAGGCGCAGGAACATCGAGGTGGCGCTGATGCCGCCTTCCGGCGGCATCCCGCGACCGTCGTTCAAGTGGCAGCTCATGCAGGAACGGGCATTGAAGAGCGGCCCCAGGCCATCCGAGGCCTGTGTCGAGGACGGAGCGGAGACCCAAAGCTTCTTGAAGAGCGCATTTCCGAGCCGGAACGGCTGCTCTTCCTCAAACGGGATCGTCGCCGAGATATGCGAAAAGGAGTCTTCGGTGACCGGATCGATGGACGTCGCACCACCGGCCTGCATCGCTTCGTATTGCTCGGCCTTGGAAAAATCGGTGGTCGGTCGCGTCACATCGGCGACGCGTCTCATATCCGCGTCGGAAAGGTCGGTTCGCTGTGTCGGAAGATCGAAACCGGAGGCCAGAGCGACAGAAAATCCGGCAATCGCGGCGCAGAATGCTGCGCTACTGAGAAGACGACGAACCGGTCTGGGAGGCATGCTGGATTCGGGCCGCTCCGTTGAACGAAGCGGCCCGCCTTTTCACTTATTGGAAGACCGCGCTAGGATTATCCAAGCTGTCGGAACCTTCAAGCTTCACCGTGCCGAGATCGAGTGCGGCAATAACACGCTGTACGGTCTTGGTCTGGTCGATGAGGCCATCGATGGCAGCCTGAACGACGGCGTTGCCCTTCTTGTTGCCTTCGCCGATCATCTGGTCGTACTTCTCGACGTTCTGACCGCGCTTCGCCATGACTTGCATCGCGTCGAGCGTCTTCTTCAGCTTCGCCTGCATTTCCTTGTCGAGCTTCTTGTCCTTGGCTGCGACGAGATCATGCAGCGACGGACCCGTCATCTTCGTGCCGTCGACGCGGGTGTAATCGCCGGTATAAGCGGCAGCGATGCCGATCGCGTCGTTGAGGTGCGAGTTGTAGGTGTTGTCGGAGAAGCAATCATGCTCTTCTTCCGGATCGTGCAGCAGCAGGCCGAGCTTCATGCGTTCGCCGGCCAGTTCGCCGTAGGAGAGCGAGCCCATGCCGGTCAGGATGGCAACGAGACCGGCCTTCGAATCGGCTTGGACGTGCTTGGTGGCTTCGCCGTCCGGAGCCCAGTTGTTGGTCATTTCCTGAAGGTCGGACACCAGCAGCGTCGAAGCGGACTTCAGATACTCCGAACGGCGATCGCAATTGCCGTGCGTGCAATTCTTGAGATCATAGTCGGTGGCGGGACGATTGCCGGCACCGGGACCGGTACCGTTCAGATCCTGGCCCCAGAGCAGGAATTCGATGGCATGGTAGCCCGTCGCGACGTTGGCTTCGACACCGCCGGCTTCGGCCAGCGTACCGGACAGGAATTCGGGCGTCAGCTTGGATGCGTCAACATCCTTGCCGTCGATCTTGATCGTCTTGTTGGCGATGACATTGGCGACGTAGAGCGAGTTTTCGTCGCTCTCGGTGCCGTAGGACGGATCGACGTAATCGATCAGGCCTTCGTCGAGCGGCCAGGCGTTGACCTTGCCTTCCCAGTCGTCGACGATCTGGTTGCCGAAGCGGTAAACTTCCGTCTGCTGGTAAGGCACGCGTGCCTTGATCCAGGCAGCGCGAGCAGCTTTCAGCGTTTCATCGGTCGGGTTCTTGAGCAGGGCGTCGATGGCTGCGTCGAGGGCCTTTGCCGTCGTCAGCGAGTCTTCGTACTTGGCATGCGCAACGTCGGTGTAATGCTTGACGACTGCAGCAGCGTCCGGTGTCGCGTAGGCGGGAATGGCGAGCAGAGCGGCTGGGGCCACCGCCAGCGCCACGGCTGCGCAGAAATTCTTGTTGAGTTTCATGATCCTCTCCTGTGCGGAACTCCGTCTGAGGTCCGGCGAAAATCTCTTCGCGCAAAAGTAAACTGGTGTCAAACGCTCTAGTTTGGAATGATTTTAAGAGTACTCGCCGCCGTTACCTGAGCGAATGCTCAGCCCTTCCTCTGCATGCGACAGAAGAAGAAACCGTCCGTATCGGTGGAAGCGGGTGTCAGCGTGATCGTCTTGCCGTCGGAGGAGCGCGGGCGTGGGCTGCCCTTTCCGAAGAGACCATCCCAGGCAGGCAAGGCGCTGACGATCTCGTAATCGCCATTCTCGGTGGTGAAGCGCCGGACCTGCTCCTCGTTTTCCTGTGGCAGCACCGAGCAGGTGACATAGATCAGCTCCCCGCCCGGCCGTACAAAGGCGCTCGCCTGCTTTAGGGCATCCTGCTGCTGGGCGGTGCGCTCGTCGAGATTCTTTGCGGTCAGCCGCCATTTTGTATCGGGCCGCCGCCGCCAGGTGCCGGTTCCCGTGCAAGGCGCGTCGACGAGCACCTTGTCACAGCGGTCGCTCAGGCCCTTCAACGCCTTGGCGTCGTCATGGACCTGCACATTGCGGGTTCCGGCACGCTTCAAGCGTTCGATGATCGGCGCGAGACGTTTGCGATCCGCGTCGTAGGCGTGGACCTGGCCCTTGTTGTGCATGGCCGCGGACATGGCGAGCGTCTTGCCGCCCCCGCCGGCGCAATAGTCAAGCACCTGTTCGCCGTCCTTGGGGAGCACCAGATCGGCAACGATCTGCGATCCCTCGTCCTGCACTTCGAACCAGCCTTTTTGGAACGAAAGCTCGGCTGTCACGTTTGGGAGCCGCGAGGCTCCTTCGCCGGCGGGAATCCGGATCCCGTATCGCGCGATCGCAGCCTCTTGTGCGCCGGCTCTTTCGAGCGCCCTGACCGTCTTGTCGCGGGTGGCCTTGAGGATGTTGGCGCGCAGATCAAGCGTCGGACGCCCTGCAAGAGCCTGTGCCTCGGCAAGCCAGCTGTCGCCGAAGGCACTTTCGAAGGAGGACTGGACCCATTCAGGGATATCGCCCTGAATATGAGCTGGAGCGTCGGTCAAGCGACGGCTGTTGAAAGCTAAGAGTTGCGCTTCTGAAAGTGGGGTAGGTGCGAACTTGTCGTCCGCGAGCTCCGCCGCAAGCGTTTCCGGTGTGAAGCCCCACTGCCGGAACATGACGGCGTAAGCGATGGAGGAGGCACTGTCGTCGTCCATCAGCCAGGCGTGGGACAGGCGCATGCGAAGTGCATCGTAGACGATGTTGCCGATCGCGGCGCGGTCGCCGGATCCGGCAAACCGATGGGCGAGGCCCCAGTCCTTCAATGCATCGGCAACAGGCCGTCTGCGGGCATCGATATCTGCAAGAACCGAAATCGCCCCTTCAAGCCGTCCGCCCAACCGCATTCAAACAGCTCCTATCGCCTGGATCAAAATACCGGGCTTGTGAACAATCCGCAGGAAGCGCGACAGACGCAGCGGATGGTACACAAGTCTAGACCGCGTCGTAAACGCGATTGGCGGCAAGAGCAAGCGACCCATTCGAGTACGGGAGAACGCTTAGCCTATGACTTCGTAGCAGACCTTTGCCGTGCCGGTGCTGACCATACCAATGTTCTGGGCGGCAGCGCGGGAGAGATCGAGCACGCGACCGCGAATGAACGGGCCACGATCGTTGACGCGAACGACGACACTGCGGCCGTTGTTGCGGTTGGTAACTTTCAGCTTCGTGCCAAATGCCAGTGAACGATGTGCTGCAGTATTGATGGCGGGGTTCATACGTTCCCCGGAAGCGGTTTTGGAGCGAAGTGCGTACCATGAAGCACCACCACAACCATTTGCAGCAAATCCTTCAACGGGAAGGATGGTAGAACAGGCTGCAATAGTTGTTGCGGCGACAATAGAACGGCAGATTTTCTTCAAAACGGATTGTCCCTCAACTGTTGAACTCGCGCCTTGTGGGCGGTGGGAGGGTTGAATCCGGCCAAGTGTGGCGAAAAAGTGCCCCCAATTATCACGGAATATTACAGAGCGTAACATTTGTGATGACTAGATGCGCGGCAGGGCGCCGTTGAAAATCAAGGAAATGGGAAAAAAGATAATGAAATCAAGTAAAATTCGAACGTTTTTTGCAAGGCCATATCCACGCAACTCAAGATCACAAAATTAACGAAAATAATTTTGCGTGATTGCCATAATTACTGCCCCATTTGAGCAAATTCAGGGGCTGTTAACCATAAACCGGTGCTGTATTTTGTGCGGCAAGCGAGCGAGGTAGAATTTTTCTGCCTTTTACCGATTTGCCCATGACGGGATTTAGCAACCGAAGGACGCAAATTTTGCAACCTGCTCCCGCTTGGCAAGCCGGGCTCCGATGCGCAAAGTGATACCGACCGCCCCTACATCAGATAAAAATCCGCAGGCCCTGTCGAAAACGACAGACCTCAGGCGTCTTTACCTTGCAAGGCCGCAACGCGCTAGCTGCGATGCGCCTCGTTTAGTTTTGGCAGGGAGGCTGCGAAGTTATGAGCATACCCTATCGTTGGATTATTGTTGCCGCCGGCGCATTGATGACTTGCGTTGCGCTTGGCGCGATGTTCTCGCTGGCGATTTTCCAGGAGCCCATCGCAATCGAAACCGGTTGGTCGCACGCGGGCATCGCGAGTGCGATGACACTGAATTTTATTGTCATGGGGATTGGTGGTTTCCTTTGGGGCACCGCAAGCGATCGCTTCGGTCCGCGCATTGTCGTTTTGATCGGCGCTGGCGGCCTTGGCCTGGCGCTTGTCTTGGCAAGCCGCGCGGGGTCGCTCCTGCAATTTCAGTTGACTTACGGCATTCTGGTCGGACTTGCCGCCAGCACCTTTTTTGCACCGATGATCGCGACGACGACCGGCTGGTTCGAGAAGAACCGCAGCCTTGCCGTCTCGCTGGTGTCGGCCGGTATGGGTGTCGCGCCGATGACGATCTCGCCCTTCGCACGCTGGCTGATTTCCGCCTATGATTGGCGAACCGCGATGCTGCTGATTGGCGTCACCGCCTGGGTGCTACTGATACCGGCAGCCTTGCTCGTTCGCCGGCCGCCGGCGGAAGCAGGCGCCGCCGCCGCCGCCCTCATATCGAACGGCGAGCAACCCAAGCTCTCGCAGGTGTTCCGCTCACCGCAATTCATTGTGCTCGGGCTGACATTCGCCGCCTGTTGTGCGGCGCATTCAGGCCCGATCTTTCACATGGTCAGCTATGCCACTATCTGCGGCATTGCACCGATGGCTGCCGTCAGCATCTACAGCGTCGAGGGGCTCGCGGGGCTGGGCGGACGGCTACTCTATGGCGGGCTTGCAGACAGGATCGGCGTGAAGCCCGTGCTTGTGGCCGGCCTGCTTGTCCAGGCGATTGCGCTGGCAACATACCTCTTCGTCAGCCGGCTCGGTGAATTTTATGTTCTGGCAATCATCTTCGGGAGTGCCTATGGCGGCATCATGCCGCTCTATGCTGTGCTTGCGCGGGAATATTTCGGCCCTCGCATCATCGGTACAGTGTTCGGCGCTGCGACCATGCTCTCCAGCCTTGGCATGGCATTCGGTCCGCTGATCGGCGGCTGGATCTTCGACACGTTCCACAACTACTCGTGGCTCTTCATCGGATCCGCGCTGGTTGGGCTCGGAGCGGCGGCGATCGCGCTGGCGTTCCCACCGCTCTCACGGGCAAAGACGACCGAACCGGCTCTCAGCGCCTCGGCCTGAGGCGCCGCTATCCTCGCCAGCTGTTGCTCTGCATCAGCTGTGCGAGGGAGGCGGGATAATTCGGGAAGGCGAATGTGAAGCCCGCCGCCTTGAGCTTGGCGTTCGAGACCCGCTTGTTCTCGCCGTAGAAGGACCGCGCCATCGGCGTGAGTTCGGCAGTCTCGAAAGGCTGCTCCGGCGGGGGCTCGACGCCTAGAAGGCGCGCGGCCTCGACAATGACGTCCTGTGGTGGGCCGGGCAGGTCGTCCGTCACGTTGTAGATGCCGCCGAGCCCGTGCGCGGCGAGAAACTGCGTCGCTGCGCCGATATCCTCGACCCGGATCCGATTGAAGACCTGATCCTTCTTGATCAGCCGTCGCGCGGTGCCACGTTCCAGATTGCAGAGGGCATTGCGGCCCGGGCCGTAGATACCGGAGAGTCGGAGAACCGCCGCCGGGATACCGACCTCGGTGCCGATGGCCATCCACCCATCTTCCGCTTCCAGCCGCTCCTTCGACCGGCCGGAAACCGGCGTGCAGGGCGTGTCCTCGGTGACCCAGTTTCCCTTGTGATCGCCATAGACGCCGACAGTCGAGAGGTAGCCGATCCACCGAAGCTTGGGCATCATCTCGCGCAACCGATTGCGCGTCAGTCCTATCAATGGATCGCCGCTTTCCCGCGGGGCAATGGATTGAACGAGACGCGTCGTATCGCGCATTGCCGCGCGCAAGTCGTTCCCCAGGGTTTCGCCATCGAAAAGGAACGCGTTAATGCCTTGGGCGCGCAGGGCAGCTGCCTTGTCGTCCGTCCGTGTGGTCCCGGATACGCGCACTCCATCAGCTATGAAGGCCTTGGCGATTGCCTTGCCCGAATAGCCGCAGCCGAAAATCATCACATCCATCACACAGCTCCTGCTAGCCGCCATTCGTTCAGGACATCGCTGTCCGACTCATCTGGCCTTTGTGCCGCAAAGGCAGAAAATTCACCAGCCTCGAGAAGGCGCGAAAGCGCCCACACCGCCATGCCCCGCACGACGGGCGAGGGGTCCTGCGACAGTGCCTGACATCGCTCGACAAATCGGCGGTCGCCCGAATTGCCGGCGGCGATGAGTACATTACGGATGAACCGATCGCGGCCAATGCGTTTGACCGGCGAACCGCTGAAGAACATGCGAAAGGCGGCATCGTCGAGGCTGAGCAGATACTCGATCGATGGCTCCTTCAGATCCTCGCGGGCCTGCAACTTCATTTCGGATGCCTCGTGGGCAAACTTGTTCCACGGGCAGGCGGCGAGGCAGTCATCGCAGCCGTAGATTCGATTGCCGATCAGCGGACGCAAAGCTGGATCGATCGGGCCCTTGTGCTCGATGGTCAGGTAAGAGATGCAGCGCCGCGCATCGATCTGGTAGGGGGCCGGAAAGGCATTGGTCGGGCAGATGTCGAGACAGGCGCGGCAGGAGCCGCAGTGGTCGACTTCGGGACTATCGATGTTCAGATCCGCGGTCGTGAACATCGAGCCGAGGAAGAGCCAGGAACCAAGCTCACGGCTGACGAGATTGGTATGTTTGCCCTGCCAGCCGAGGCCGGCGGCGGCTGCCAGCGGTTTCTCCATCACCGGAGCGGTATCGACGAAGACCTTCACATCAGCCCCGGCGCGCGCCGCAAAGCGCGTCGCGATCTCCTTGAGCCGTCCCTTGATGACGTCATGATAGTCGCGGTTGCGCGCATAGACGGAGATCGCGGCCTTGTCGGGCTTTGTCAGAATTTCGCGGGGATCCTCGTCAGGCCCGTAATTGAGGCCGAAGACGACAATCGACCGGACATCGCTCCAAAGCGTGCGCGGATCGCCGCGCCGGTCGCGGGTTTCCGCCATCCACTCCATCGTGCCATGCCGCCCCGCGTCGATGAATTCGCCAAGCCGCTCTTTGGCCTCCGGTATGGCATCGGGTCGGGTGATGCGACAGAGGTCGAATCCGAGAGCCTTCGCCTCCGAGCGAACGAAGGCGGTGAGAGTGTCGCGGCGTTTCTGTTCCTTGTTTTCCGTGGCCATCGAAGGCCCTCGTCAGAAATCCAGATCGGCGTAGTGCGAAACCGGTGTCAGACCGCGCACGCGTTCGGTAAGCAACGGCCGGAAGGATGGGCGTGACTTCAAGCGCTGATACCACTCCTTGACAACAGAAGCTTCCGACCAGTCGATCTCACCGAGATAATCGAGAATGGAAACGGCGGACGCCGCCGCCAGATCGGCATAGCTCATGCGGTCACCCGCCAGCCACTGGCGCGAGCCTGCGAGCCATGTGAGGTACTTCATGTGCTGGCGGATATTCGCCCGCGCCGTGCGAAGGATCTTCGAGTCGGGCGCGCCGCCTCCCTGGTCCGCCGTCATCTGCAGCTTGTAGACGCGCTCGCGGGCAAGCGGCTTGGTCACGTCGGTTTCCATCTTCTGCATGAACCACTCCGTCAGTCGGCGGATTTCGGCGCGCTGAAACGGATCTTCGGCAAGTAGGCGGCGATCACGCTTGAGCACGCCATGCGTCTCGTCGAGATACTCGGAGATCACGGCAGCGCCGCACAGCGCCCGCATACTGTCATCGACGTAGACCGGCAATGTTCCAGCCGGGTTCAGCGCGAGGAAGTCCCGGCGCTTCTCCCATGTCTGTTCCTCGATCAGATCTGCCTGATAGCCGTACTCCGTCAGGATCAGCCGAACGAAGCGTGATGCGGATGACATGGGGTGATGATAGAGCGTGGGCATCGATTCTCGGATTTTTGAGGGGTGTGGCACGTTGCAAGAGCGCGATCATTATAGCGCCCTAGTCATGACTCATTCGTTGAAGCTATAGGAGCTTGGCCCTTCCAATACAAGCGAGTCGGGTTGCGGACTGCCCGACAAAGGACGTCGACCTGCCCGGAAACTGTTTTTTACTTTTTCGCCCTGCCTTCGTCACTTCCAGACGCCATAACCCCACCGAACGCCCCCGACCAAACTCCACGGAGACAATTCATGGAATATGTGAACTCTATAATTCTAGGCATAATAGAGGGAATTACCGAGTTTCTGCCGATTTCGAGTACCGGACACCTTATCATCGCGGAGCAATGGCTCGGCCACCGCTCGGATATGTTCAACATTGTTATTCAGGCCGGCGCGATCCTCGCCGTCACCATCATCTACTGGCGCCGCCTGCTGGACCTGGTTCTCGGCTGGCGCGATCCGCGCAACCGTTCCTACGCCGCCAAGCTGATTGTCGCATTTCTCATCACGGCGATCCTCGGACTTGTCGTCAAGAAGCTCGGCTTCGAGCTACCCGAGACAGCGACGCCGATTGCCTGGGCACTGATCATCGGCGGTATCTGGATGATCTTCGCCGAATGGGCCGCGGCGCGCCGACCACCCCATAAGGAGATCACCTGGCTCGTCGCCATCCTTGTGGGCATCGCCCAGGTGGTTGCCGGCGTGTTCCCGGGAACATCACGATCGGGTGCGACGATTTTCGTCGCGATGTTGGCTGGTACCGGCAATCGTGCGGCAGCGACCGAGTTCGCGTTTCTGGTCGGTATCCCGACCATGTATGCAGCGAGCGCCTACGAATTGCTGAAGACCTTTAAGGATGGTGGAGCGGCAAACGAGGACTGGACGAGCCTCGGGATCGCTTTCGTCGTCTCGACGATCGTTGCTTTCGTCGCTGTAAAATGGCTGCTTTCCTATATCCGCAGCAACCGCTTTACGATGTTTGCCATCTACCGCATCATTCTCGGCGGCATTCTGCTCGGCATGGCGGCGACTGGGGCGATTGCCTGAGACGCGTGCTGATTGCCGCAGTCGCGCAACGACCGTGTGGATATAGCGGGTCTCAGCCTTTGATCGAACTGCGGATAAAGAAGAACCGGCGCGAAAGCGCCGGTTTTGTTATCGGCTGATGGAGCCGGTTTCGCAGGGATCGATGCCGTAGGCTGGCGAGCACTCACCCTTCACCGCTGCAACCGAACCGGGTGCAATGAAAGACCCTGCCAGAATAACCAGCGCCGCGCACGCAAACAGAAGCGCGATTGACCTACCCATCGAAGAAAGCCTTTCAAAAGTCGTTAGCGCGCCGTCAAGGCGCTGAGTCCATTGGGAGACGCGCGGGGTGTGTAGTCAGTGGAATGACAAATAGCAATAAATGTTCCTGCTAAATTTGGTGTTAATTCCGCTAATTTTTTCGTGCGGCTTTTATGCAACGAGTGCCTGCCGGACATGGAGAAAAAAGCATCCACAACTTGCGCGATTCCGGAAAACTCTTCCAAGAAAAATGCCGCCCGCGAGTTCGCAAGCGGCACTGCTAATTAGACGATAAGCAGTTGGCCTCAAGCGGCCTTGCCCGATCCGGTATACTGGCCGTGCGGACGATAGTGCACAAGATACGAGCCGATGACCGAACTCACCAGGGTTGGCGTGACGCCGATGCCCTTCAAGGTGCGGCCCTCGGCTTCCGCTTCTTTGGAGACGACGTTGTTCTTCTTCAGAAGACGTACCTGATCCGCGGTGATCGGCGGCGTGACGAACGGAACGAGCGAGGCAACACTGCCGATCAGCGAGGCAATGCTGAAAGGAAGCGAGACCAGGCGATTCTTGCGCCAGGTTGCCTTGAGCATCATTTCGAGACATTCGCGGAACGTCAGCACTTCGGGTCCGCCGAGTTCGAAGACTTCGCCTGCGGTCACCTTGCCCTCGACGGCCTTGGCAACGGCCTGGGCGACGTCGACGACATAGACTGGCTGGAATTTCGTCTTGCCGCCACCGATCAACGGCAGGAAGGGCGAGATACGGGCCATGTCGGCAAACTTGTTGAAGAAGCTGTCCTCGGGACCGAAAACGACCGACGGGCGGAAGATGATGGCATCCGGTTTGATCGCGTGGATCGCCGCCTCGGCGCGACCCTTGGTGCGGGCATATCCCGAATCGGAATGCGCGTGCGCGCCGATCGCCGAGATATGGATCAGTTTCGCGCCGACGCCGCGGGCCGCCTCGGCGACGGCACGTGCACCGAACTCCTGGACTGCTTCGAAGGAATTGCGGCCGGCCTCGTGCAGGATGCCGACGCAGTTGACGACAAAGTCGGCGCCTTCGACGGCGCGGTCGACCGAGTTGCGGTAGCGCAGGTTCGCCTGGACGAAGGATATCTGGCCGACATTGCCGATCGGCTGCAGGAAGCCGGCGAGGTCAGGCCGGCGGACGGCAACACGAATGCGATAGCCGCGCTTTGCCAACGCGCGGACGATATGCCTGCCGATGAAGCCGGACCCTCCGAACACGGTGACGAGTGGCGGCAGGTTGGCAAGGGTCATGGCAGGCTCCTCGAAAGGCTCAATTGTTTGGTCGATCTGGTTTCGTCTTAGACCAATCGCGGTGCGACGAAAAGGGCTATCGCGCCGCAGTTCTCACCGCTGAGAACCCGTTCTAGACGCCTTCGACGACGACCATCTCGGCGTCGGCGACTTCCTGGCGGATTTTCGCCGCGATCTGGTATTCCGGCGAATTGTAGCAATCGACGGCGTGCTGCATCGAAGGAAACTCGATCACCACGTTGCGTGCCCGCGCCTTGCCTTCAAGCTCGGTGATCGCGCCGCCACGGGCGAGGAAGTTGGCGCCGTACTTTTCGAAGGCCGGCTTCGCCGCCGCGACATAATCCTTGTAACGCTCCGCATCGCGAACATCGACGCGCGCAATCCAATATCCCTTTGCCATCTTAGATGCTCCCTGGCTCACTGATTATTGAAGGGCAGCCGACATCTCGGCGAGGATCGCCCGGGCAGCTTCCTTCGGATCGGCTGCCTTGACGATCGGGCGGCCAACGACGAGATGGCTGGAGCCGGCCTGCAGCGCGGCAGCCGGCGTCATCACGCGCTTCTGGTCGCCCTTGTCGGCACCGGCAGGGCGAATGCCCGGCGTGACAAGCGCCATGTCGAGGCCGATGATCTTGCGTACGGCCGAGGACTCCTCGGCGGAACAAACGATGCCGCCCATGCCGGCGAGATGAGCCTGTTCGGCGCGGCGCAGGACCAGCGTATGCGGATCGTATTCGTAGCCGGCGGAAATCAGATCCTGCTCGTCCATCGATGTCAGCACGGTGACGCCGAGGAGGCAGAGATCAGAGCCCTTCGCGGCCTCGACCGCGGCCTTCATGGCCTTCGGATAGGCGTGTAGGGTCAGCATCGACATGCCCATCTTGACGATATTTTCAACGCCTGACGCGACGGTGTTGTCGATGTCGAGCAGCTTCATATCGAGGAAGACCTTCTTGCCGCTCTTGGCAAGGTCGCGCGCGAACTCCAGGCCACCGGCAAAGGCGAGCTGATAGCCGATCTTGTAGAAAACGACGTCGTCGCCAAGCGTATCGACGATCTTTTCGGCTTCGCCAAGCGTTGGAACATCCAGCCCGACGATCAGGCGTTCGCGTGCATCCATCTCACATCCATCCATGCCACTCTTCGATGGGCGTCCAGTCGCACGATAGCCGCTGATCCGCAAGGCTGAAACAATAGAGATTGCCACCGCCGCCCGGCTGGTCGCCGTCGCGTTGGATGGGGCGACCCTGCAGATGACACTTCAGCAACGTGCCGACACCCCCATGCCCGATGAAAGCAACAGGCGAGGTGGGATCGTGCGACGCGAGAATATCGGTGACGGCCGAGACAATCCGCCGTTGCGCGTCGATGGCGCGTTCCCAGCCCCTGAAGCTCTCTGCGGGATGCGCAAAGAACCAGTCGGCCGCCTTCTCGAACTCCGGCGGCGGCAGGAAGCCGGTTGCCGAGCGGTCGTTTTCATGCATGCCGTGGACGATCTCGATGGTCAGCCCTGCCGTGGCGGCAAGGATCTCGGCGGTCTCGATCGCCTTCGTCTCGTCGCTGGAAATGATGCGCCGCAACTGCTTTGCCCAGTCGCTTTCGGCCGCTTTGTGGGCGCGCGTAGCGCCAATCTCCGACAGCCCCCATTTTGGTACGGGGACAGCCGGATCGATCTTCACTTGCGGATGGGTGATATAGAGGCCGAACAAAGGTTCAGCCGCGCCGGTAAATCCAAAGCTGCGCCGGCGGAATGTTCCGCACGATGAAGTCGAAGTGCTGTATGTGATAGCGATCCGGCCGCGCGATGATCGGCGAGACCGGGCCATAAGAGATCTGGACGACGGGGCGGCCAGCCGGCAGACGGTCGAGCAGACTTTCGAGAAGCGCGATGCGGGCCTGCATCGGGAAGTTCAGCAGCGGGACGGCAGACACGACGGAATCAAACTTCTGATCCTTCATGGCGCCGAGCGTCTTGTCGAGATTGAACGCATCGCCATTGATGAAGTTCACGCCCGGATAGAGTCGAACCAGGTGCTCGTAGAAATCCGTTGAATACTCGACGGCGACCAGGTTCTCCGGCTTCACGCCCCGTCCGAGAATCGCCTTGGTGATCGCGCCCGTGCCGGGTCCGAGCTCGAGGACTGGCAATCCGGAGTGCAGGTTGACGATGCTCGCCATCTTGCGTGCGGTAATGGAGGAGGTGGGAACAATCGAACCGACAGTCTTCGGCCCCTGCATCATTCCCTTGAAGAAGCGGATCTCTTCGTCAAACTTCTTGCCCAGCCGTTCCTTCAGGCGCAACGCCATTCCACCATCCTCCTAGATATGCAGCAACAAAGCAGCCCGGTCTTTAATTGCAGTTAGTCGGGCCGAAAAACAAGGCCAGACGTCGCAATTGGCAAAGTTTGTACGGCAAATGCGACGCGCGATTAGACGCGCATCGGCATCAGCACGTAGAGAGCGTCGTCGCCGGTCGTGTCGCGAATGAGCGTCGGCGAGCCGGCATCGGCAAGCAGGAAGATCGCTTCCTCGCCGGAAAGCTGTGCCGTAATGTCGAGCAGATATTTTGCATTGAAGCCGATTTCCATCGAGTCGGTATCATAGCCGACCGCGACTTCCTCGGTCGCGCTACCCGAATCCGGATTGTTGACGGTAAGCAGAAGCTGGCCGTCGGAGATGGCGAGCTTGACTGCCCGACCGCGCTCGGAAGAGATCGTCGAGACGCGGTCGACGGCCTGCGCAAACGTCGTGCAATCGACGCGCATTTCCTTGTCGTTGTTGGCCGGAATGACGCGCTGGTAATCCGGGAAGGTGCCGTCGATCAGCTTCGAGGTCATGACGATCGAGCCGATGCTGAGGCGGATCTTGGCGTCGGAAACTTCGACGGTCACGATCGCATCCGGCACATCGACAAGCTTCTGCAGTTCGCCCACGGTCTTGCGCGGGATGATAATGCCGGGCATGCCTTCCGAGCCGGACGGCGCATTCACGTCGGCGCGGGCGAGGCGGTGGCCGTCGGTTGCGACGGCGCGCAGCTTCAGGTCGCCCTTGCTCTCGATGGTGTGGAAGAAAATGCCGTTGAGGTAGTAACGGGTTTCCTCGGTCGAGATCGCGAACTGCGTGCGATCGATCAGCATCTTGAGGTCGGTCGCCTTCAGCTTGAAGGTGTGGCTGAAGGTACCGGCAGTGAGGTCAGGGAAGTCGGATTCCGGCAGGCACTGCAGCGAGAACTTCGAGCGGCCGGACTGAACCGACATCGAGCCGCCATCGGTGCTGGTCGCCAGCAGGACTTCGGAACCATCCGGCAGCTTGCGCACGATATCGTAAAGAAGATGGGCGGGAACGGTCGTTGCGCCGGCCTGTTCGACATTGGCTGGTGTCGCTTCGGTCACTTCGAGATCGAGATCGGTCGCCTTCATGTCGAGGTTCTGGCCCTCGGCGCGCAGCAGGATGTTGGACAGGATCGGGATCGTGTTCCGGCGTTCGACCACGCGATGCACGTGGTTCAGCGACTTCAAAAGGTTGGACCGCTCAATTGTAATACGCATGGGATGCTACCGCTTTCGACCGTTACTGCTTGAGCGCGCATGTTGCGCGCCGCAAGGAATGCTTTTGCCCAAGAGGGACCAGAGAGTGGACAGGCAAAATGGCAGGATTTTGCGACCGATTGCAAGAGGTACCAGCGGAAGCGTCAATGCAATTGCCGTTTTCCCGCGCAATGCTCACAGAAATCGCAGCGGCCTTGCCGAACTGCAAGACCTCGCCCATAAAGGCGCGAAGTCAAAGAAAGTGAAATTGTCTTGAGCAATGACGATGTGATGGCCGAAGGTGGCAGGCAACGCAGCTTTCGCCTGCACAATATGCCCATTCCGGCACGGCCGTTGCAGCCGGCGCTTTACCTCGTCGCGACGCCGATCGGCAATCTCGGCGACATCACGCTGCGTGCATTGGAAACACTTGCGGGCGCCGATGTGCTGGCCTGCGAAGACACCCGCGTCACCCGCGTCCTGCTTGACCGCTATGGTATTCAAAACCGGCCCTATCCCTACCATGAACACAATGCCGACGAGGCCGGGCCACGGCTCTTGCAGGCGCTGGAAGCCGGCAAGTCCGTCGCTCTCGTCTCCGACGCCGGGACGCCGCTGGTCTCGGATCCCGGCTATCGTCTTGCGCAAAACGCCATCGAGGCCGGCTATCGTGTCGTGCCGATCCCCGGGGCTTCGGCGCCGCTTGCCGCTTTGGTCGGCTCCGGCCTGCCCAATGACGCCTTTCTCTTTGCCGGGTTTCTGCCGACCAAGGACAAGGCCCGCCGCGATCGGCTGGCCGAATTCGAGGCCGTTCCCGCAACGCTGATGTTCTTTGAATCGCCGCACCGTATAGCCGCAACGCTGGCCGCCGCCGCCGATGTGCTCGGCGGTGATCGCGCCGCATCCGTCTGCCGTGAATTGACGAAGACCTACGAAGAGTTTCGGCGTGGCACGCTGGCGGAGCTTGCTGGCCACTATGCCGACGTCGACAGCGTCAAAGGCGAGATCGTGCTCGTCGTTGGTCCGCCTCCCGAGCGCGTTGTCGAAGCCGCGGATGTCGATGCGATCTTGGCCGACCTGGCCAGGACTTTACCCACCTCCAAGGCAGCCGCCGAAGCCTCGCGGCTCACGGGCATTTCCAAGAAGGAGCTCTACCAGCGCCTCCTCGACATGAAGGGTGGCGATGGGCGATAGGGCTGCCGCCAGCGACCGCCGCAGGCTCTCCGCCGGGGTTATATCTCCGAGTATCTCGCCGCAATCTATCTCATGCTGAAGGGGTATCGCATCGTCGCCCTGCGCTACCGTACGAAGCTCGGTGAGATCGACATCATTGCACGCAAGCGCAATCTGGCGATTTTCGTGGAAGTGAAGGCGCGCCGTGACCACATGAGCTCCATCGACGCGGTGTCGCCAACGGCGCAGAACCGCATCAAAGCTGCCAGCGATCTGTGGTTGGTGAGGCAACGCGATTATGCTGTGCTTTCGCAGCGTTACGACATTGTGGCCATCCTGCCTGGCCGCCTGCCGCGCCACTTTCCGAATGCCTTCTGAACTGCTTGCAATCGCGTGCAAAAAGCCTCCACTGTAACACTCCTGTCATCAAACCATTAAGGAGGCGTCATGGAAGGCCTCTATTGCACTCCTCACCCCAACAACTGGTGGAGAGGGATTAGCCATGTTCAAGAAGATTTCCATGGCCGCAATGGCGGTCAGCTTTTCGGCCTCGTCGTCCTTTGCTGCGACCAACATCACCTGGTGGCACGGTATGGGCGGCCGCAACGGCGAAGTTATCAATGAGGTTGCACAGAAGTTCAACGCCGCCCAGTCGTCCTGCGCTCTGACCCCGGTCAGCAAGGGCACCTACGAAGAAGCGCTTGCTGCCGGCATCGCTGCCTTCCGCTCCGGCGAGCAGCCGAACATCCTGCAGGTCTTCGACGCGGGTGCCGCAACCATCATCAACGCCAAGGGTGCTGTCGTTCCTGCCGAAGATCTGATCAAGGACGCCGGCTACAAGTTCGATCGCAATGCCTTCATTCCGGGCGTTCGTTATTTCTACGCTGCCGCTGACGGCAAGTTCGTCGGCATGCCGTTCAACTCCTCCGCTCCGATCATGTACATCAATCCGGAGGCGTTGAAGAAGGCTGGCGTCGAAGCCCCGAAGACCTGGGAAGAGTTCGAGGCGATTGCGCCGAAGCTCAAGGAAGCCGGCTATATCCCGCTCGTCCAGTCTCAGCTGACCTGGGAGTTCACCGAGAACTTCTTCTCGCGCAACAACATCCAGTTCGCCAGCAACAACAACGGCTACGACAGCGTCGTCGACACCAAGCTCAAGGTCACCGACCCGAACCTCATCATGATGTTCGAGAAGCTGAAGGCTTGGTCCGATGAGGGCTACTTCAAGTACTACGGTGCCGGCTGGAGCGACAACCAGAAGCCCTTCGAAGAAGGTAAGGTCGCCCTCTGGGTTGGCTCCTCGGGCTCCTTCGGCGGCCTGAAGAAGACGGCTACGATGCCCTTCTCGGCAACTTTCCTGCCATACTGGGGTTCGATCAAGGGTGCCGGCACCCACAGCTTCATCGGCGGTGCTGCACTCTTTGCGATGTCCGGCAAGTCGGCTGAAGAGAACAAGTGCGTTGCAGACTTCTTCCAGTTCCTGACCTCGCCTGAGATCCAGAAGTTCTACCACCAGGCAACCGGTTACGTCGCCATCACCGAGGCAGCTTACGAGCTCGCCAAGAAGGAAGGCTACTACGACAAGGAGCCGGTCGCTGAAGTCGGCATCAAGCAGCTGAAGCTGGAAGACGGCGAATGGTCGAAGGGCTACCGCCTCGGCTTCTACCCGCAGATCCGCGAAATCATGGAACGCGAATACGGCCGCATCTTCTCGGGCGAAACCTCCGTCAAGGACGCTTTTGACACCATCGAGAAGGAAGGCAACCAGCTCCTCGAGCGTTTCGCCAAGACGGCCGGCTGATCTAGCCGATTGCTGAAACAACGGTTCCGGAGGCGCCCGCCGTCTCCGGAACCGCTTTGCAAAAAGGTCCCGCCATGAAGCGCGTGCAGTTTTCGTCGCCAACGCTGCCTTATCTCTTCCTGCTGCCGCAGATGGCGGTCATTTTCATTTTCTTCTATTGGCCGTCCGTCCAGGCGGTCAAATCCTCGTTTTTCCTTGAAGATCCGTTCGGCTTCGGCTCCAGCTTCGTCGGCTTCGACAACTACAAGGGCGTTCTGCAAAGCGCTGAGTACCGCTCGATCGCCGGCTTCACCGCCATTTTCACGGCGCTCGTTACCTTCTTCTCGCTCTCGCTCGGCCTGCTTCTTGCCGTCAAGGCCGATGCCGTCATCCGCGGCAGCTCGACCTACAAGACGCTGCTGATCTCGGTGTATGCGATCGCTCCGCCGGTTGCGGGCCTGATCGGCATGATGTTCTTCGACCAGCACATCGGCCCGTTCGTGCGTTTCGCCGCCTTGTTCGGTTGGGACATGAAGATTGGCCTCAACTACTTCGACACGGCTTTTGCGATGGTGGTCGTATCCGTCTGGAAGCAGATCCCCTATAATTTCATCTTCTTCCTCTCGGGTCTCCAGGGCATTCCCGTTTCCGTTCGCGAAGCCGCGGCGCTCGACTGCCGCTCTGGCTTCCGCCGGTTCTGGACCGTGATTTTGCCGCTGCTGGCGCCGACCGCCTTCTTCCTCTTCGTCATCAACGTCACCTATTCGCTGTTCGATACCTTCGGCATCGTCGACGTGATGGTGAAGGACAAGGCCGCCAACAACCCGATCACGCTCGTCTACAAGGTCTATATGGATGGCTTCCGCGGCAACGACCTCGGCGGCTCCTCGGCCCAGTCGGTGATCCTGATGATCGTCGTCTTCGTGCTCACCGTCTTCCAGTTCCGCTTCCTTGAGCGGCGCGTTCACTACAATTGAGGAGCGCGGAATGTACCGTCTCAAGATATTCGACCACGTCATCCTGCTCTGCGGCGTCTTCGTGATGATGGCGCCCGTCGTCGTTGCCTTCTTCACCTCAACGCATGATGCCGCCGAAATCCATCGCCAGGGTCTGACCCTCACCTGGGGCAACCATTTCGCCGAGACCTACAGCACCGTGCTCAATCGCGAAGGCGGCTTCACCGGACAGGTGACAGGCATGCGCATGCTGATGAACTCACTGATCCTTGGGATTGGTTTTGCCATCGGCAAGATCATCCTGTCGATGCTCGCAGCCTATGCGATCGTCTACTTCCGTTTCCGGCTCGCAACTCTGTTCTTCTGGATGATTTTCACGACGCTGCTGCTGCCGCTCGAAGTCCGTATTCTTCCCTCATACGAGGTCATGCACCAGCTGCACTTGATCAACACCTATACCGGCATGATTGTGCCGCTTTTGGCGTCGGCCACAGGCACTTTCTATTTCCGGCAGTTCTACAAGTCGATCCCGGATGAATTGCTCGAGGCAGCGCGCATCGATGGCGCCGGTCCGATCAAGTTCTTCTTCGACGTGATCGTGCCGCTCTCGAAGACGATGGTGGCCGCCATCTTCATCATCATGTTCGTCTACGGCTGGAACCAGTATCTCTGGCCGATGCTGATGACCAACGACGAGAGCTTCTACACGCTGGTGCGCGGCATCAAGCAGATCCTGCTGGTCTGGGTCGGTGCGCAGATTCCCGATTACAACGAAGCCTTCGCCATCGCGATCCTCGCGATGCTGCCGCCTGTCATCATCGTCGTGGTGTTCCAGCGCTGGTTCATCAAGGGCCTCACCGAAAGCGACAAGTAAAGGAAACGCCGATGGCCGCCATCGAAATCAATCAGGTCTCCAAGATCTATACCGGGGACGTCCATGCGGTGAAGTCCGTGAACATTGACATCAAGGACGGTGAATTCATCGTCCTTGTCGGTCCCTCCGGCTGCGGGAAGTCGACGCTTTTGCGCATGGTCGCTGGGTTGGAGGAAATCTCCAAGGGTGAGGTCAAGATCGGCAACCGTGCCGTCAACAAGGTTGACCCTGCCGAACGCGACATCGCCATGGTCTTCCAGAACTACGCGCTCTATCCGCATATGACCGTTTACGACAATCTCGCTTACGGCCTGCGCAACCGCAAGACGCCGAAGGCGGAGATCGACGCCCGCGTTGCTGAAGCCGCCCGCATGTTGCAGCTTGAGGCCTATCTCGAGCGCAAGCCGCGCGCCCTTTCGGGCGGTCAGCGGCAGCGCGTCGCCATGGGGCGCGCGATCGTCCGGAAGCCGGCCGCCTTCCTGTTCGACGAACCGCTTTCCAACCTCGACGCCAAGCTCCGTGTTTCGATGCGCGGCGAGATCAGGCGGCTGCAGCGCCGTCTCGGCACGACCTCGATTTACGTCACCCACGACCAGCTGGAAGCAATGACCTTGGCCGACCGGTTGGTGGTTTTGAACGGAGGCGAAATCGAGCAGATTGGTGCCCCGCTCGACGTCTACCATACCCCGGCCTCCACCTTTGTCGCGAGCTTCATTGGTTCTCCGGCCATGAACCTGCTCAAGGGTGAGCTGCATGGCGACAAGCTCGCCTTGGGGCCAAGCGTGATCGACCTTGCGGGTCATGCGCCCGCATCCGGGCCCGTGACCGTCGGCATTCGTGCCGAGGACCTGCGCCTTGCCGGTCCTGGCGAACATGCCATGACGGTCGCGATAGGCTATGTGGAGGAACTCGGCTCCCAGCGTCTCGTGCACGGAAATCTTGGCGATCAGCAGCTGACGGCAGTCCTGTCTCCTGAAATAGAGTTGAAGTCCGAACTGCGGCTGATCGTGGCTGCCGAGAGACTGCATTTCTTCAACCATGAGACCGGGAAGCGCATCGGCGAAACGGCGTCTCCGCGGGCCGTCGCGGTGAAAACGGAAATCGCCTGACGTCTTCTGCTGATCGATCGCTCAAATTGTACGGACCGCCTGTACGGTGCCTTTACGACTCTCTGCTATCCCGACGCGGGTTTGATAGCGGCGGGGGTTGCTCATGGGTATTCATATGATGCTGGCAAGCGTGGTCGCGATGGCCGCGCGAGTGGTGCCTTTCCCGAATCTGCCGCAGCCAGAAGCAAAGACATTCGTAGCGAAGTCCGGGGACAACTTCGTCATGCACGTGACACCGATCAATCCGGACTGGATTGTCAGCGGCAATCCGCAGGCGCGCACCGGTGAACATTCCCGCAGCAACGACGATGCAGCCTATACGGCGATCTGGGACTGCACCGCCGGCGAATTCCGCTGGTACTTCTATTGGGACGAAACGGTGATGATCCTTGAAGGCGACGTCCATATCGTTGCCGAGGACGGCACGGAGCGCACGCTGAAGGCGGGCGACGTGGCGTTCTTCGCGGCGGGCACCTGGGCAAGCTGGCGCGTGGACAATTATGTCCGCAAGGTCGCGTTCCTTAGAAAGCCGTTTCCGAAGCCGGTTGCGCTTGCCTATCGGCTCCGCAGCCTGTTGCGCGGCGAGGCGCCGAAGAGCGGCATCGCGGCCTGAGGAATTCGCCCATCCGCCGCGCCGGACGTCATTGATTGGCGTTGCTTTCGGTGCCTCTGCAGCCTACATCTGTCCGGCATCAGCTAAGGGACGGAAATGGCCAAGATCAAGAATGTAGCGGTCCAAATGGACCATGTTGCCGGCATCAATATTGCGGGCGATTCCACCTTTGCGATGAGCCTGGAAGCACAGGCTCGTGGCTACAAGCTCTTCCATTACACGCCTGACCGCCTGAGCTTCAGAGATGGCAATCTGTACGCCACCGTCGAGCCGATGGTGCTGCGCGACGTCAAGGGCGATCACTTCGAACTCGGAGCGCCCGAACGCGTCGATCTCTCGACGATGGATGTCATCCTGCTGCGCCAGGACCCGCCGTTCGACATGGCCTATATCACCTCGACGCACCTGCTGGAGCGGATCCACCCGAAGACGCTCGTCGTCAATGACCCGGCCTGGGTTCGGAATTCTCCCGAGAAGATTTTCGTCACCGAATTTGCCGATCTGATGCCGAAGACGCTGATCACCAAGGATGCGGCCGAGATTCGCCGTTTCCGCGACGAGATGGGCGACATCATCTTGAAGCCGCTCTACGGCAACGGTGGCGCCGGCGTCTTCCACTCCACTAGAGACGACCGCAACCTGTCGTCGCTGCTCGAAATGTTCGGTCAGCTCTTCCGCGAGCCCTTCATCGCACAGCAGTATCTGCCTGATGTGCGCAACGGCGACAAGCGCATCCTGCTCGTCGACGGCGAGCCGGTCGGTGCCATCAATCGCGTCCCCGCTGAGCACGACAGCCGTTCCAACATGCATGTCGGCGGACGCGCCGAGGCGACTGAACTGACGGCACGCGAAATCGAAATCTGCAAGCGCATCGGCCCTGCGCTCAGGGAACGCGGCTTCCTCTTTGTCGGCATCGATGTCATTGGCGACTACATGACGGAGATCAACGTCACGTCGCCGACAGGCATTCGTGAGGTCCGCAAATTCGGCGGCGCCGATATTGCCGCCCTCCTGTGGGACGCGATCGAGCGGAAGCGCTAAGCGTCTCCTCGTAACCGCGTGCCGCAACGGGGGCGCGGTTTTTCGAGGGTAATCGCCCGTCTGCATATTTCCCACTCTACGCGATCCGGATAAATCGCCCGGCTTGTTCTGCCTCTGCAACCTGCCACAACCTGACCACATCGCTGGCTTGAATCTGTTCCTTTATTGTTCTTGGTTCATTCCGGTTTCTATGCCAGATTGCAATTGGCGACAATGATACGTCGTTAAACTGCAGTGTAGTGGGTTGCGGCACAGGGGATTGGGGCATGGTCGCACGCGTCAGCACGGTTGCATTTCAGGGCATTGAGGGTGTTCCGGTCGAGGTTCAGGTCATGGTCGCACCCGGGCGGGTTGTGACCCAGATCGTCGGACTTCCCGACAAGGCGGTGGCGGAAAGCCGCGAGCTCATGCACGCGGCGCTGCATGCCTCCGGCTTGGCGCTGCCCGCCAAGAAGATTACGGTCAATCTGGCGCCGGCGGACCGGCCCAAGGAAGGATCTCATTTCGACCTGCCGATCGCCCTTGGTCTGATGGCTGCCCTCCGCGCCATCCCAGCGGACGCGCTCTCCGATTACGTGGTGGTTGGCGAACTCAATCTGGATGGCACGATCGCTCCCGTTGCCGGGGCGCTGCCGGCGGCCATCGGCGCCAATGCCATCGGCAAGGGTTTGATCTGCCTGGCCGAAAGCGGCGCGGAGGCAGCCTGGGCAGGGCGTGATATCGATATCCTCGCGCCGCGCACCTGATTGCGCTTGCCAATCATTTTCGCGGCACGCAGGTTCTCTCCCATCCCGAACCGGCGTTCCGCGCGAATGCCGCCAGCCTACCGAATCTTGCCGACATCAAGGGGCAGGAGAGTGCCAAGCTGGCACTGGAGGTGGCAGCGGCCGGCGGCCATAATCTCTTGATGGTCGGCCCCCCAGGTTCCGGAAAGTCCATGCTTGCGGCGCGACTGCCCTCGATCCTGCCGCGCTATCGGCCGCCGAACTTCTGGAAGTCTCGACGATCCATTCGGTAGCCGGGCAACTATCTGGCGGAAAGCTCTCGGATCGGCGTCCGTTCCGCACGCCGCACATTCGGCGACGATGGCCGCCCTTGTCGGAGGGGGCTTACGCGCAAGACCGGGCGAGGCGTCGCTGGCTCATCACTGCGTTCTGTTTCTCGATGAGTTTCCCGAATTTTCGCCGCAGGCGCTCGATGCCTCGCGGCAACCGCTGGAGACGGGCGAATGCATCATCGCGCGCGCCAATCATCGTGTGGCCTATCCAGCCAACATTCAGCTTGTCGCGGCGAATGAACCCGTGCCGCTGCGGCATGGCGGGCGAACCCGGTCATAGCTGCGCATGCGGCCCGCGCTGCATGACCGACTATCAGGCACGGATATCAGGCCCGCTGATGGACCGCATCGATATCCGCATCGATGTGCCTGCCGTCTCCGCTTTCGATCTCATCCGACCGATGCCGGCCGAAGGAAGCGCGGATATCGCCCGCCGCGTCGCCCGTGCCCACGGCATCCAGCAAGCACGTTTTGAAGCAGCAGGGTCGGTGGGTATCGGCACTAACGCGAAATGTTCGACCGCCATGATCGAGAAATACGCCGCGCCGGATTCGGCTGGCGTGCAATTGCTCCGCGACGCAGCCGAGAAAATGAAGTTCTCGGCGCGAGGCTATCATCGCGTGCTGAAAGTGGCCCGCACCTTGGCTGATCTCGACGGGAACGAAACGGTGGGCCGCTTTCATCTTGCCGGGGCAATTTCCTATCGTATCGCAGGGGAACGATTGACGACGGCAGCCTGAAACGCAAAGGGGCGCCAAGAGGCGCCCCAGCTTCGATAGTAAGGAGTAGCTTTTTAGCTGCCGAGGCCGTCGAACAGGGCGGTCGAGAGATAGCGTTCGGCAAAGGACGGGATGATCACGACGATGTTCTTTCCGGCATTCTCCTCGCGGCTGCCGATTTTGATCGCGGCCGTCAGTGCCGCGCCGGAGGAGATGCCGACCGGCACGCCTTCGAGCTTGGCGACCTCGCGGGCAAGTTCCAGCGCCTCAGGGCTGCTCACAGTGACGATTTCGTCGTAGATGTGGGTGTCGAGGATTGCCGGCGCAAAGCCTGCGCCGATGCCCTGGATCTTGTGCGGTCCTGGCTGGCCACCGGAAAGAACCGGGGATTCCGCCGGCTCGACGGCCACCACCTTGATGCCGGGCTTCTTCGATTTCAGCACCTGACCGGCGCCGGTGATGGTGCCGCCGGTGCCGATACCGGAAACCAGGATATCGACCGCACCGTCGGTATCGTTCCAGATCTCCTCGGCTGTCGTGCGGCGGTGGATTTCCGGATTGGCCGGGTTTTCGAATTGCTGGGGGATAATGGCGTCAGGGAGGGTCGCCGCCAGCTCCTCGGCCTTGGCGATCGCCCCCTTCATTCCCTTGGGACCTTCAGTGAGCACGAGTTCGGCGCCGAGCAGCGCCAGCATCTTGCGGCGCTCGATGGACATGGTTTCCGGCATCGTCAGGATCAGTTTGTATCCCTTGGCAGCCGCGGCAAAGGCCAGCGCGATACCGGTATTGCCCGATGTCGGCTCGATCAGCGTCGTCTTGCCGGGTGAAATCTTGCCCTGTGACTCCAGCGACTCGATCATGGCGACGCCGATACGGTCCTTCACGGAAGCGATCGGATTGAAGAACTCCAGCTTGGCGAGGAGGTTGGCCTTGACGCCCTTCGCCTTGGCGAGCTTGTCGAGCCGCACGATCGGCGTGTCACCGATGGTTTCGGTGATCGAGGAATAGATACGGCCGCGGCCCGGTTTCTTCGACATGAGGCTCTCCCTTGGTGAAATGTGCGGAGAGAATAGGGTCAAAGACGGATGGAGGCCAGTGCGGCTTCATCCGCCAGACTCGGTCAGGCGAGAAAAAATCCTTTAGGAACCGGGCTTTGCCGAATGAATTTTTCAGGCCGCGCGGGTGGCAATGAAGGCTGCTGTGCCGGCGAGAATACCTGCGGCCGTCTTGTTCAGCGCCGCCAGCGCACGCGGCTGCTTGAGCATCAGCCGGGCGCGTGACGCAAGCAGCATATAGGGTATCAGAACCACCAGCAGGACGACGAAGGTGGTCGCCAAAAGGACGCCATATTCGCGAAGCCCGATGCTGTTGATGTCGATCAACGTCGGCACCAGTGCGACGTAGAAAAGCATGGTTTTGGGATTGCCGAGCGTCACCAGCAGGCCGGACAGGAAGCTCATGCCGACATTGCTCGCCTTCTTGGCTGCGATGTGCTGGGGCAGCAGCCCGGCCATCCAGAGCTTGTACGCGATGTAGCAGAGATAGAGCGCACCGGCGATCTTGATGACAATGAAGACTTCGGTGAACGTTTGTGCCACGAAGGCAAGCCCGAGAATGACGGCGGTGAGATAGGTCATATCGCCAAGCACAAGGCCGAGGCCCATGAAAAACGTCTCGCGAAAACTCGAGCCGAGCGCACGGGCGACGATCGCCGTGATGGCCGGTCCAGGAATTGCCGCCGCAATAAAGAGCGCCGCTGCGTATGCGAAAAGGGCGGTAAACGACATGACATGAGCTCCTGCTTCAGTCGCCTTCTACGCCTCGGCCCCATTGGTTTCAAGCATCCGAGTTCTGTCGCCGGGTTGCGCTTGCCGCTATTGACGCTCGCGATTGTGGTTCTAGTTCCAAGGCGGTGATTACGGCTGGTGGAAGCTGACAATCGAAGGCGATCTCTGCTCCGACACCTGCCAATGTCCGCCGCTCGCCAAAGGAGGAGACACCTGATGAGCCCCACCGCAGCCGAAAAGCGCAGACTCGCCCCGCTTGCCACACCGACGGATCTGAAGAGCAATGCCATTCAGGATATCTCGGCCGCTCTGGCCGCGCTGCTGGCGGATGTCTTCGCGCTCTACATCAAGACGAAGAATTTCCATTGGCATATGTCGGGACCGCATTTCCGCGATTACCATCTGATGCTCGACGAGCAGGCCGAGCAGATCTTCGCCACGACGGATGCGATTGCCGAGCGCGCCCGCAAGATCGGCGGTACGACGCTGCGCTCAATCGGCCATATCGGCCGCCTGCAGCGCATCAACGACAATGACGCCGACTATGTCACGCCGGAGGACATGCTGGCGGAATTGCGCGACGACAACAAGCAGCTGGTATCGCTATTGCGCGAGACGCACGATGTCTGCTCCGAGCATAATGATTTCGCCACCACGAGCCTGCTGGAAGTCTGGATTGACGAAGCCGAGCGCCGCACCTGGTTCCTGTTCGAGACGACGCGGCAGTCGAAGTAGCTTCGCTGGCAATGATCAGCCCGCCCGCGGGCGCAACAGCTGCGCGGGCGTCCAGCCGAGGTTCATACCTGCCGCGGCGACAAGGATGACGGCTGCACCGACCAGTTGCAGGGGCTGCAACGCATGTCCGAAAGCTACCCGGTCCACAAGGATCGCGGCGATCGGATAGATGAACGACAGCGCCCCTGTCAGATGGATCGGCAGCTTCTGGATCGCGCCGTAGAGCAGCACATACATCAGCCCGGTATGTACGACACCCATGGTGATCAGGATCGACCACGACTGACTGTCCCCGGGCAGGTCAGAGAAATTCATGGTCGGCAGCAGCATCAGCACGCCGGTGGCAACCTGGATCAGCGCGATAAGATGTGGCGGCGTGCCTTTCAGCCGTTTCGCTGCGAGCGCCGCGAGGGCGTAGAAGAACGCGGCGCCGAGTGCCAGCAGGATGCCGAGGCCGTAACCCTCGTGCCCGCCCGCGGTGGCCGGCTTTGCTTCGACGATAGCCGCCATGCCGGCAAAGGCCAGAGTCAGCCAGAACAGCTTTGTGGCGGTGATCCTTTCGCCAAGAAACAAGGCGCCCAGCGCAAGCAGCATGAAGGGTTGCGTGTTATAGACGGTCGTCGCGATCGAAATGGATGCATGGCTGTAGGATGCGAAGAGCAGCAACCAGTTGAGAACGATGGCGACGCCGCCGAAGACAGCGATGCCCGCCGATTTCAAGCTGATGATGCCCGGACGCAAAAGCCCCATACCGGCGCAGACGACGAGCAGGCTGACTGCGCCAAAGAGGCAGCGCCAGAACACCACGCCACTCACCGGTTGACCCGACATCACCACGAACCAGCCGATTGTCCCCGATATCAGCATTGCCGCGGTCATCTGGGCGGTGCCGGTGCGAATCTCGCTATTCATCACGTCTCTCCATCTCGATGGAGAAAGATTATTGTGGTCACGCCGCAATTTATATAGGTTGCATGAGGTTGATCGTGTCAATGACCTATCATTGTGAGGAGTAATGTCTATTTCGGCTAATGATAATGTTATCGACGATGTCGATCGGAGAATATTGGAAGCACTGGCCGAGAATGCGCGCATCTCGTTGAAGGAGCTGGCGCAGGCTGGCGGACTGTCTTCGCCCAGCGCCGCCGAACGCCTCCGTCGCCTGGAAGAGCGCGGGATCATTGCCGGTTTCACCATCGATATCGACGCCACAGCACTCGGATATCCGCTACAGGCGATCGTGCGGGTTCGGCCGCTGCCGGGGCAGCTGCATGTCGTTCAACGGATCATCCAGGACACGCCTCAGTTCGTCGAGTGCGACAAGGTCACGGGCGACGATTGCTTCATTGCCCGGCTTGTCGTTTGCTCGATGGCGGAGCTCGACACGATCCTCGATAAGGTGGCGGAGAAGGCCGAAACAAGCACCTCGATGGTCAAGGCATCGCCGGTCAAGCGTCGTCTGCCACCGCTCTCACGGCAGCGATAATCAGAAATCGGCCATCGGGGAGAGCATGGCCGGTCGATCGAATGCGATGGCCCGGGGCGCACGGATCATGAGATGCGTGTAGCTTTCGAGGGGTTGTGCCTGCCCACTCCACCCGAGCTTGTCGGGGCAAAACAGCACGTCGACGACTCCCGCGTCGATATCGAGCGCTGCGATGATTGTGGCAAGCGAAGGGATATCGGCGCCGACGACGTCGAGCAGCCTGAAATGTCCCGGCGCTTCCATCTTCCACGCAACTGCCGCCTGTTCCCGTCTCAGCCAACTGATCCTGACGCTGGGATCGAGCTGCGTGTTGATCACAAACATCGCGGCGCTCTCACGCACGGCAAGCACGTCCGAGACTGGTTCACGTGTCTTCAGGGCGGCCCGCAATAGTTCGAGATCTGTCTTAGTGAGCGGATCGAGATGTCGGGCCGGCAGCTGCGCCTTCGACGCAACCGGCGCGTTGCCGGAATAAGCATGCAGCGAAAGCGAGCGGAATCCGTAAGGTTCATATAGCGCCGGTTTATCCGTGTAGAGGACGATCGCTTCGAAGCCTTTCTCCTCGCACCAGGCAAGCGCCTTTTGGGTCAGGTCGCGATAGAGGCCAAGTCCGCGCCAGGGCGGCCGAACCGCACCGGATTGGAATGCGGCAGCATTCACCGTGCGGCCGTTGATGACAAGCGGCATGGCGAAGGCCGAAAGATTGGCAGCAAGCCGGCCATCAGCGGCAAACCAGCCGAATGGCATGCTGCTCGGGTCGGGTCTGCCCATTTGCTGCAGAGGGCCGATGTCGATGTCGAACGTGTCTTTCAGGAGATCGACCAGCGCCTGCCAGGCCTTGAGATCGTCGAAATAATCGCGACGGAAGGTTAGGCCGGAACGATCGATGTCCTTGGAGCTCATACTCCGGTTGATCCGAAGCCGCCTGCGCCGCGTGCGGTGGCGCTCGCCTCGGAAATCTCTGAGATATGTGCCTGGATCGCCGGGGCAATCACCATTTGCGCGATGCGCATGCCCCTGGTGATCTCGAACGGCCCCTCGCCGAGATTGATCAGTAGAACCTTGACTTCGCCGCGGTAGTCGCTGTCGATTGTTCCGGGTGTGTTGAGACAGGTGATGCCGTGCTTGAAGGCCAGCCCGGAGCGCGGACGCACTTGGCCTTCGTATCCCTCGGGAATTTCGAAGATAAAGCCAGTTGGCACTAGCGCGCGCTTTCCGGCCTCGATGATCATCGGCGCACCTGCGTCAACGGCGGCGCGCAGGTCCATGCCGGCCGCCCCCCTGCTTTCGTAGGCGGGCAGATCGAGATCCTGGCCGTTGGCGAGGCGGATGATGTTGAGCGTCGGGCGCGTATCGGTATGGATTGTCATGGGGCATTAGTTTGCGTCCGAAGCGCCAAGGTCAATTGCAATGCCGGGCTTTAATCGCTAGATACGCCGCAATTCCACAGGATTCACATCATGGCTGAAAGTCTCGCCGAGGCGGTCTCCCGCCGCCGCACATTCGCTATTATCGCGCACCCGGACGCGGGTAAGACCACGCTGACCGAAAAGCTGCTGCTGTTCGGCGGCGCCATTCAGCTTGCCGGCGAAGTCAAGGCAAAGAAGGATCGCATGCAGACGCGCTCCGACTGGATGAAGATCGAGCGCGAGCGCGGCATCTCAGTCGTCACCTCGGTGATGACGTTCGAATACAACGACAACGTTTTCAACATCCTCGACACGCCCGGCCACGAGGACTTCGCGGATGACACCTACCGCACGCTGACGGCCGTCGATGCTGCGGTCATGGTGATCGACGCCGCCAAGGGTATCGAGCCGCGGACGCTGAAGCTGTTCGAGGTCTGCCGTATGCGCGACATTCCGATCATCACCTTCATTAACAAGATGGACCGTGAAAGCCGCGATCCTTTCGAAATCCTGGATGAGGTCGAGGAAAAGCTGGCGCTCGATTGCGCGCCGGTCACCTGGCCGATCGGTCGCTCGAAGACCTTCTGCGGCACCTATCATCTGGCGAACAACGAGGTGCGCGCCTCCGACACGCAGGAGATCATGACCAAGGTCACCGATCCCGAGATGGTGTCCCACCGCCTGCCGGAAAACGAGCGCGACGCCTTCGTCGAGGAGACGACGCTGGCGATCGAGGCCTGTAAACCCTTCGACAAGAAGGCCTTCCTGGAAGGCCATTTGACGCCCGTTTTCTTCGGCTCGGCGCTGCGCAATTTCGGCGTTCGCGACCTTATCGATGCGCTCGGCGAGTTCGCCCCGCCACCACGCGATCAGGTCGCCGACATCCGCACCGTGCAGGCAACCGACAACAAGATGACCGCCTTCGTCTTCAAGATCCAGGCGAACATGGACCCGAACCATCGCGACCGTATCGCCTTTGCCCGCATCTGCTCCGGCAAGCTCGAGCGCGGCATGAAGGCGAGGCTGTCGCGCACCGGCAAGCAGCTTGGCCTCACCGCGCCGCAGTTCTTCTTCGCCTCGCAGCGTCAGCTTGCCGACACGGCCTATGCCGGCGATGTCGTCGGCATTCCCAATCACGGCACACTGCGCATCGGCGATACGCTGACGGAAGGCGAGTCGTTGGTGTTCCAGGGTGTGCCGAACTTCTCGCCCGAAATCCTGCGCCGCGTGCGCCTTGAAGACGCCATGAAGGCGAAGAAGCTCAAGGAAGCGCTGCAGCAGATGGCGGAAGAAGGCGTCGTTCAGCTGTTCCAGCCGGAGGATGGTTCGCCGGCTATCGTTGGCGTTGTCGGCGCGCTGCAGCTCGATGTTCTCAAGGAACGCCTGATGGCCGAATACGGCCTGCCGGTCTCCTTTGAAATGTCGCGCTTCTCCGTCTGCCGCTGGATTTCCGCCGATCAGCCTGCTGAGCTCGACAAATTCGTGACCGCCCGTCGCGGCGATATCGCGCGGGACCTCGACAACGACCCGGTATTCCTGGCGCAGGACAGCTTCTCGCTTCGCTATGAAGCCGAGCGCTATCCGGCGATCAAGATGGCCGCCCTCAAGGAATATCACGCCATCAAGGCGGCGTGATATTGGATCGGATATAGCGATCTGCCATGATGCCCTTTTGGAGCGTTTCATGGTTCGAGAGAATGAAATCAGAGAAAACGAAGTCGCCGTCGAACTGCCGCCGGCGACCGATGCCGGTCTGGTGTTCATCGGGCGTATTCTGACGCCCTGGACCTCGCGCAGGGAGACGCCGCGCCAGGGACGGCACGACGGTCCGCTCTGCAGGATCGAGATTTTCGAACCGTGGAAGCAGGCCCTCCAGGGTGTGGAGGCCTTCGAGCGGCTGGAAGTGCTCTATTGGCTGGATCGATCGCGGCGCGACCTCGTTCTGCAAAGCCCGGCCAACAGCGGGAAGGTGCATGGCACCTTTTCTCTCCGCTCACCGGTGCGGCCAAATCCGATCGGTACCTCGATCGTCAAGCTGGAAGGGGTCGAAGGTGGCGTCTTGCTGGTTCGTGGATTGGATTGCCTTGACGGTACGCCGCTTCTCGATCTGAAGCCGGACCGTACGCTGTTCAAGCCGATCGCGCCGCCGCAGCCCGGAGATTTCCAGACCGGCGACGACGCGGTGCATTATTGCAAGAAAGCCTGACGATCAGTCGACGGCGATCATGACATTCGGGGACTGTCGCAGCTGGAGCCTCCGCCGCAATCTCACTCGCCACGCGGATAGCGCTGGCTTTCCTCCAGCACGTTCAGGTCCATGTGATTGCGCATGTAGCGCTCGGAAGCCCGCTGCAGCGGCTGATAATCCCAGGGATAGTAAGCGCCGTTCCGCAGCGCCTCGTAGACCACCCAGCGGCGGGCCTGGCTTTCGCGCACGGCGGCATCGAAATTCTGCAAGTTCCAGCGTCTCTTGGCCTGGGCCGTGAGCCCCGCGAGAACATCGGCATATCCCGCATCGCATGCGAGGTTGTTCAATTCTCTTGGGTCGGCCTCGAGATCGAACAGCATCGGCGGGTCTTTGTCGCAGAGCGTCAGCTTGAAGCGACCGTCCCGCAGACAGACGAGCGGGGCTTCCGACCCCTCGGCGGCATATTCCATCGGCACCGGACCACGACCGCCGGTGCCAGTTGCGAGTGGCGTCAGGTCCTCGCCATCCGTCCACGGAGCCAGCTTGGCAATGTCGATACCCGCCAGCGCCGCGAGCGTCGGCGTCACGTCGAGCGTCGAGACCGGCTGCTGTATGAAAGCCGGTGCCCAGCCCGGCGCCGCGATCGTCAGCGGCACCCGCGACGAACCATCGAAGAAGCACATCTTGAACCAGAGGCCACGGTCGCCGAGCATGTCGCCGTGGTCGGAAACGAAAAGCACGATCGTATTGTCCGCCATCCGCCCGCGATCGAGGACATCGAGGATTTCGCCGATCTTGTCGTCGATGTAGGAAATATTGGCGAAGTAGCCCTGGCGTGCGCGCCGGATCTGCTTCGGCGTGATGTCGAACGCATCATAGTCGCAGGCCTTCAACAGGCGCTGGGAGTGCGGATCCTGCTGGTCGAAAGGAATAGCATCGACATCAGGATCGAGAGCAGGGGAATTCTCGTACAAGTCCCAATATTTGCGGCGCGCGACATAGGGATCGTGCGGGTGAGTGAAGCTCACCGTCAGGCACCAGGGGCGTTCGTCGTGACGGCGCGACAGGTCGTAAAGCTTGCGGGTCGCGTTGTAGGCGACCTCGTCGTCATACTCCATCTGGTTGGTGATTTCGGCAACACCGGCACCCGTGACCGAGCCGAGATTGTGGTACCACCAGTCGATGCGCTCGCCGGGCTTGGTGTAGTCGGGCGTCCAGCCGAAATCGGCGGGGTAGATATCGGTGGTCAGGCGTTCCTCAAAGCCATGCAACTGGTCCGGGCCGACGAAATGCATCTTTCCCGACAGGGCCGTGTGATAACCCGCCGCGCGCAAATGATGCGCGAATGTCGGGATATCGGATGCGAATTCGGCGGCGTTGTCATAAACGCGAGTCCGGCTCGGCAGCTGCCCCGACATGAAGGATGCACGAGCCGGCGCGCAAAGCGGACTTGCCGTATAGGTGCTGGCAAAGCGTACCGAGCGCTCCGCCAAGGCTTTCAGATGCGGCGCATGAAGGAAATCGGCCGGTCCGTCGGGAAACAACGTGCCATTGAACTGATCGACCATCAGAATGAGAATATTCGGGCGCGCCATGCATGTCGTCCTTGGGTTCGGGATCGGGAACTTAGCCGCGTCTGCGGAGCCATGCCAGTCCGCCTCGACCGGAAGCGCGACAGGAATCTCGGCCTCATCTCGCATATGCCATTTGATTGCTTTATTGATTATCGATATCGAATGACCTGTGAAGCTGGCATTTTTTGATATCCCCTCTAAGGATTTTTTATGGAAAGCCGCCGCGTCGAGCTTGGTTGGATGCGCTTATTCGCTGAAATCGGCAAGGCCGGTAGTCTGTCGGCCGCGGCAGGCGTTCTCGGCCTGACGCAGCCTGCCGTCAGCTATCAGATCCGCCGACTGGAGGAACAACTTGGCGTCAGTCTGCTGAAACGACAGCATCGCGGCGTTGAGTTGACGCCGGAAGGCCAGCGCCTGCTCGATGTTGTGGCAAGAAGCGTCAGCGAAATCGACGAGCTGGCGCGGCGCTTCCGTAGTGAAGCGGACAGGCCAACGATACGACTGCGCACGGACTTTGCGTTTTCTTCGCTCTGGCTGATCCCACGGATGCACGCGTTTCGCACGCTTTACCCGGATGTCGACATTCAGATTGTCGCGACACAACGAACGGAGAAAGGTCGTTCGGACGACGGCGATGTTGCCGTGGTTTTTGGTCGGCGATCGGAGTTCGATCGCGGCGCGGTTCTGCTCTTGCCGGAAAAGGTCGCGCCGGTCTGCACCCAAGGCTTCCTTGATCGCTACGGCCTCCTCTCAACGCCTGATGACCTTGCGCGGGCGCGTTTGATACATCTCGACACCGAGGAACCGTCGCCCTGGTTCGACTGGCGGCACTATCTAGCGGAGCTCGGTGTCCGTCGCGATAGTCAGGCGGGGCAGGGGGACCTAAGCTTCAACACCTACTCGCTGGTGGTGCAGGCGGCGATTGGCGAACAGGGCGTCGCCATTGGATGGATGGGGCTCGTCGACTCGCTGCTCGCGACCGGCATGCTGAAGACCGCCGGTCCCGCACTGGAAGCGCCCGATCGGGGCTATTGGCTACTCCCACCACGCGCGCGCGACGCCCAGAGTGATCTGCTTGCGAAGTGGCTGATGGCAGAGGCCGGCATCGCGTGATGCTGCCCGCCCTCAAGCGACGAGGTCATCGAGGAAATCTTCGCACCAGCGCGATACGTCGTGCACCAGCAGGTGATCCATCATCCGCTGCCAACGTTCCTGGCGTTCCTCAAGCGGCATATTCAAAGCCCGTGCCAGCGCGTTGGCTGTTCCCTCGATGTCGTAGGGATTGACCAACAAGGCGCCGTTCTTCAGCTCGCGGGCCGCGCCGGCGAAGCGGGAGAGCACCAGCACGCCGGGATCCTCGGGGTCCTGGGCAGCGATATATTCCTTTGCAACGAGATTCATGCCGTCACGAAGCGGCGTGACCAATCCGACCTTTGCCAGGCGGTAAAGACCGGCGAGGATCGGGCGGCTGACCGAGCGATTGATATAGCGGATCGGTACCCAGTCCACCGTCCCCAGCGCACCGTTCACCCGGCCAGCCTGCTCAGCGACGGTGCGTTGCATCTGTTCGTATTCAGGCACTTCCGAGCGGGATTTCGGTGTGATCTGGAGATAGGTCACCTTCCGCTGATGAGCCGGATTATTGAGGATGAAACGCTCGAAGGCATCGAGGCGCTGCGTGATGCCCTTGGAGTAGTCCAGCCGATCGACGCCGATGATGAGGTCGCGGTCCCTGATGCTCTGCCGCGCCCTCTGCACCAGATGGTGGCTGCCGGCCTTCTTGGCGAATTCGGCGAATGCGGCCGTCTCGATGCTGATGCCATAGGCCCCCCCCTTGAAAACCTTGTCGTTTGCCGTGAACCGGCCGTCCCCAATCGCATCGCCCATGTCCTCGCGGCGAAGGCACCCGGCAAAGTTTTCGAGATCATGGTCCGTCTGAAAGCCGACGAGGTCGTAGGCTGCCAGACCATGCATAATCTCCTCGTGAACCGGCATGGTATAGAGCACATCCGCCGGCGGCCAGGGAATGTGCAGGAAGAAGCCGATGCGGTTCTTGAAGCCCATTTGCCGTAGTTCGGCGGCCAGCGGGATCAGATGGTAGTCATGCACCCAGATGATGTCGTCCGGCCGCAGCAGCGGCGCCAGTCGATGCGCGAAGAACCGGTTGACGCGGAAATATCCCGCCATCTCCTTGCGGCCGTATTCCGCAAGATCCAGCCGATAGTGACAGATCGGCCAAAGCACGCGATTGGCGAAGCCGTAGTAGTATTCCTCGACGTCCTTGCCGGTAAGATCGGTCAGGGCGTAGGTAATCTTGCCCTCTTCCGTCAGGGACAGCGGGCCCGGCTCGTCGTTTCCGCTCGACTTTCCGGACCAACCCATCCAGATACCGCCCCGTTCCTCGAGTGCCGCCTTCAGCGCCACCGCCAGTCCACCGGCGGTGGCTGCGCCCTCCTTTGTCGGGGCTGGCACGCGATTGGAAACAATGACGAGACGGGACACAAAAATTCCTTTCCTGGGAGGGGCAGCACGTCGTGCTTGGGATCAAACGGCGAACTGCGCGATCAGTTCCCGCACCGCCGACGCGGAAGGCAACGTCAGCGTGGCGGCGGTTTCAGACGGCGAGCCGACCCGAACGGAGTGGCCGCCGTGGCGGTTGGCGACGCGAAACATCGCCTCGTCCGTGACGTCGTCACCTATGGCGATCGGACGCCTGCCGGCAAAGGGCGGCATCGACAGAAACACCTCAACGGCGTGACCTTTGTCGGCGCTGGCCGGTCGGATTTCGAGAACCATCTTGCCTCGCTGCAAGGTCCAGTTCGCTCCGGCCCTGGATAGCAGTCGCTCCATGATCGGCTCGACCTGCGCCTGCCTCTCCGGCGCCAGACGGTAATGGGCGGCGACGGCCGCTCCCTTGTCTTCCACAAGCACGCCTTCCAGGCCTTCGGTCTCCTTGCGGAGATCCGTCTTCAGAGCCTCGAATGCGGCTGATGTCTCGGCCTTGGCGACTTTGCCGTCGGGTCGGCGCAGTTGGGCGCCGTGCAAGCCGGCGATCGGAAATCGGAATGGCGAGAACAACTCGTCGGCATAGGCGAGTGCCCGTCCTGTAACCAAGGCAAGCGCTCCGCCGAGCCTCTGCGACGCGGCATCGAGCGCCGTCGGCAACCACGGCGGAACGACGATCGCATCCGGCATGTCGGCGAGGTCGAGCAAGGTCCCATCAATATCCAGAAAGAGAGCGCAATCTAGAAGGGAGGACGAAAGAGCGCTCAGCAATTCCATCTGCGCTGACGCCGGCTTCGGCACCGTGGCAGGAAATGGCTCACCGGGGTATGACATGGTGTCTTACCTATGTCGGTATCCAGCGAAGGCAACCCGAGTGATCAAATGTTGCGAGGAAATCTCAGATTTCCTCGTGCAATCCCGAAAGCAAGCGCACGTTCACTCAGCTGGCATTGCGGCGGAATGCCCTAAGAAAGCCTTGGCATCGGCCGTGAACGCTGCGCGCTGATCTGCTCGCGTATAAAACATGTGGCCGCCTCGATAGACTTTCAGCGCCACGCGTTCACCGGCAAGCGAAGGTGGCAGGTGATCAACGACATAACGGCTGACACCATAGGGCGTGACGAGATCGCTGTAGCCGTGGGCGATCAGCAGGCGGAATTTCGGATTGGAGGCGAGGAGCTGGCGGATGTCGTCTGTGACGCTCGCCTGCAGCCTCGAGCCGCCGCCGCGCTCGCCCCATTCCCACCTGCGGCCGATATCGGAGTCCAGCAGCGAATAGGTCATTTCGGTTTTGAAGCTGAGTTCATTCCGTGCGTAGTCGGCAAAGGCTCCGCCATAGGCTCGGGTGAAGCCGTCGAGGATCGCATCGTCGCCACGGTCGGAATCTGACTCCGGATAAGGATCGGGCGTCGAGAACGCCGCGTCGTAAGGGCTGACGACTCGGCCGTCCTGGCCTGATTTCTTGGCATAAGCATTACCGAGGAAGCCGCGGTTCTTCGCCACGACATCTTCGGGAATGCCGGTCATGCCGGCAATCTTCCCGTAGAAGGCTTTGGCCGCGTCACCGGTCGGTGCAGGGCCGGCGAGCGTCGTGAGATAGTCGTCAAGCGCAAATTTCTCCACTTCTCTTTGCCGTGTTTCATCAAACGCGTTGCGTCTGTCCATGTTCGCTGCGGCAAGCGACGGGAATTCGAGTGCCGCGCCAAGTGCAAACTGATCGGCATTGAACATCAGTTGCCCCTCGAGCAGCGGGGAAAGCATGATCGCGCCGGAGATGATGATGCCCTGGCTGTCCTTTAGAGCGCCAGCCACCTTGGCGGCGCGAAAGCCGCCATAGCTCTCGCCGAGAAGATACTTGGGCGAGCCGGATCGGTTGTTGTGTGCGACATAAAGAGCGATCGCCTTTGCGATGCTCTCCGCGTCGGAATTGACGTTGTAGTATTTGGAGGCGTCGTCGGCCTTGGCGGTCCGGCTCCAACCCGTTCCGATCGGGTCGATGAAAACAAGATCGGTAAAGTCGAGCCAAGTGTGCGGGTTGTCGATCAATCTTGCGTCGGCCCCGTCGTCGCCTTTCGGGCCGAAATCGAGGACACGCGGCCCCATAAGGCCGAGATGCAGGAATGCCGACGCCGCACCCGGGCCGCCGTTGAAGGCAAAGGTCAGCGGGCGGTCGGGGGCGCCGTTCTTGGCGACATAGGCCGTGTAGAATATGGCGCCTGTTTTGGTGCCGTCTTGTGCGAAGAGGTCAAGCGTCCCGGCTGTGGCCACATAGTCGAGGGGCCGGTCGCCGATCTTTATTGTGTGGTGGGTGACCGAGTCATCAGGCAGCAACTTCAGCACGCCCGGTGAGGCTTGTGTGCTAGGTTCGTCCCGACCGTCCTGCGACATAGCAGGAGCCAGCGGCGCAAGCAGCGCTATTGCAAGCAGAATGGCGGACAGGAAACGCAAGACTTCTCCTCCAGCAGAAGCGGCATGGGAGGCGTCAACCTAGCATCGCGCGATTGGGGAGGAAATCAACAGATGGTGAGGCGGACGTCAGTCCGCCTTCTCAATCGTGCGCGCATTCACATATTGCGCCCGACCAGCGTTCCAGCCATTGATGGCGGCGCCGGCACCAAGCACCACGAAAAGCACCGCCGACCATGCAAAGCTGCCGGTCCAGCTCCGGATGAGCCCGACCACGAGCGGACCGATCGCAGCAAGCAGGTAGCCGACGCACTGCGCCATGCCCGAAAGGTGGGCGGCCACATGCGGATCGCGCGAGCGCAGCACGATCGTCGTCATGGCGACAGCGATCAGGCCGCCCTGACCGATGCCCTGCAGCACGGCCCAGACCCAGACGGTTGAGAGCGGCGCAAACAGCAGGCCGAACAATGCAACGACGGCAACGGCGCAAAGCGACGCGTTGATCACGCGCTGATCCTTGCCGCGTACCGCGACCTGCGGGGCAACCAAGCATGCCGCGGCCTGAACCATCACCGATACTGAAACGATCGCTCCGGCGGTAACAGCGTCAACCCCGCGCTCACGCAGGATCGGAACGAGCCAGCCGAAGACACAATAGGCCAGGGCTGATTGCAGCCCCATAAAGAGCGTGACCTGCCAGGCCAGGCGGTCGCGCCAGAGCCCTTGGACGGAAAAGCCGCTACGCTTGACCTGATTTTTGGTGGACAGCACTTGCGGCAACCAGATGATCGCGACGATCAGCGCAGGTAGTCCCCATCCTGCCAGCGCACCGGAGAGAGAGCCGCCGAGAATGCGCTCGAGCGGCAGCGTAAAGCCCGCGGCGCTTGCCGCGCCGGCGCACAGTGCCATCGTGTAGAAGCCGGTCATCAATGCGGCACGATCGGCAAAGTCACGCTTGACCAGGCCCGGCAGCAGCACGTTCCCGACAGCGATGCAAGCGCCGGCGAGAGCGGTGCCGGCGAAGAGCAGCGGAATCGAGGAAAAGCCACGCAGCGCTGTCCCAAGCGCCAGCAGAACGAGCACGCCGAGAAGCGTGCGCTCTGCGCCGATCCGCTGAGCAAGCCGCGGCGCCAGTGGCGAGAAGGCGCCGAGGCAGACGACGGGCAGCGTGGTCAGCAGGCTGGCGCCGAGCGACGAGAGGCCGAGTTCGGTCTTGATTTCGGGCAACAGAGCGGAGGCACTGGAAAAGACAGGACGCAAATTGAAAGCAATCAGAACAAGGCTTGCCCCGAGCAGAAATCGCACCGCGGTGCTGCTGCCAACCGGCGGTTGCGGCTGCGGGACGCTATCGGCTTCGGCGTCGATAAGCTGTTCGTCCGCCAGATCGTAGGCGTAGGCGGAATCCTGAAGGGGTGTTGTCATGAATGAAGCATCCGGTCGAGAGCGCTGATGATGGGGGCCATGAAGCGGCGAACGGCTGCATCGGCCCGTTGCGGATCGCCGGTGGCGATCGCGTCGATGATGTCGGCATGCGCCCGCATATCAGGTTCGGGAATCTCGGCATCCAACGTCGCCTCAATGGTTTCGGCAATCGAGGCGGAAAAGAACTGATAGATTTCGATCATCGCGCGGTTGGCGCTGGCAGCAATAATCGCCTTGTGGAAGGCAAGATCTCGTTCGACGAAGGCGCTCTTGTCGCCATCTTCGAAATTGCCTCGCTTGGCGAGAAGTACCCGTAACTCCGCAATGATCTCAGGGGTTTGTCGTACCGCCGCCAGTCTCGCGGCCTCAACATCGAGCGCGCACCGGGCTTCGAAGAGGTCGCGCAGACCAGCGCGGCGCGCCATCGTGAGCGGCAGCCTCGTATCCGTGGTCGAGAGCACGTAGGTTCCAGAGCCCTGGCGCGTCTCGAGCAGCCCTTGCGACACCAGCACCCGCACCGCCTCGCGGACTGTGCCGCGACTGACGGAGAGCATGGACGATAGCGTTGCCTCGTTGGGCAATTTCTCGCCAACGGCCCACCGCTTCCCCAGGATCTCGGCGCGGATTGCCTCAATGGCCGTCTCCGCAAGCTTCGTTTTTGCAAGTGGTTCCATCGCCCATATTCGTAAAGTCATCTGATGACTTTACGAATACTCCCGGAGTATGGCCTTCGTCAATGCAGTGCTGAAAATGGAAAAGGGCCGCGTGAAGCGACCCTTTCCATGAGTTCTGGCCCTGTAAATGGCCGGACCGTCAAAGCGATCCTAGGAAGGTGGGCTTAGAGCGAGGGCTGCCTCGCTTTCATCACCACTTCCATGCCTTTTACGAGGTCTGAAATCTCATTAGACATTGGATCACCTTCCTTTCGTTCTGTTGTAGATGAGAAGAAGGTAGGATGATTCGCCCGCGATGCAAGAAAAAATCCCGACCAAGGTCTCGCCACAACTTTCGGGCTACGCGATTTCATCTCCGCGCCGCTGGCAATACTGCAATGTTTACAATGGTATATTGCCGTATTGCATCGACGTGCGGCTTCAACATCAAGGCCTGTGGATTAAGCCGGCTCAATGTGCTGCTTTGATGAAGGTGCCGTTCTGCAGTTCTCGCATCGCCTGCATGATCTCCTCGCGGGAGTTCATGACGATCGGCCCGTGCCAGGCGACGGGCTCCTCGATCGGCTTGCCTGAGACGAGCAGAAAGCGAATGCCTTCGTCGCCGGCCTGCACGGTTACCTCGTCACCGCTGTCGAAGACGACGAGCGTCCGGTTGCCGGACATATCACGGATGTTCAACTCTTCACCGTTGACTTCCTTCTCGACACGGACGCCGAACGGCTTGGAGGCGTCGCGGAACGTGCCGGAGCCTGCGAAGACATAGGCAAAAGCGTTGCGGTAGGTGTCGACCGGCAGGCGCTTCTTCTTGCCTGGCGGCACCGAGACATCGAGATAGATCGGTTCGGCTGCCACGCCATCGACCGGGCCCGCCTTGCCCCAGAAGTCGCCGCATATCACGCGAACGGCCGTGCCGTCGTCATCGACCACAACGGGAATGTCGGCGGATTTGACGTCCTGATAGCGCGGCGCCGTCATCTTCAGCGACGAGGGCAGGTTGGCCCAGAGCTGGAAGCCGTGCATGCGTCCGGCGAAATCGCCCTTCGGCATTTCCTGGTGCATGATGCCGCTCCCGGCCGTCATCCACTGGATGTCGCCGGCGCCCAGCAGACCGCGATTGCCGAGGCTGTCGCCGTGCTCCACCGTGCCGGCGAGCACATAGGTGATCGTCTCGATGCCGCGGTGCGGATGCCAGGGAAAGCCGCGGATATATTCCGCCGGATTGTCGTTGCGGAAATCGTCCATCATCAGGAACGGATCGGTCATCGACGGATCTCCGAAGCCGAAGACGCGATGCAGCTTCACGCCGGCGCCTTCCATGGTCGGAGTTGCAGTGCTCATATGCTTTACGGGACGGATCGACATGGCATCCTCTCGAAGGTTCAACTTGACCGGAAATATAGCCATCGATCCGGCCTCTGCGAAACCAGCGGAGGCGGGAACGCACTGTTCACAAAAGAAGATGCGGCATCGCGCAATGTGATCACGCCAACCGTCAGAAATTTGTCATCTTCTGCTTGCAAGCCACAACGCGGTTCAGATCTTATTAACCATCAGATTCGACAATTGTTGTCGCGTTTCAGCATTTCTTCCGCCTCCAACGGAGCGGATTCCGGAGTGGAAAGAGCATGTGTCGCTGGGCAGCCTATCGCGGAGACCCCCTCTATCTGGAGGAGCTGGTGTCCTCGCCCGCGCACTCCCTGATCGAACAGTCGCATTGCGCCACCCGGGCCAAGACCCCAACCAATGGCGACGGCTTCGGCATCGCCTGGTATGGCGACCGCCCGGAACCGGGCCGTTATCGCGATACCTTGCCGGCATGGTCCGACTGCAATCTGAAGAGCCTTGCGCGGCAGATCCGCTCACCTTTGTTCCTCGCGCATGTGCGCGCGGCGACGGGTGGCGGCACCCGTCGTGACAACTGTCACCCTTTCACCTTCGGCAACTGGTCCTTCATGCACAACGGCCAGATTTCGGGCTTCGAACGGCTGCGCCGTCCCATGGAGGCCATGCTGGATGATGAACTCTTCACCGCCCGCGGCGGGACGACCGATTCCGAACTGATGTTCCTGCTCGCCCTGCAGTTCGGTCTGCAGCAGACGCCGGTGGCCGCGATGGCGGAGATGATCCGCTGCGTTGAAGGCCTTGCCGAGAAGCTGCTTGGATCGGTGCTGCTGCGCTATACCGCGGCCTTCTCCGATGGCAAGGCGCTCTATGCGATCCGCTATGCGACGGACCGCAAGGCGCCGACGCTTTACGCCTCACCGCTCGGCAAGGGTTATTGCCTGGTGTCGGAACCGCTCAATGATGACGTCGATGCCTGGGCGGAAATCCCGGACGGCAGCGCGGTTACGCTCGGCGACAATGGTCTCGATATCGCACCGTTTCGTCCAGTACAGGCGGTGGCAAGGACCGGCCCGCTGGCGATCACTGCTTGAGTCTTTCGGCAATCATTGCCGCCAGCCTCGTTGCGACCTCTTCCTTCGCAAGATCCGGCCACAGCTCGATGCCACTGTGGGTGACGATCTTCACCCTGTTGCGGACACCGCCCATGATGCCTGTTGCCGGCGAAACATCGTTGGCGACGATGATATCGGCACCCTTACGATCAAGCTTTGCCCTGGCGTTACTCTCGACATCCTGGGTCTCGGCCGCGAAGCCGATCACCAGTTTTGGCCGCATCGTGTGATGGCCGACCGTCTTTAGAATATCGGGATTTTCAGTCAGCGCGAGCGTCGGAATGGATTCGCCCGGATGCTTCTTGATCTTCTGGTCGGCGGCTGATGCAACGCGCCAGTCAGCGACGGCCGCAACCATCACGGCAACATCGGCCGGCAGCGCGGCAAGCACGGCATCCCGCATTTGGTCCGCTCGCTCGACATGGATCACCTTTACGCCGACCGGATCCGGAATGGAGACCGGTCCGGAAACAAGCGTCACATCCGCGCCGAGCGTCGCAAGTGCTGCGGCGATCGCATGTCCCTGACGGCCGGAGGAGCGATTGGCGATGTAGCGCACAGGGTCGATCGGCTCATGCGTTGGCCCGGAAGTGACGATGGCCCGACGACCGGCCAGCGGCTTCGGCCGATCGATGAGCAAAGTTTCTGCCGCAGCAACGATCTCCAGCGGCTCGGCCATGCGGCCCACACCTGCTTCGCGGCTCTCCGCCATCTCGCCTGGCATGGGTCCGATGAAGCGAATGCGGTCGCCGCGCAGGGTCTCGACATTACGCTTCGTCGCGGGATGCGCCCACATATGCGGGTTCATGGCGGGTGCCGCAAGCACCGGTCGGTCGGTCGCGAGCAGAACGGTTGAGGCAAGATCGTCCGCAAGCCCGTTTGCCATCTTGGCGAGCAGGTCTGCCGTCGCTGGCGCGATCACGACAAGGTCGCAATCGCGCGCCAGCCGGATATGGCCGACATCCTGCTCGTCCTGCCGTGAGAAAAGGTCGGTGAACACATGGTCGGCAGCAAGCGCGCCGACGGCAAGCGGCGTCACGAACTCTTGGGCGCCCTTGGTCATCAGCGGTCGCACCGACGCGCCGCGCTCCCTGAGCCGCCGAATCAGGTCCAGGCTTTTATAGGCCGCGATCCCGCCTGATATGATGAGGAGGATGCGTTTGCCGCTGAGAACCATGGCTTTTTCCATCGACTATCTGATTGCATCAAACCCTAAGCCTTTGGGGAATAATAAGCAATCGGCACCGGAAGCGTTATCGGTCGCAGTGACAATGCCGCCCTTCTGTGGCATGGAGCGAAGCATGGGGACCATGCGGAGCATCTTGCGCGATCGGGTGTCGGCCAGCGCCGTCGCGCTGTTGTTCGCCTGTCTGCTTTTGATCCAGGGGCTGCTGAGCGGTACTGCCCAAGGTGCCATGGCGGCGTCCGCCGCTGATCCCTTCACCGTCATTTGCTCCTCGGACGGACACGGTTCCGTCAATGATGCCGGACACGGTAATTTGCCGGCGAAGAAAGCGCCGGAATGCCCGTGCGGCACGCTCTGCCGCCTGGCATCTGCAGCCATGCCGGCAATTCTCGGCGGGCAGGCGGGTCCTCTTTATGTCGCGGTCGAGACCGCGATCGACACAACGATCCGAGCGGATGAAGTCGTTTCTCTTGCTCTACGCGGACGAATCGCCGAACCGCGTGCGCCTCCCATCATGGCCTGACGTCGTCGTCGTCCGCCTCCACGCCTGTTGCGCAGAGGTCGATTTTCTTACGTTGGGAGTCCTCCATGTCCGATCTTATTATCGGTCGCGAGAGTGTTGGCGCTTCGGTGCGCTCCGCCTCCGACCTCTACCGCGCTGTCTGGCGTTGGCATTTCTACGCAGGCCTTCTCGTCCTGCCTTTCATGATTACGCTGGCAATCACCGGCGGCCTTTATCTCTTCAAGGATGAGATCGATGCGGCGATCCATTCCGATCTCAAGCGCGTCGCAGTGCAGCCGGGCGTAAACCGCGCAGCGCCTTCAGCGATGGTGGCTGCCGCCCTTGCTGCCCACCCCGGGATCGCGGTCAAGTTCACCGACCCGGCCACGCCCGACGCCTCTGCCGAAATCACCGTCGGCACCGAGGCGGAAGGCAAACTTGCCGTCTACGTTAATCCCTACACCGCTAAAGTGCTGGGTGCATTGCCGGATCGCGGCACCGTCATGTGGACGATCCGCTACCTTCACAGCTTCAAATATTTCGAAAGCTACGCACGCATGCTGATCGAGATCGCCGCCGGATGGTCGATCCTGCTGGTTGCCACGGGCATCTATCTGTGGTGGCCTCGTCGGCAGACCGGGGGCGTTTTTTCCGTTCGCGGCACGCCGAAGCGGCGGGTCTTTTGGCGGGACATGCATGCCGTGACCGGCATCTTCGTCGGCTTCTTCATCGTCTTCCTGGCCATCACGGGCATGCCGTGGTCCGGCATCTGGGGCGGCAAGGTCAATGAATGGGCGAACGGCAATAACTTCGGCTATCCCGCCGGCGTCCGCGTCGCCGTACCGATGTCCGACGAGCACCTCGATCACATTGCCAAGACCTCGTGGTCGCTGGAGCCGGCGCAGGTCCCGCAGTCTCCTGGGCACGCGCATCATGCACAGCCGATCGGTCTCGACGCCGCCGTCGCCACCTTCGACCGTCTTGACCTGCATCGTGGCTACGCCGTCAACATACCGACCACAGCGGATGGCGTGTTTACCGGATCGGTCTATCCCGATGACCTTACCAAGCAGCGGGTCGTACATCTCGACCAGTATTCCGGAACGCCGCTGATCGACATGAGCTACGCCGACTACGGCCCGCTCGGAAAGTCGCTCGAGTGGGGCATCAATACCCATCTCGGCCAGCAATTCGGGCTTGCGAACCAGCTCGTGCTGCTTGCCGCTTGTGCGGCGATCATCCTGCTTGCGGTTTCGGCTGCGATCATGTGGTGGAAGCGGCGCCCGGCGGGCTCGCTCGGCGTCCCGCCTTTACCTGCTGACAAGCGCGTGTTTCGCGGTCTGATCGCGATACTCGCTGTCGGCGGGGTGATCTTCCCGCTCGTGGGCCTGTCGCTCATCGTTATGCTCGGCTTGGATTGGCTCTACATCAGGTGCAGAAAATTACGATCGACCTGACATCGCTGGGAGGCGGACACGCTCGCGTCGCCTCCGGTCGATAGACAGCAGAAGGGCTGCGGATGAGAGGATCCGCAGCCTTTTTCACGCACCTCTGATAGCTGCCCTGTCCTAGAGGTTGCTCATCCCGCCATCGATGACGAGTTCGCTGCCGACGATGTAGGCAGCCTCGTCGGAGGCGAGGAAGATGATGGTCTTGGCAACTTCGCCGGCATCGCCGAAGCGGCCGACCGGGATCTGTGACTGGATCTGCGAAGCCATCGCCCTGGAGTCGGCTTCCGACATGCCGAACTTGCCATAGAGCGGTGTCGCGATCGGACCGGGGCTAACCGCGTTGACGCGAATGCCGCGGCCGATCAGTTCGCCGGAGAGCGTCTTTGCAAGCGTCAGCAGTGCGCCCTTGGTCAGGGCGTAGACGCTTGAGTTCGGCATGCCGATATGGGCATTGATCGACGTGTTGAGGACGATCGAAGCCTGCTTCGAAAACAGCGGCAGCAGTGCCTGGATCAGGAAGAACGGGCCCTTGACGTTGATCGCGATCGACTTGTCGAAGGCTTCCTCGCTCCATTGTTCGAGCGGGCCGAATTCGGCCACGCCGGCATTGACGAAGAGGATATCGAGATGTCCGAAGGCATCCTTGATCGCGCCGGCGACGGTCTTCTGGCCGGCGGCATTGCCGGCATCCGCCTGGATGACCAACGCCTTATCGCCGAACTCGGCGCGGGCCGCCTCGACACTCTTTGCGCTGCTGCCGGTGAGAGCGACACGAGCGCCCTCGGCGATGAATTGACGGGCAGTTTCGAGGCCGATGCCGCTGGTGCCACCAGTGATGAGGGCCGTCTTGTCTTGTAGGCGTGCCATTGTCGCGGGTCCTTGTGATTTGGGCGGGCCAGCGGCCCTTTGATGTCTGGGAGAATGAGACGAAAAGTCGGCTACGATAATCCGCTCTTTCGGAGAGCGTCCACAGTCAGAGCGGATAATCCGTGGCCTCAGGTGCGGGTAATCGATGCGCCACCGTCGACCAGCGAAGCCGTGCCAGTGACGAAGCTGGAGTCGTCGGATGCGAAGTAGAGCACGGAGCGGGCAAGTTCCTCAGACGCTGCGACACGTTTCAGTGCATGCAGATTGGTGATGAAGCTCTGCTTGTCCTCAGTGTCGTTCATCTCACGATACATGTCGGTGTCGACAGCACCCGGCAGAACCGCGTTGACGCGCACGTTCTTTTGGCCGAACTCGGCAGCGAGCGCCTGCGTCAGGCCGATGAGGCCTGACTTGCTGGCGGCATAAGCGGCGACGCCCGGGAAGGCGAAGCTGTAGCCGACGAAGGTCGAGGTGAAGATGACTGAGCCGCCGCCGTTCTCTTCCATCTGCCCGATCTGGTGCTTGGCAGCCAGAAAAGACGCGGTCAGGTTGATCGTCAGCGCCTCAGCGAAACCAGCCTCCGAAACGCCGGTGCTGGGGCCTGCTTCGCCAAGGATGCCGGCATTGTTGAAGGCAACATCGAGCTTGCCGTAGCGGCCAACCGCGGTAGCAACCAGCGCCTTGTGATAGTCTTCCGAGCGTACATCGCCGGCAACAGCCACGGCCTGTCCGCCAGCTGCTTTGATCTCTTCGACGAGGCTATCAAGTTCTGCCTGGCGGCGCGCGCCGACAACGACCTTTGCGCCTTCGGCGGCAAAGAGCTTGGCGGTTGCACGGCCAATGCCGGCACTCGCGCCGGTGACGATGGCGATTTTTCCATTCAAACGGTTCATTGTTCCATCTCCAGTGGTGGGTTGGGTTGGGATGGCGATTGCCGTCCCTTTCGATGGGCAGAAGATGGCATTTTCCATTCGTTCGGATTAGTCTCCAAATGGTGGAACTCGAATTCGGATTTGCCGAACGATGATCAGGGTTGAGGGAATAACGGCTTTCGTGGCGATTGTGGAATCCGGCTCGGTCAGTGAGGCCGCCCGGCGCCTGCGGCTGTCAAAGTCCGTCGTCAGCGAGCGGCTGGCGGAGCTCGAACGATCGCTTGGCGGTGTGCTCCTGCATCGCACCACGCGAAAACTCACCCTGACGGAAGACGGCACGGCCTTTCTGGAACGCGCGACGCGGATCGTCCAGGAAATCGAGGAAGCCACCGCCGAGATGGCGGTACGCCGCGGCACGCTTTCCGGTCCGCTGCGCATCGCCGCTCCCGTCACCTTCGGTCGCATGCATCTTGGCCCCGCACTCTACCCGTTCCTGGCCGAGCACCCCGACATCCAGCTGCTGCTCGACATCGACGACCGTCGCGTCGATGTCTCCTCGGAAGGGTATGATGCCGTGATCCGGCATGGCCCCATCGTCGACTCCCGACTGGTGGCGTGGAAGCTTAGCCGCAGCCGCCGGCTTTTGATCGCGTCACCGGACTATCTCAGCCGCCATGGTGTGCCAAAGACCCTTGCCGAGCTCGACGGCCATAAAGGCATTTTCTATACCAATCGGGGTGTCGCGGACTGGCGGTTCCAGACGCCGGATGGAGCGATCGTCGTGCGGGCAAGTCAGGCCCTCGGCATGAACAACGGCGACATGATCCGCGATGCCGCCGCCGCCGGTCTCGGCATCGCGCTTCTGCCAGCCTTCATCGCTGGTCCTGCAATCAGCGCGGGGCAGCTACAGGAGATCGACGTCGGCTACAAACCGGAAGCCGAGTTCATCTATATGGCGCATCCGGAGGGCCGCAATCCCTCCGCAAAGTTGCGCGCCGTCGCCGACCACTTACGCAAGACCTTCGGCGATCCGCCCTATTGGGATCCTGCCGGCTGATCAGATGAGGCTCATCATGTTTGCTGCGACGCGCGAGCGCTGAGCCCTCAGCACCGCAAGGCCGAGACGCGCTACCAGTGGCGGCCCCTCGATCGGCCGGTAGGCCACGCCATCGAGGGCCAGATGGGCGATCGAGGCCGGTACGATCGAGACGCCGAGATCGGCGGCGACAAGATTGACGACCGATGGGATCTGCGGCGCCTCCTGTGTCACCATCAACTCGAAACCGGCATCGCGGCAGCCGCGCACGATGTCGTCATAGAGGCTGAGGCCAACCGTGCGTGGGAACAGAATGAAAGGCTCGCTGGCAAGTGCCGAGAGCGGCACCTTCTCGTATTTCGCGAGCGGGTGGTGCGCCGGCAGGGCGATCAGCATCGGCTCATCGGCCAGCCGCTTCAGCGTGACGTCTTTCGGATCCTCCAGACCTGGCCTGATGAAGGCAACGTCGATTTCCTGCCGCAGCAGTTTCTCCATCAACCAGTTGCTATTCATCTCGCTCAGCGAAAGGCTGACATCGGGCCACTGTCCGCGAAAGCGGCGGATTGTGCCGCTGACCGCCGTGTTGAAGGCAGAGGATGCGGTAAAGCCAAGCGCCAGCCGCCCCGTCTCGCCGCGCGTCGCACGCTGTGCTGAGAGCTTCGCTTTCTCGGCCGCCGCGACGGCAGCCCGTCCTTCCGGGAGGAAGGCATAGCCTGCCTCCGTCAGCTCCGCCCCGTGCGGAACGCGATGAAACAGCGCGGCCCCGATCTCGTTCTCAAGGTCGCGGATTTGCTGGCTGAGCGGCGGCTGGCCGATGCCGAGCTTCGCCGCGGCGCGGGTGAAATTTCCCTCTTCGGCCACCGCCAGGAAATAGCGGATATGGCGCAACTCCATCGGTATCTCCAAAAGATATCAAGAATGGCAGTGTCATATATTGGACAAATGATGGCGCGCTGGCTAGATCAAAAGGCGTGAAAGGTTGGTGCCCTCATGCAACGCGCCGCAGACAAGCTCTTAGACGTCTCCGAAATCCACCCGCGTCCAAATCTCCAGCTCGTGCGAACGACGGCGGAACCGCAGGACAAACAGTTCCTGCTGCGCGGCACCTCGTCCTATCGGCGCGCCAGCCTTGCACTCTTCCTCTCCGGCTTTGCTACCTTCTCGCTGCTCTATTGCGTGCAGCCGCTGATGCCGATCTTCGCTGCGGACTTCGCAGTCAGCCCAGCCGCGAGCTCACTGTCATTGTCGCTGTCGACCGGTTTCCTCGCCGTCGCCATCTTCTTTGCGGCGGCCGTCTCCGAAAGCTTCGGCCGCCGCAGCCTGATGTTCGTCTCTCTGCTTGGCGCTTCGCTCTGCACGATCGCCTGCGCCCTCGTGCCGAGTTGGCACACGCTGCTCGTGATCCGTGCGCTTGAAGGGCTGTTGCTCGGCGGCGTGCCGGCCGTTGCCATGGCCTATCTCGCAGAGGAGATCGATCCCCGTGGTCTTGGCGCCTCGATGGGCCTTTATATCGCCGGGAATGCGTTCGGTGGCATGGCTGGCCGCGTCGTCACCGGCACACTGGCTGAATTTTTCTCCTGGCGCATCGCGTTGGGTGCGCTCGGCCTGCTCGGCCTTGCTGCGGCAATCGGCTTCTTCCTGCTGCTGCCCGCATCGCGCAATTTTACGCCGCGCAAGGGTTTTGATGTCCGGTTTCACGTGAGGGCCTGGGTCGGCCATATCAGCAATCCGGCACTGCCGCTGCTCTTCGCCATCGGCTTTCTCGCCATGGGCACCTTCGTCACGGTCTACAACTACATCGGCTTCCGCCTCGTTCAGCCGCCATACAACCTCAACCAGACAGAGCTTGGCCTGATCTTCACGGTCTACCTCTTCGGCATCGCCGCCTCGTGGATTGCCGGCATGCTCGGCGACCATATCGGTCACTTCATCGTTCTTCCGGCCGGCATCGCGGTCGCGGCCTTGGGTGTGGCAACAACGCTCTCATCCTGCCTGCCACTGATCGTCTTGGGCATCGTGCTGCTGACATCGGGCTTTTTCGTTGCTCACTCGGTGGCTAGTGCGCTCGTCGGGCGCCTTGCGCGTGCCACGAAGGGACATGCTTCCGCGCTTTACCTGCTGTCGTACTACGTCGGCTCAAGCGTTGCCGGGTCGGTCGGCGGCTACTTCTGGGGCGCCGACGGCTGGAATGCCGTCGTGCTCTTTACGCTGTCACTGCTTGGGCTCGGCACGGTGGCGGCGCTTGTCGCCGCAAGGGTGGCGAAACGGTAGTGATCATTTTCGAGAAACCATAAGCCGACTACACGCTTTTCAGCGTGCGCCGCGCCTGCTGCGACGCCGTCATGCCGCTACCGAGATACCAGAAAACAGAGATCAGGATAATCACGCCACCAATGATCGTGGAGAGAGTTGGCGTCTCGGAGAAGGCGAGCCAGACCCAGAGCGGGCCGAGCACGACATCCAGCAATCCGATCAATCCGGCCTCGCTGGATGGGATATAGCGGCCGCCGGTCATAAAGAGCAGGTAAGCAATTCCCGATGTCGTCGATCCGAAGACGGCAAGCACCAGGATTTCCTGCGGGCTCGGCAGCGTGTGAGACATCAAGGGCAGGCAGAGCAGCACACAGAAGCCGGATCCAAGCGCGTTGACCGGCGCCAGCCGCAGTGCGGGATAGCGCCGCGCTGCCACAAGCAAGATGCTGAAGGTTAGTGTCATCAGAAACGCCAGCGCATTGCCGGCAATGTCCTGGGGTCTCGCTCCGAAACCTGCAACGATAAGGACGCCGACGAAGGCGATCATACTGGCGATAAGCACACGTTTGCTGATCTTCTCCCTTAGCCAAAGATAAGCGATGGCTGCGGCGACGAAGGGAACGGTCGCATAGATCGCCAGAACGTTGGCCACGGTCGTCAGTTTCAGCGCGCCAATATAGCCATACATCGAAATGGCGGCCATCAGACCAAAGAGGGGATAGAAATAGAACGGCACCTTGCCGGGCTCCGCGCTGATGCGCTTCTTGGCCAGAATGATGATCGTCAGTGCCAGCCCGCCGAACAGCGAGCGCCATCCGAGCACGGTCCAGACATCGAGGTCGAGCGCGCGGACGAAGAGCCCCGCGGTGCTCCACATGATCGTAGCAATGCTGACGAGGAGCATACCGTAGGCGCGGGGCTGCATGGCGGGTCCGTTCGTTGGAGGCAGCGTCGGTTCGACATCCGACGATCTCTACCAGAGGCACACGACCGGCGATCGATCCGTTGCGCCACGCCATAGCGTAATCCGACAGAAAATGCGTCCGAGACAGGCGCCGCGAACTATCCGAGGCGGATGTAGGGAACGCCCTTTTTGGCGACCTCGTCCAGCGCCTCGTCATAGCCGGCGTCGGCATAGCGCATGACGCCAAGTGCCGTGTCGTTGGTGAGCGCATGGTCGAGCCGCTCGTCGGCGGCATCGGTGCCATCGGCTACGACGGTCACGCCGCAGCTCGTCATGTAGCCGGCATAGCCTCCACCGCCGGAATGGACAACGACGAGATCGGCCATCGACGAGCAGAGCATCATTGCGTCGATCAGCGGCCAATCGGCGATCGCGTCGGAGCCGTCCTTCATCCGCTCGGTCATGATGTTCGGATGCGCCATCGCGCCGGCATCGAGATGATCGCGCGAGAAGGCGACGGGTCCTTTCAGCTCACCGCCTGCGACGAGTTCGTTGACCCGGCGGGCGAGCATCGTGCGCTCGCCGTGGCCGAGCCAGGCAATGCGGGCCGGCAATCCCTCGAAAGGCACATGCTGACGCGCCAGCCGGATCCAGTTGGTGACGATCTTGTTCTCGGGGAACATTTCGAGCAGCAGATCATCGATCCGGGCGATATCGCCTTCCTCGCCCGACAGTGCCATCCAGCGGAAGGGACCGATTGCCCGCGCAAAGAGCGGCCGCAGATACGCTTCGGTGAAGATCGGAATGTCAAAGGCGTTGGCGACGCCGCCCTCTTTCGCCTGTGTGCGAATGAGGTTGCCGTTGTCGAAGACCTCGGCGCCCTTCTTCTGGAAGTCCAGCATGGCAGTGACGTGCTGCACGATCGAAGCACGGCTTGCCGCCATCAACTGGCCCTGGCCGTCGTCGCGCAACTCGCGAACCTGAGCAAGGCTCATGCCCTTCGGTACGTAGCCGTAGACCAGATCGTGCGCGGAGGTCTGGTCGGTGACGATATCGGGCACGATCCCGCGCCGCGCAATTTCGGGATAGATTTCCGCCGCGTTGCCGACGAGACCGACGGATAGCGCCCGCTTTTCCTTTACGGCGGCGTCGATCATGGCAAGTGCGGTATCGAGATCCGGCGCGATTTCCTGCAGGTAGCCGATCTCTTGCCGCTTCCTGGCGCGCTCGGGATCGATGTCGACGCAGAGGATGGCGGCGCCCGCCATGCGGCCGGCGAGCGGCTGCGCGCCGCCCATGCCGCCGAGCCCCGCCGTCAGCACGAAACGTCCGAAGAGATCGCCGCCGAACCGGCGCTCGGCAATGCGCATGAAGATTTCATAGGTGCCCTGGATGACGCCCTGACTGCCGATATACTGCCAGGCGCCGGCCGTCAGCCCGCCCCAGCAGATCAGCCCCTTCCGCTGCAGCTCGTAGAAGACCTCGGCCTTCGCCCATTGCCCGACGATGTTGCAGTTCGCCATGATGACGAGCGGCGCCTTCGCGTGCGTCTTCACAAGGCCGATCGGCTTGCCGGACTGGATGAGCAGCGTCTGGTCCTCATCCATTTCCGTCAGTGCCTTGACGATGCCCTTGTGCGCGGCCCAGTTGCGCGCGGCCTTGCCGAGCGCGGCATAGACGATGAGATTGTCGGGATCCTCGCCAACGGAGAGGACGTTTTCGAGAAGCCGCAGCAAAGCCTCCTGCCGCCAACCCTTGGCGCGCAGCTCCGGTCCGCCCGGAATCGGAAATTTCGGATGACGTGGATTGGGCTTCGGCATCTGGTCGTTCCTCTGTCTCTGTCGTTTTGGCCTCGGGGCCGATGTTTCGTTCACTTGGCGGGCAGTGAGCGCACGAAGGCCATGGCGGCCTCCAAGAGACGGCGCCGCATATCGTCATCGGCGTAAATCTCCACGCCGACCCTGACCCAGCCGTGCATGGCACGGCCACCGGAAAGCATCTGCGCGGCGCCGGGCAAGTCGAGCGCCCAGCCGTCGTTACCTTTGCCGAGGCGGATCAGCAGACCGTCCTGTCGGGCGCCGCAGAGGAGATTCCCGTCGAGCAGGAAGGCCAGCCCGCCGAACATCGGCTTTTCGCTGAGACCGGACATGGCGCCCAGCTCTTCCCTCAGCAATTCCTCGAGTCCGACGTCCCGCGCCATGCGATCAGGCCTTTGCCGCGAGCGCGTAGCGGGCAAGCTCGATGCCCATCGCCTTCTCCACCGGGGGGTAGACGGTCGGGTCGAGAACGCTGGCCGACAGCGGAATGATGCTCATCGGCACATGCAGGATGAAGACATGCATGCCGCCCTTCAACTGGCCGACGCTCAGCGGTTCGCCCTCGGGCGAGAGGGTTGTGATGACAGAGGGGAAGGTCGCGATCCGTTTGCCCTCGATGTCGTCGACGGCCATGTATTCGTTCATCACATGCATGGTCACCGCCTTGTCGCCGGAGCCGACGGCGATCGTGCCGATGTCGAAGGCCTCCTTGGTATAGACGACGTCCTTCTTGGTGATGATGCCTTCTGCGAGGATGTGGCCGCCGGTAGTCTTACAGATGGCGTCGATCACGGCCGAGCCGCCGACCTTTTCGGCGGCGATGATCGCTTCGCCCAGCGCCAGGGCCATCGAGATGCCGCCAAGTGCTGCGTGGGTGCGCACATAGGAGGCGCGTAGCGGATTGCGGCAGCTGGCGATGAAGCCGCCCGACTGGTCGGAGGCCGCGCGCAGGATCGGGGAGATCTTCGCCGTCGCCCCCTTCACGACAAGCTCGATGTATCGGTTCTCGGCGCGGTTTCCGCCGACCGCCGTCTGGATCATCTGCTCGGGCGAGCCCGCCATGCCGATCGAACCCATGTCGCCGGTCGGATGCGCGCGGATATCGCCGACGGCATCGACGACCTTGGTTCCGAGAATGGCGGAGGGCAGCCAGCCGTTCAGCGTCGACGACTTGCCGTTCTGGCCGATGATCAGGCCGGACAGTTTTTCGCCGAGTTCGTCCTGCAGCAACTGCACGGCCTTCACATAGTCGATACCCTGCATTTCCCAGGGGGTCGTGGAGGCGGGCGCGCCGATTGCAGCGGCGGTCGCGATCCAGTCGTCGTCCTTCAACTCGTCGATCGATACGAGTTCCGGCTTGCCGACGTTGACGGCGGCATAGCCGAGCATGCGGCCATGATCCGCCCAGCCACCGCCACCGGCGGCATAGACCGATCCGCCCTTGACGGCAGCTTCGACATCCTTCTCAACGAGTATGCGTCCCATCAGGCATTCTCCTGCTTCAAGCTCTTGTCCATGTCGATGACGGCTTCGAAAAGCACGGCCGCGCCAAGTGCGATGTCATCATTGTCAGCCCATTCGTCGGCGGAGTGGCTGCGCCCCTCCTTGCAGGGCACGAAGATCATGGCGGCAGGTGCTACCTTGGCAATCCAGGCCATGTCGTGGCCGGCGCCCGAGGCCATGCGGCGGTGTTTGGCGCCGACGGTTTCGCACGCCTTTTCGAGCGTTTTCAGCAGCCCTGCATCGCTCGGCGTCGGATAGTTGTCGGAGACGCGCATCGGGCTCTTGATCGACGCTCCGTAAGTGATGGCTAACTTTATGACATGCTCGTCCAGCCATTCGCAGAAGGCTTCCATGTCGTTGCGAACCTCCGCGCGCCCATCGATCAGCAAGACGACCTTCGAGGGAACGACGTTGGCCGCATTCGGCTCGATCCGGAACTCGCCGACCGTCGCAGCGAAATGCCCCGGTGTCTTCGCGCGGGCGGCTGCGGCATTGCGGATATCGAGAACCAGTTGCGCGGCGGCGACCAGCGCATCCGAGCGGCTATCCATCGGCGTCGTCCCGGCATGGTCGGCGCGCCCCTCGACGACAATCTCGATCCGGGTAATCCCGGCAATCGCGGTGACGATGCCGACATCCTTCCTCTCGTTCTCAAGGACCGGACCCTGCTCGATATGCAGTTCGAGAAAGCCGGCAATATCCGGCCTGTTTTGCTGCTGCAGCACGCCCGGACGGCCGCCAACCTCGGCAATCGCCTCGGCGAGATCACGCCCATCAGTCACGCGCGAAAGCCAGGCTTCCGGCAGTTGCCCGGTCATTCCCCGGCTGCCGATACAGGAAACGCCGAAGATGCTGACCTCCTCCGCGAGGAAATCGACGATCTCCAGGTCGTGATCGAGCTCGATGCCCTTGTCGCCGAGCGCACGAGCCACCTCAAGTGCGGCCACCACGCCGGCAATGCCGTCGAAGCGGCCACCATCAGGCACGGTATCCGAGTGCGAACCGAGCATCATCGTGCCGAGCCCTTCGATAGCGCCCCGCCGCTTGCCGATCAGATTGCCGCCGGCATCGATCCTGGTCTCAAGGCCAGCCGCCCGCATGCGCGCTTCGACATAGGCGCGCCCCTCGAGAAAGAGCGGCGAGAAGGCGCGGCGGGTCCAGGGATGACCGGGTTCGGTAATCCCCGCCAGGGCGTCGATATCCTCTGCGATACGATCCGCGTTGACCGGCAGGTTTTTGCTCATTCTGCGGCTCCGGCGATCACCTGCCTTGGCAGCGGACGCACAAATTGACCCGTGCCCGGTTCAGCCAGCACGGTCGCGCCGTCGGTGATCTTCTTGCCGCGCAGATAGGTCGCAGCGACCGTCCAGGGAAGGCGGATGCCGTTGTAGGGGCTCCAGCCGACGACATTGTTGCCGCTGGCTGCTGCGTCATAGACCGTTTCGCGCGGCTCGAGCACGACGATATCAGCGTCCTTGCCTGGCGTGAGCGCGCCCTTGATATGATCGAGGCGGAAATGCTTCGCCGGGTTTTCGGCCATCAGCTTGGCCGCCCAGGTCAGCGGGATGCCGCGCTCAGAGGCGCCCTTGATGAAGAGCGGCACCATCACTTCGAGCCCGGGCACGCCGGACGCGTTCGCGAGCATGTCAGGGTTGGTCTTGCGATTTTCCGACCAGCTGACGTGATCCGTCGAGACCAGCCAGACATTGCCCTCGGCGACCCTGCGCCACAGCGCCTCGACCTCGGCGCGCGGCCGGATCGGCGGATTGATCTTTGCCTTGCCGCCGAGGCGCTTGACGTCGTGTTCCTCGTCCAGCGTCAGATAATGAATGCAGCACTCCACCGTCGCCTCGAAGCCGTCGCGGCGATAGGCGCGAGCGATGTCATAGCCGCGTCCGAGCGAACAATGGACGACATGCGACGGGCAGCCCGTATTGGCGCCCGTCTCGAAGATCGTGTGCATCGCCAGCAGTTCGGTGATCGGCGGCCGCGACAGCCCGTGTGCCCGCCAATCCGTGATCCCGCTTGCCTTCACGCGCTCCATATAGGTGCGCACAGCCTCGTCATCCTCGTTGTGAACGCCGGCCGTCAGCCCCGTCGGGGCGATCGCCGCAAAGCATTCGTCCAGCAGGGCAGGCGGAATGCGTGGGAAGCGTTTCGGATCCGTGCCGAACGTCGAAAACTTGAAGGCGGCAACGCCTGCATCGACCATTTCGGCGATCCGCTTGGCACCTTCCTCGGGATCGATGGTGCCGTAGAGCGCAAAATCGACCCGCGCCTGCGGGCCGGCATGGGCGATCTTCTTCTTCACGGCTTCCGCCGAACACACAAGGTTGCCCTCGTCGTAGGGCATGTCGACGATCGTCGTCACGCCGCCGGCAGCGGCCGAGCGGGTCGACCAGATGAAGTCCTCCTGATCCTTTTGCGACAGCGAGTGAACCTGGGCGTCGATGGCTCCCGGCAGGATCAATGCCTTGCCGAGGAGATGGCGTTCGCGCGCGGCAGGCGGCACACCGAGGCCGATTTCCGCAATCTTACCATCGCGGACGGCGACGTAACCGGCTTCCAGGATGCGCTCCGGCAGAACGACCGTGCCTTGAAGAACGAGATCGAAATCAGCCATGCCGCTTTCTCCGTGGCACTATTGAAGGGATCAGATGGCGATCGGTTCCTGGGTCAGGCGCTGCTCGATGCGCGCCAGCGAGCCGAGCGCAAAGAAATCGTCGAAGGATGCAATCGGCACCTCTTCGATGAGCTTGGACATGAAGGCATCGGAACCAAGCTCCTCCTCGATCGCTTCCACTTCCGCCGACAGCGGCCGGTCGACCGTGTAGAAATCCGCATGCTTGCGAACGACATCGTAGAGCATTCCGCCGACGCCCTTCGGCTTGTCGCCGAGGATGTCCACGGCCTGTGCCGAAAGCAGCGCTTCAAGCGCGGCAAGGCGCATCAGGGCGCGCATCTGGCGTTCGAAACGCTCGATCACCAGCGGCAGGAACGCCGCCTCGTCCTCGAGGCCGGCCGCAACCACCAGCGACTGCGCCGAAACCGGGTTCGACATCGACAGCACGCGGGAAAAGATTTCGCCGGCCAGCTTGATGATCGGGCCGAAACCGGTGGCGATACGGCCGGGCGGCACGAGATTGACCGGCAGGTCGCGGCGCTGGCCGTTGCCGAGCAGGACGCAGCGGTTAAAGGCGTTGCGGGCGGCATGCGCCATACAGAGGGCGGCCGATTCTAGCAGGATCGTCACGTCAAGCGGCAGCGACCCGCCCGAGGTCATCACCCGGCCCTCGACGACGACGGGGTTGTCGTCGGAGCGGCCGGTGGCGGCCAGGATCTTGTGGCCTGTCGTCAGCAGGTTCTCGATAACGGCACCGAAGACCTGCGCGATCATCCGCAGGCTCAATGGGTCCTGAACGTGGGTTTTGACTGGCCATTGCCAAGCGTCCGATGCATTGCAGAGCCAGGAGCCGATCAAAGCCTCCCGTGAGGTGCCGACATGGCGAACGGAAAGCCACGGATCGCGGGAGGCGCCGAGCGCGCCTGAGGCCATCATGCCGGAGGCCAGCAGCACGCGAATGGAAGCGGCAGCATTCCGCGTCGCGTCCGCTGCTGCCGCAAAGCTCACGGCATTGACGCTGAGCGAGGCCAGACTGTCACGTGGGGCCATGGTGAAGGGTTTCATGCCGGCAGCGGCGAAGGCGTCGGCGGCCTGCATGCGTTTGCCGCGATGGACGGCTTCCCCGACTCCCGTCAGCACGGCGCCGATCTGTCCCATGAGGCCGATATCGGCGCAGCCAATGGAGCCGGTGCGGCGGACGACCGGAATGATATCCGCCTCAAGCATCTGCATGTACGCATCGACGAGTTCTGGTGTGCAGCCGACTTGCCCCGTCAGCGCAGTATTGATGCGGATGGCCATCGCGTTGCGCACGACCGAGCATGAAAATGGCGTACCGGTGCCGAAGTGATGCGCCCGCACCAGCCCGAGATTGAAGGCGTCGAGATCTTCGGGAGACCACTCGACATCCTTCATGGCGCCGACGCCGGTGGTCGCGCCGTAGACGGGCATCCCGGCCTTGATCGCATCCTCGACGATCCCGCGCGCGATCTCGACACGGGCCATGCCGGTTGCTGAAGCTGAAAGCGCCGCCTTTCCCGATCCAATCCTCACCATCTCGACAAAGCTGAGCGGTTGTCCGGAAAGTTCGATGCGGGGGCGTTCATGCTTCATCTGCCATATCTCCTTGAAAAGTGAGACTATGCGACGGCGCTATCTGATGGGATATCCCAAATATCGAACACAGCATGCCTTTGCATGCGATGGATCAGGTCACCACCCAGGCTATATAGAGAAGGGTGAGCGCGATAATCCAGAGGGCGAACCGACCGGAGCGATTGTGGCGCGCTTCGGATCTGCCGATCGCATCGGCCGTTTCGGCGTCGAATCGCAATCCGTGCTCGCTCATCTGCAGCAGTTGATGGTGGAACTTCTCCGTCTTGGCGGCAATCTCGGGTGCGGCTTCGGCAAGCTTGACCGCCGCCTTCAGCCCGTCCTTGAGATCGGTCACGATGCGCTTCGGGCCGAGGTTGTTGCGGATCCAGTCACCGACGACTGGTTCGGACGCCTTCCACATGTTGAAGCGTGGATTGAGCATGCGTGACACGCCTTCGACCACGACCATGGTCTTCTGCAACATGACCAGTTCCGGCCGCGTCGCCATGTCGAAGAGTTCGGTTACCTCGAACAAGAGCGTCAGCAGCTTGCCCATCGAGATGGTTTCGGCGGGCTGGCCATGGATCGGCTCACCGATCGCGCGGATCGCCTGCGCGAAGCTCTCAACATTGTGGTGGCCCGGCACGTAGCCTGCCTCGAAGTGGACTTCCGCGACCCTGATGTAGTCGCGGGTGATAAAGCCAAAGAGGATTTCGGCCAGGAAGCGGCGTTCCTTTTTCCCCAGTCGTCCGACGATCCCCATGTCGACCGCGACGATATCGCCATGCTCGTCGACAAAAAGGTTCCCGGGATGCATGTCGGCGTGGAAGAAGCCATCGCGCAGCGTGTGGCGAAGAAACGACTGGATCAGTGTGTCGGCAAGCAGGTTGAGATCGTGGCCCGCAGCACGCAGGGCCTCGACATCAGACATCTTCACGCCGTCGATCCACTCCATGGTGATCACGTCGCGGCCGGTGCGCTCCCAATCGACCTTCGGCACACGGAAGCCTGGGTCTTTCTCGGTATTCTCTGCAATCTCGGAAAGGGCAGCCGCCTCAAGGCGCAGGTCCATTTCGACCTTGGTCGTCTGCTCCAAGGTCTTCGTGACCTCCACCGGCCTCAGCCGCCGGCTTGAAGGCATGAAGCGTTCCTGCATGTGAGCGACGAGATACATCGCCTCGATATCATGCGAGAAGCGTTGACGTACGCCGGGGCGAACGACTTTGACGGCAACTTTCTTGCGTCCAGCGGGCGTATCGACTTCGGCGGCATGCACCTGGGCAATCGAAGCCGCTGCAATCGGGTCTCCGAAGCTTGCGTAAAGCTCCTCGATCGGGCGGCCGAGAGACCCGGAAATGCTCGCCTTGGCGGCTGCGAGCGGAAAGAACGCCATGCGATCCTGAAGCTGTGACAGATCATCGGCGAACTCGACGCCAACGACATCCGGGCGGGTTGCCAGGAACTGCCCGATCTTCACATAGGAAGGGCCGAGCCTTTCAACGGCTTGCGCCAGTCGGTCACTGCGCTTCTTCGATTTCGAACGATTGCGCGCGAACACACCGACAAACGACTTGGCAAGCCCGATCGAGGGCGGAAGATCTTCCGACGGCAGGGCCGAAATCACGCCTTCGCGCACGAGAATCCAGCCGACGCGCCAGAGCCGGAAATATGCTCCCAGAGTGCTCATGCCGGATTGCCTGCCTGCGAAAGCGAGCGGGTGAACGGTGTACCTCGAACCATGCCTCAGAGCTTCCAGCCGGAATGGAGGGCTGCGATACCGCCGGTATAGTTGGTGAAGCTCACGCGCGAGAAGCCGGCTTTGCGGATCATCTCGGCGAAGTTCTCCTGGTTGGGGAACTTGCGGATCGATTCGACGAGATACTGATAGGGCTCGGCCTCGCCGGTGATCGCCTTGCCGAACTTCGGAATGGCGTTGAAGGACCAGCTTTCATAGAGACGATCGAGCAGCGGCATGTCCACTTCCGAAAATTCAAGCACGAGCAGCCGGCCGCCGCGCTTCAGCACGCGATAGGCTTCGCTCAGCGCTACGTCGATGCGCGGCACGTTGCGGATGCCGAAGGCAATCGTATAGGCGTCGAAGCTGTTCGGATCGAACGGCAGATCCTCGGCGTTCGCCTCGACGAAAGTCAGGTTGTCGGAGAGCTTTTTCTTGGCGGCGCGCTCGGCGCCGACCGCGAGCATCGAACCGTTGATGTCGAGCACCGTCGCATGCGCCTGCCGGTTGGAGGCCTCGATGATACGAAATGCGATGTCTCCAGTGCCGCCGGCAACGTCGAGAACCTTGTAGCCGGGCTCCTTGCGCGGGTTCAGCGCCGCAATCATCGCATCCTTCCAGACGCGGTGCATGCCGACAGACATGACGTCGTTCATGATGTCGTAGCGTTTGGCGACCTTGTGGAAGACCTCATTGACGAGACCCTGCTTTTCACCATCCGCCACTTCGCGGAAGCCGTAGGATGTTTCCATGCCGCCTTCGGCGGAGGTACGGCTTTCTGACATCGAAATACTCCATCTATCTGAAATCGGCGCGGCGACCATAGCGAACGGACGCGCGCGGCGCTATCTGTGGGCCACGGTCAAAGCCGCGGCACCTTGGCGCTATAGCGCACAACGCCTCTGGTTGAAACATGTTAGATATAGATGGGTTAAGATGCCGGAATTGCCAGAAGTCGAAACCGTCCGACGCGGGCTTGCCCCTGCTATGGAAGGCGCGCGGATCGCCCGCCTGGAGTTGCGCCGCAAGGACCTGCGGTTTCCTTTTCCGGATGGTTTGGAGGCGCGCGCGACCGGCCGCAATATCGTTGCGCTGGGCCGTCGCGCCAAGTATCTGCTGATCGACCTCGACGATGGCACGACGATCATCGCCCATCTCGGCATGTCCGGTTCCTTCCGCATCGAGGCGGGGCCTCTTTCCGATGCGCCGGGCGAATTTCATCATCCGCGCTCGAAGGACGAAAAGCACGATCACGCGATCTTCCATCTGGAAGGCCCGAACGGGGCCAGCCGCGTCATCTATAATGACCCGCGCCGCTTCGGCTTCATGGATATGGCGCAGCGCTCCGAGCTTGGTCTCAATCCCTTCCTCTTCGGTCTCGGCCCGGAACCGACGGGCAACGAACTCAGTGCCGCCTATCTGGCGGAACGCTTCAAGAACAAGGCTCAGCCGCTGAAAAGCGCGCTGCTCGATCAGAAGAATATTGCCGGGCTCGGCAACATCTATGTCTGCGAGGCGTTGTGGCGCGCGCACCTGCGCCCGACGCGGGCTGCGGCGACTGTCGTCACCAAGACCGGCAAGCCAACCAAGCAGATGGATCTCCTCGTCTCCTCGATCCGCGATGTCATCGCCGATGCCATCAAGGCCGGCGGGTCGTCGCTGCGCGATCATATCCAGACCGACGGCTCGCTTGGTTATTTCCAGCACTCCTTCTCGGTCTATGATCGCGAAAGTCTACCTTGCCGCACGCCCGGCTGCAGCGGTACGGTCGCACGCATCGTCCAGGCAGGGCGTTCGACCTTCTATTGCCCTGCTTGCCAAAAATAACGGGAGGATTGTCCATGGCCTATGAAACGCTGATCGTCGAAACCCGCGGCGCGGTCGGGTTGATCACCTTGAACCGCCCGCAGGCGCTGAACGCGCTGAATTCGACGGTGCTGAAGGAGCTTCTGCAGGCCTACGAAGCCTTTCAGGCCGACGATGCCGTCGGCGCCATGGTGCTGACGGGTTCCGACCGCGCATTCGCCGCCGGCGCCGACATCAAGGAAATGCAGCCGCTCAGCTATGTCGATGTCTATAGCCGCGACCTGATGAGCGGCTGGGACGACGTTGCAAAGGTGCGCAAGCCCGTGATCGCGGCCGTCAGCGGTTTTGCGCTTGGCGGCGGCTGCGAGCTTGCGATGATGTGCGATATCATCATTGCCTCGGAAACCGCCAAGTTCGGCCAGCCCGAAATCACGCTCGGCGTCATCCCCGGCATGGGCGGCTCTCAGAGGCTGACGCGTGCCGTCGGCAGATATAAGGCCATGGATCTGATCCTGACAGGCCGCATGATGGACGCTGCCGAAGCCGAGCGCGCAGGACTCGTTTCGCGTGTGGTGGCGCCCGAGCGGCTGTTGGACGAGGCGCTGGAGGCGGCTGCCAAGATTGCCTCGCTGTCGCGTCCGTCCGTGCTGATGGCGAAGGAGGCGGTAAACCGCGCGCTGGAGACGACATTGGACGAAGGTCTGCGCTTCGAACGCCGCCTTTTCCATAGCCTGTTTTCGACCGAAGATCAGAAAGAGGGGATGACCGCCTTCATCGAAAAGCGCAAGCCTGCCTTCAAGAACCGCTGAGCCTTGGAGAAAGGCGGCGTTTCCTCGAAAATGCGCGTTGACGTGGGTCGGCTTTAGGGTTATATGCCCGCCCACGGTTCGGGAAGCCACTCCGGTTTTCCGATTATGCTCCCGCATTGCTGTATGAAGGGGCCGCAAGGCCCGCGGTGATGACGGAGTTTGTTCGAATTTTAGAGAGGCATCCATGGCCAATACAACTTCGGCGAAAAAAGCGACCCGCAAGATCGCCCGCCGTACCGACGTCAATAAGGCTCGTCGCTCGCGCGTTCGTACTTTCGTTCGCAAGGTCGAAGAGGCACTCGCATCTGGTGATGCTGCCAAGGCAAAGGAAGCTTTCCTCGCCGCGCAGCCGGAACTGGCTCGCGCCGCAAGCAAGGGCGTGCTGCACTCCAACACGGCTTCCCGCAAGGTTTCGCGCCTGGCAGCTCGTGTGAAGGCTCTGTCGGTTTCTGTGACGGCATAATCTTTCGTTAATAAGCCTATCATTATGATTAGCCCGGCAACTTTGTCGGGCTTTTTCGATTCTGCCGACTGGCTTCCGTATGGTTAATTCGGCGACGATTTCATGTCGAGCGTATGACACGAAAAAAGCAATAAAAACAAGTACTTGCTGTAGGATACTTCAGGTACGCCCGACTCGGGGCCTACAATCTGCGGTCTGGGCGGAGTCAAGAAGCTTTTTTATTTTTTTCTTTTTATGCGTGTCAAAAATGCCGCCGAGGGGAATCTCCTTGATTCAAAAGCGATTCTTTTTTGACACGGATGTGACGCTCAAAAACTGCCCCCGGAGTCAACGGGCCGCTCTTAATTTTGCGTAAAATTCATCGTTGATTCCCGCATTCGATCCTGCCTAAATGCCGATCAACAAGGGGTCCAGACATCACCTGTGAAGGCTTGGTCTGAAACTGCCACGTCGGCGGGGCGATGAACCTGTGCCACTTGTTACGGAGAGTTTAAGTCTCCGGTTTTTCACGCACTTGAGCATTTTTGACTGCGACGTGGCTGTCGCGGAACGGTGATGTTTTGTGTGTTGGTTGCACGCCTTGCGTGAAACCGGAATGGGGAAGAGAAGTCGTGGCAGGACGATTGGACGCCGGTGTTACGAGGAACGGCATCCAGTCCGAGGGAATGCAGCCGAACCGCATGATGCGGGCTCGCGCTTTCCCGGGAGCATCCTGTGAGTGGGGCAGTATTTGAGTGAACCGGCAGGCGAGTGGCTCATGAGGGTGCTACTTTCTAGCCATAGCGGGGAAATAATCGGGCGACGAAACAAAGTCGGCCGACGAATGGAAGGCGGCATGATGCAGATGAATACAATGACGGCGGATGTCCTGGAGAGTGGGGACAATGAACCGCAGGCGTTTGGCTCTATGTGCGCCGAAGCGGCAGGGGAAAAGGGAGACATGAAGCATGGTGTACTTTTCGAGCGTGTCAGCGCCCGCCTGAAGGCGCAAGTCGGTCCGGATGTCTATGCAAGCTGGTTCGCGCGGCTGAAATTGCATTCGGTTTCAAAGAGCGTCGTGCGCCTGACGGTGCCGACGACTTTCCTGAAGTCCTGGATCAACAACCGGTATCTTGAGCTGATCACCAACCTGTTCCAGGCAGAAGACTCCGAAATCCTGAAAGTCGAAATTCTTGTTCGCACGGCAACGCGTGGCGTTGGCAAACCCGCTGAAGAGCCGGTTTCTCCAGAGCCTGTCGCCGCTGCGCAGACGCGCCGCCCGGTGGCGCAGCATGCCGGCCAGATTGTACAGCAGGCGGTTTCGTCTGCAGCCGCAGCCCGTCCGGCCACTTCCGGCCAGCCGCTCTTTGGCTCGCCGTTGGACTCTCGCTTCACCTTCGACACCTTCGTCGAGGGCAGCTCCAACCGTGTGGCTCTTGCCGCCGCCAAGACGATTGCGGAAGCTGGACAGGGCGCTGTCCGCTTCAATCCGCTCTTCGTCCATTCCAGCGTCGGTCTCGGCAAGTCGCATCTTCTGCAGGCGATCGCCAATGCCGCGGTTCAGAACCCGCGCGCACTGCGCGTCGTCTATCTGACGGCAGAGTATTTCATGTGGCGTTTCGCAACCGCGATCCGCGACAATGATGCTTTGACGCTCAAGGACTCGCTGCGCAACATCGACCTCCTGATCATCGATGACATGCAGTTCCTGCAGGGCAAGATGATCCAGCATGAGTTCTGCCACCTGCTGAACATGCTGCTCGACAGCGCCAAGCAGGTCGTCGTCGCTGCCGATCGGGCTCCCTGGGAGCTGGAATCGCTCGATCCACGCGTCCGCTCGCGTTTGCAGGGCGGTGTGGCCATCGAGCTCGACGCCCCGGACTACGAGATGCGTCTCGAAATCCTGAAGCGTCGCCTCGCTGCTGCTCGTGTCGAGGATCCGTCTCTGGAAATCCCGGCCGATCTGCTGAACCACGTTGCCCGCAACATCACGGCAAGCGGCCGTGAGCTGGAAGGCGCCTTCAACCAGCTGCTCTTCCGCCGCTCCTTCGAACCGAACCTGACGGTCGAGCGCGTCGATGAGCTTCTTGCTCATCTCGTTGGTTCGGGCGAGCCACGCCGTGTCCGCATCGAGGACATCCAGCGCATCGTCGCACGGCACTATAACGTGTCGCGTCAGGAGTTGGTCTCGAACCGCCGCACCCGCGTCATCGTCAAGCCGCGCCAGATCGCCATGTATCTGTCGAAGACGCTGACGCCGCGGTCCTTCCCGGAGATCGGCCGTCGCTTCGGCGGTCGCGATCATACGACCGTGCTGCATGCCGTTCGCAAGATCGAGGAGTTGATTGCCGGCGACACGAAGCTCTCGCATGAGATCGAGTTGCTGAAGCGCCTGATCAACGAATAGTCGGGAAACCTTCTGTGCAAGTTGACGGCCGGGCATCGCTCCGGCCGTTTTCTTTTGCGCACAATCTTCTGTAGGCTGGCTTGGAGGAGCATGGGCTGGCGGTACAGGGGAGGGAGCCGGATGAGTTTCGACAGGATCGCTGTTCTCGGGCTGGGCAAGGTCGGGCGATTGGCCGCAACGCTCTTGCACGAGGGAGGCTTCGACGTTCTCGGCGTCGATGTTCAGGCGCCGACGGAGGGCCTGCCGTTCAAATGCAGGAGTGAAGACATCTCCGATCCTGCTGTCATCGGCGAACTGCTATCGAGCGTCGAGGCGGTGCTTTCCTGCCTACCCTATCACCTCAACATCGGCCTGGCGCGGGCTGCGCATCTTGCGGGCATTCACTATTTCGACCTGACCGAGGACGTGCCGACCACAAATTTCATTATCGAACTATCCAAGACCGCGCGCGGGCTGATGGCACCGCAATGTGGCCTCGCCCCTGGCTTCGTCGGCATTGTCGGGGCGAGCCTTGCGGATGGATTCGACAAATGCCGGTCCATTCGCATGCGGGTTGGCGCCCTGCCGCAGCATCCGACCGGTCTCCTCGGCTACGCCTTCAACTGGTCGCCAGAGGGCGTGGTCAACGAGTATCTGAACGACTGCGAAGTGATCGAGGGGGGCATTCGCAAGCTCGTCTCGCCGATGGAGTGGCACGAGACGATCTATGTCGAAGGCGTCAAGCTCGAAGCCTTCACAACGTCAGGCGGCCTCGGAACCATGTGCGACACCATGCTCGGCAAGGTCGAGAATCTTGACTACAAGACGATGCGCTATCCCGGGCACATGGATCTGATGAACTTCTTCTTCCATGAACTCCTGATGCGCGACAGGCGCAAGCTCGCCGGCGAAATCCTCACCAACGCCAAGCCGCCGGTCGAAGACGATGTCGTCTATGTCCATGTGGCGGCGGAGGGCACGGAGAACGGCAACCTGCGCCGCAAGGAATTTGTCCGCGCCTACTATCCGATCGAGATCGCTGGCGCTCGCCGCACCGCGATCGCCTGGACGACGTCGGCGTCGGTGGTTGCCGTGATCGAGATGGTGCGCGACGATCTGCTGCCGTCCACCGGTTTCTTGCATCAGCAATACATTCCGCTGGAGATGTTCCTGAACACGCCGACCGGCAGCCTTTTCAAGACCGGCGCGGCAGGTCGCTAACGTCTCAGGCTCGTCCAGTATGTCCCCTCGAAGGGCACAGCGGCGAAGCGCTCGTTGATCTCTGCGAGACTGCCCAGGGGATCGACATCGCCGAACAGGTCGGGCCTCACCCAGGATGCGATGGCCTCGGCGGCCAGTACGTTCAGCGGCACGGCGTTGAAGAAGTTCCACATGCCGTGCACGTTCCCCTCGCGCACTGCCTTCAGCGGGGCAAGGGCGGGCGCCTTGACGGTTTCCTGCAGCGACCGACGGGCCTCTGCAGGATCGACGCCGGGGCCGATCGAGAAGACGGTGTAGGTGCCGCCCGGCGAGCCTGTGGCGATATAGATGTCCGGCTCCGCCGCGATGATATACTCCGCCGTCACCGGTCCGCCCTGCGGCGGCAGGTTCTTGTCGGCGATGTTGCGTCCGCCGGCAAGCGTGATCAATTCGCCGAGGCCGGTTCGGCCGTATGCCCAGCTGCCCCGGGTTGCGCTAGGGAAGGCATCCATCAGCACCAGCGGCCCATCCTCGCCTTTCCCCGTCGCTCCCGCTCTGATGCGCTGCACCCGCTTTTCGAAAAACTGCGCATAGTTCTCAGCCTGCTGATCACACTCCAGGATGCGACCAAGGAGACGGATGTCCCGCGGGGTGTTCTTCAGTGGATCGACATTGAAATCGACGACGATGACAGGCACGCCAGTCAATTGGAGATAGTCGATAGCACGTTTCCCTTGCTCACCCTCTGCCTGCCACATGCCCATGACCGCCAGATCGGCCTCCAACGAGAGGGCGGCTTCGAAGTTCATGCCATCCGCCAGGCCGTTGCTGACGAGCGGGACGTCGGCGAGGGCCGGGAACTTGCCGCGGAAGGCATCGTAGATGAATAGGTTATCCGTCTTCATGTCAGTCGCCCAGCCGGCCAGCAGGCTGACCGGATCCGGGTGGATCAGCGACAATGCGACAAGATTGAAGCCTGTGCCGAGGATGATCGACTTCGGCTTCCTCGATATTGTCACGGTCCGCCCGACGGCATCGGTTACAGTCAACGGCCATTGCGTATCGGCCTTCAGCTGAGCCGGCGCGCAAAGCATGGCAGACGCCGCGCCGAGAAAGCCGCGTCTTGTAATGGTGGAGGGGATCATTGCACGTTCCTCTGGCTGGGAAGAGCGCAAAGCTTGCCGCAGCTCTGGACGCCGGGCAGCATGTAGCGCAGGCAGCATATCTTCCGACGGGCGACACGCTCTCCGTCTTCCTCGACATACCGGAGGCTGCCGCAAAGAGGATTGACGCCACCATCGGGCAGGCAGCCGCGCACAAAGATCGTGAGATCCGGGCTTTCAGGCGGCCGTGTCAACCGCAGCACGTAGTCGAGATACACAGCGGCATTGTTCCAGCACAGCTTGGCCGAAATGCCGGAGGCGGCAAGCTTCCTGACGGCCTCCGGGATATGTTCCTCGAGCAACGGCCCAATGGCTTCGAAGCCGTCCTCCTCGTGACCTCCGGCATTCCGGCCCCGATGCGGCACGCCGAACGCCCGTGGCAGGCCATCGTCCTGCAATGCGATTGTCATCCCGTCGAAGGCGACGGGAAGCTCCTGCGCGGCAAGGCGGCGAGCCAGCACATAGGGAATGGAGAGGGCGGAGAAGTAGTACAACGACCACATCGAGACGATGGCGCGCCGGTCACTGTCGCCGCAGGCCTCTGCATAACGGTCAATCGCCTGCTCGAACCCACCATCGCCGAAGAAGAGCGGCAGCGGTATCCCGTCGGGCAAGTCGGCGGAAAGAGCCATCTTCTCGCTGCACCATGCATGCTCGCCAGCAAAGGCCGGCGAGAGGACCGAGGCGCTGTGGTCCGGATCAGCGATATGGTGCCGCGCGCTCGCCATCAAGCTCACCATCTGTAACGCAGGCTACCGATGACGGTGCGGCCCTGGTCGCGGTAGCAGAAGCCAGCCGAGCAGACGGGCTCGCGGCGGTCGAAGAGGTTGGTGGCGTTCACCTGCAGGCTCAGGCCCTCGTATTTCTTGTCGAGCGCCGCGAAATCATAGCTGACGGCGGCGTCGAAGAGGACGCGTGAACCGTTCTGGGCCGTGTTGGCGTCGCTGGTGTAGCTCTTGCCGAGATACCGAGTGCCGAAACCGATGCCGAGACCGTAGATCGGGCTACTCTCCTGGAAGGTATAGTTCGCCCAGAGCGAAGCCATATGCCTCGGAACCGACGAAACGGAATTGCCAACCGTCCCGGTCGTTCCCTCCAGGATCTCGGTGTCGGTGTAAGTGTACGACGCCACCAGGGACAGGCCGTTGTCGAGGCTCGTATTTGCTTCGAGTTCCAATCCACGGGAGCGAATCTTGCCGCGCTGCACCTGTATGTTGGCCGGTCCGGTCGGCAGGTTCACGACCTCGTAGTAGAGGCTGTTCTTCTGGTCGATATTGAACAGCGCTGCCGTGAGCAGCGTATTGCTGTTCGGCAGCAGGTACTTGACGCCGATCTCTTCCTGTTCGCTTTCCGTCGGTTTGAAGGGCTGGTCCGTCTCCTGGTTGATGCCGGCATTGGGTGCGAAGGCGGTGGAATAGCTGGCATAAGGTACGACGCCGAAATCCGTTTCGTAGCCCAGGCCGATGCGGCCGGAGAATGCCTTGTCCTTTTGCGAAATGCTCGTCAGCGCATTCGTGCTGAGGTCGGTATTGTCGGTGTCCGTCGAGACCCAGTCGTAGCGACCTCCAAGGGTCAGTATCCATGTGTCATAACGGATCTGATCCTGCAAATAGGTGCCGACTTGCCATTGGTCCTGGACGGTACGCGTGTCGAAATCGATCGGTGCAACGAAAGCTCCTGCCGTCGGGTTGTTGGTGTCTAGCGGCGGCGAGACGCCACGGCCATCGAGCGAGCGCCAGTGCAGCTTGGTCAGGTCCAGGCCGGCAAGCAGCGTATGGTCGATCGCGCCCGTTTCGAACTGGGCTTCCAACTGATTGTCGATGACGAAGGCCGTCAGCCGCTCGTCGAACGTACCGGCGCTGCGGTCGAGGAGACTTGGATCGACCTTGTTGGGCGCGTAGGCAAAGGCCCAATCGGCGTCGATGTTGAGTGTCGAGATGCGGGCGTTCTGACGGAAGACGAGGACATCGTTCAGTCGATGCTCGAACTCGTAGCCGATGCGAGCCTGGTTTTGGACCGAGTCGTTGAAGGCCGGATTGCCTGCAAAAAAGTCCGTTACGTTGCCGGCCGGGTCATTGTAGTACGCTGCCGTGCCGCCAGTCTTGGTTCGTGAGTATTCGCCGAGAATGGTGAGTTTCGTGTCTTCGTCCGGCTTCCACATGAAGGCTGGCGCGATATAGACGCGGTCGTCGGGAACGCTGATCTGCTCTGTATTGGCATCGCGGTAGAGGCCCGTCAGACGATAATAGAAGGGGTCCGTATTGTTGACCTGACTTGAGACGTCAAACTGGGTTTGATAGCGCTGTTCGGTGCCATACTGCAGCTGAACCTCGTGAAAAGGCTCTTCCGTCGGCCGCTTGGTGATGAGGTTGTAGAGGCCGCCTGCGCCCGTCGCCCCATACAGCGCCGAGGAAGGGCCACGGAGGATCGAGACTCCCTCGAGGCCGTAAGGCTCGGTCTTGAAGAGTGACGAACCTGCGCCGGGCTGGCGAAGGTTGTCGCGGAAGATCCCGGTATAAGTCACGTCGAAGCCGCGCACCGAGAACGAATCGAAACGCGGATCGAAGCCATAAGCGCCGACGCGCGTGCCCGGCGTGTAGGCGACGGTATCAAGCAGGGTCTGCGGGTTGCGGTCCTTCAACTGCTGCTCGGTCACGGACGAAATCGACTGCGGCACCTCGATGAAGGGCGTGTCGGTCTTCGTGCCTGTCGCGCTGCTCTTGCCGACATATCCGTCTGCCTGGATCACGCCGCCGCTGCCGCCATTGACGATGATATCTTCAAGAACCGTCGCGCTGTCCTGCTGCTGTCCCGTGGCATCCTGAGCTGCGGCTGGCGCAAGAAGATGGATGAGCGCCACGCCCGTCAATGCTGATGTGGAGAGGATTCGAGAGGAAAAGCGGAGATTATTCATTGGCTTATTGCACCGGGTATGCTCATCGTGGATTTATCTGGAGCTTAATAGTCAAGAAAACGCCCGAAGAAAACCCAATTTCATGAATAATCTACTCCACTTTGCGATTTGTATGACAAATCGGCCACAGTCAGCTCAGGCTTGCGCCTCCGACAGCAGCCAGCGACGGAAGGCGGCCGCGGCCGGTCGCTCCAGCGCAAGGCCCGGATAGACGAGGTGGAAGGCAAGTCGGCTTGCGATGCCAAGCGGGAAGGGCGTGACCACCGCGCCTTCCTTCAGGTCCCGCTCAAGGAACGATCGTCGCATCAAGGCAAAGCCCAGCCCGGCCTTCATCGCGTCATAGGCTCCGTTGCCATGCATGAAGATCGGCCCGCGCGAGGGGTCGACCCCCGTGGCGCCTGCCGCCTCCAGCCAGAGCTGCCAGTCATGGCGATAGACGTCGTGGATCAACTGGAAACGAGTGAGCGCGCTTGGCGACGGATGGTCCCCCAGTTCAGCGGCAAGCCCTGGCGTACAGACTGGCACGAGCTCGTCATCGACGAGCCGCTCGCTGATCAGGCCGTCATAGCCGCCGAGGCCGTGGCGGATTGCAAGGTCGATGCCGTCACGCTGAAAATCGAGCACGCGGTGCGATGCGCTGATACGCACGTCGATTTCAGGGTGCATCGCCTCAAAACGTCCAAGACGAGGCACGAGCCAGTAGGTCGCAAATCCCGCCGTGCAGGTAACGTTGAGAACGGCGCCGCGTCCCCGCGCCGTGATTGCAGCCGTCGCTTCCCTGACGAGACGGAATGCAGCTCTGAGCGTCGAGAAGTAGTCCGCACCCTCCACGGTCAAGGCGAGCGCACGGGTCTTGCGCTCGAACAGCTTGACGCCAAGCGATGCCTCCAGGTCGCGGATCTGCAGGCTGACGGCGCCTGGCGTGACGTTGAGCTCTTTTGCCGCGAGCGTCATACTGAGGTGCCGGGCAGCAGCTTCGAAGGCTCGAAGCGCCGAAAGAGAGGGGAGATAGTCACTCATGGTTTAGCGCAGCTATATCATGGATCGAGAAAGACTCGTTTGCCTCTCGGCAGACACCACAATAATATCAGGAAGAAAGCCGTCGCAAAAGCTGACTCAAGCTTTGTGATGAGCGAGAATAAATCGAGAATTGCCACGTCCGCGCCGCGCAACAATCGGGTGGCGGCAGCCTGTGACGGGATGTATTCCGGTGGCAGGCTGACTAGGGAGAAGATGATGCAGCAGAAACAGATGGGCTTTGCCGAGTGGGGAATGCTGCTGGTGCTCTCCCTGCTATGGGGCGGCTCCTTCCTCTTCAACGGCATTCTGGTGAAGACCCTGCCGCCGTTCACGATCGTCACGGGCCGGGTTCTGATCGCCGCTCTGGCGCTGAACGTGATCGTCCGGGCAACCGGCCACTTCATGCCGCGCGACGGCAGGGCTTGGGCGGCCTTCTTCGGCATGGGCGTCCTGAACAACATGATCCCGTTCTGCCTCATTGTCTGGGGCCAGACGCATATCGCAAGCGGCCTTGCTTCAATCCTGAATGCCACGACGCCGCTGTTCGGCGTCGTTGTCGCGCACTTCCTGACTGCCGACGAAAAGATGACCGGCAACCGCCTGCTCGGTGTCCTCGTCGGCTTTGCAGGTGTCGCCTATATGATCGGCTTCGATGTGCTGCGTGATCTCGGCTCGAACGTGCTGGCGCAGCTTGCCGTGCTGGGTGCGGCACTCTCCTATTCCTTTGCCGGTATCTTCGGTCGCCTTTTTCGCCAGATGGGCATGGCGCCGCTCATTCCCGCCGCAGGGCAGGTCACCGCCTCGACGCTCCTGATGCTGCCGATCGCGCTCGTTGTCGACCAGCCCTGGACGCTGGCCGCCCCATCATTCGAAACCTGGATGGCATTGCTGGGCTTGGCCCTGCTGTCGACCGCGATTGCCTATGTGCTGTTCTTTCGGATCCTGGCAACTGCGGGCGCGACGAACCTTATGCTCGTGACCTTCCTGATCCCCGTCAGCGCCATCCTGCTCGGAGCGGCTATTCTCGGCGAGCAGCTGCAGGCCAAGCACCTGATCGGCATGGCGATGATCGCGATTGGCCTTGCGGCGATCGACGGGCGGTTGTTCTCGCTTGGCAGAAAGCGACCTGCCTAGCAGGCGAGATCGGCGACCACGGAATCGAGGATCAGCATCCCTGATGGCGTGCAGCGAAGCCTGGAATTGCCGATCCGCTCGATGAAGCCGTGCTCCAGCAGGAACTCTTCCCGCTTCGGGTCGGGATCGCGACCGGAAAGCTGCTGCCAGCGGGCGAGATCGACGCCTTCCTTCAGGCGCAGCCCCATCAGCAGCAGTTCGTCCGCCTGCTCCTCGTAGCCGAGTTGCTCCTGATCGATGGTGCCATGGCCGTCGCGCTCGACGAGATCGAGCCAGCTTTCCGGCTTCCGCTCGGTCGCGGTCGCGATCTTCATGCTGCCGCGCGTCAGCCGCCCGTGGGCGCCGGGGCCGATGCCGGCATAGTCGCCATAGCGCCAGTAGGTGAGGTTGTGGCGGCTTTCCGCACCCGGGCGCGCGTGGTTCGACACCTCATAGGCAGGCAGCCCTTCTCTATTGGTGATTTCCTGCGTCGCTTCATAGAGCAGCGCCGATTGATCGCCATCCGGAACGATAAGCTTGCCAGCCTTGTGAAGGCCGTAAAAGGGCGTGCCTTCCTCGATCGTCAGCTGGTAGAGCGAGAGGTGGTCGACCGCGTAGGAGATCGCCTCCTTCAGCTCGCGTTCCCATTCGTCGACGGTCTGGTTCGGGCGGGCATAGATCAGATCGAAGGACATGCGCGGGAAGATGTCACGCGCCAACTTGATCGCCTTCAAGGCGTCGGCAACGTCGTGCAATCGGCCGAGGAACTTCAGATCGCGGTCGTTCAGCGCCTGGACGCCGAGCGAGACACGGTTGACGCCGGCGGCGCGATAGCCGCGGAAACGCTCCGCCTCGACGCTGGACGGGTTGGCCTCCATGGTGATTTCGATGCCATCGGGCACATGCCAATGTTTGGCGATGCCGTCGAGAATGGCCGAAACCGTCGAAGGGTTCATCAGTGACGGCGTGCCGCCGCCGAGGAAGATACTCGTCACCGTCTTCGGTCCGCTCAATTGGCGTACCATCGCCATCTCCTTCAGGAAGGCCGCGGTGAAGCGCTCCTGATCGACCGGCTGGTGGCGGACATGGCTGTTGAAATCGCAATAGGGGCACTTGGCGGCACAGAACGGCCAATGCACGTAGACGCCGAAGCCGGGTTCGCCGGTATCGGGCAGAAGAGCGGCATAGCGCGTCAGGTCAGGCTGTTCCAATATGTCCACGTTTGCCCTTAGGCTTCCAGGCAGGTTTCGACGAAAATCTTGAAGGCGCGGGCGCGGTGCGACAGGGCTTCTGTATCGCCCGGCTTCCAGCCGTGCTTTTCTTCCGCGCTCATCTCGCCAAAGGTAGTGTCATAGCCCTCGGGTTGAAAGACCGGATCGTAGCCGAAGCCCTGGCTGCCGCGCGGCGGCCAGACGACAGCACCTTCGACTTCGCCGCGGAAAAGCTCCGTGTGGCCGTCCGGCCAGGCAAGGCAGAGCACACTGACAAAGCGGGCGGTGCGCTGCTCCGGCGTTGAGGCGCCGGCCTTGTCCATTGCTGCCTCGACCTTTTCCATCGCCATCGTGAAGTCGCGGGTGCCGTCCGGCTTCTCGGCCCAGTTGGCGGTGTAGACGCCAGGGTCGCCGCCAAGCGCATCGATGGCGAGGCCGGAATCATCCGACAGCGCCGGTAGCCCGGAGGCTTCAGCAGAAGCGAGCGCCTTGATCTTCGCGTTTTCCTCGAAGGTGGTGCCAGTTTCGTCAGGCTCCACGAAGCTCAGTTCAGCCGCTGACTTCGCGGTGAAGCCGAACGGGCCGATCAGGTCCTGGATTTCCCGGATCTTGCCGGCATTGTGGCTGGCAACGACGATGGTCTTGGTTTCGAGCTTGCGCATGATTGTCCTATTCGATTCCCCAGATGCGGGCTTCAGCGCATTCGAGGCTGTTGCCCGCCGGATCGCGGAAATAGATCGATCGGCCGCCTTGCGGCCAGGTGACTTCGGATTCGATGGCGACACCGTCGGACTTCAGCCGGGCGGCGATCACATCGAGATTTCCCCCAGAGACGCGGAAACAGGCGTGCCCTGCACCCGTCGTTCCGTGCGGCGGCACCTGCAGCGCGGTGGGCGAGGGCGGCTTGATCGTTTCCTTGGGGTTGAAGATCAGCAGCACGCCGGCGCCGCAGCGGAAGAAGACATGCCGGTTGCCGCCCCGCGAGATCTTCGAAAGACCGAGAACGCCTTCATAGAAGGCTTCGGCCTTGTCGAGATCATCGGCATAGAGCGCCGTCTCCAGCATGCCTTCCAGCATGTCGTTCATCCGGCGATCGCCTGCTTTTGCATGGCGACGAGCTCGGCAATACCGCCCTTGGCGAGTGCCATCAGCGAAGCAAATTCCTCGTCGGTGAAAGGCGTGCCTTCGGCCGTGCCCTGGATTTCGACGATGCCGCCGGCTCCGGTCATCACGAAGTTCGCGTCGGTCTCGGCCGAGGAGTCTTCGAGATAGTCGAGGTCGAGCACCGACTGGTTCGCGAAGATGCCGCAGGAGATGGCCGCGACATGGTCCTTGAGTACGCGCTCGACCTTGAGCATGTTGCGGCTCTCCATCCACTTGAGGCAGTCGTAAAGCGCGATCCAGGCGCCGGTGATCGATGCCGTGCGCGTTCCGCCATCAGCCTGGATGACGTCGCAGTCGAGGGTGATCTGGCGCTCGCCGAGCTCCTTGAGGTCGACGACGGCGCGCAGCGAGCGGCCGATCAGCCGCTGGATTTCCTGCGTGCGGCCACCCTGCTTACCCGATGCCGCCTCGCGCTTCATGCGATCGCCGGTGGCGCGCGGCAGCATGCCGTATTCGGCCGTGACCCAACCCTTGCCGGTGTTGCGCAGCCATGCCGGCGGCTTTTCCTCGACGCTAGCCGTGCACAGCACATGCGTATCGCCGAACTTCACCAGACAGGAACCTTCCGCGTGCTTGGAGAAATTGCGCTCGAAAGAGACCTTGCGCATCTGGTCGGTTTTTCTGCCTGAGGGCCGCATACTACTCTCCTAATCGTCATGCCGAAGACACAAGCAGCCTTCGGATAAATCATGCGTGCTATGGTGTTGAGAGCTTCTACGATTGGCAGCGCCCATTTGCAATTTCCCTTTTGCCGCTGCGGGGAGATTGGCTATATTTTGTCCGATCATCGTCAGCACGGGTACGCAAGGTTTCATGGAGTTCAGATCGACGTCGGTTTCAGATGCAGTGGCTGCGCTGGATGAACGCTCTAAGGAAATCTTTCGCCGCATCGTCGAGGGCTATCTGGAAACGGGTGAACCGCTCGGCTCCCGCAACCTGTCGCGCATCCTGCCGATGTCGCTATCGCCGGCGTCCGTGCGCAACGTGATGAGCGATCTGGAAGAACTCGGCCTCATCTATTCGCCGCATGTCAGTGCCGGTCGTCTGCCGACGCAGATGGGCCTGCGCTTTTTCGTCGATGCCTTCATGCAGGTCGGCGACCTCTCGGCCGAGGACCGCGCTAGCATTGACCGCCAGGTGCGCGCCGAAAGCCGTGACAATCCGATGGAATTGATGATGAACGAGGCTAGCCGCATGCTCTCGGGCATTTCGCGCGGCGCCGGACTTGTTATCACCTCGAAAAGCGATCCCGTTCTCAAGCATGTCGAATTCATCCGGCTTGAGCCAACCAAGGCGCTTGCGGTCCTCGTTGGCGATCACGACCAGGTGGAAAACCGCATCATCGAGCTCCCGGCCGGCGTGACGTCGTCGCAATTGACCGAGGCCGCCAACTTCCTGAACGCCCACATGACCGGCCAGACGCTGCCGGAACTGCGAAATGAATTAAGCCGACTGAAGGACGAGGTGCGCAGCGAACTCGATACACTGTCGCAGGATCTCGTCGAGCGCGGCATCGCCGTCTGGTCCGGCAGTGCCGACGAAGGCAAGCCGGCCCAGCTCATCATTCGCGGTCGCGCCAATCTCCTCGCCGGTCTCGCGGGCGCTGACGATCTCGACCGCCTGCGCATGCTCTTCGACGACCTCGAAAAGAAGGACAGCCTGCTGGAGCTTCTCAATCTCGCCGAGAGCGGGCCGGGCGTGCGTATTTTCATCGGCTCGGAAAACAAGCTCTTCTCGCTCTCCGGCTCGTCGCTGATCGTCGCGCCCTATCGTGATGACGACGACCGCATTGTCGGTGCCGTCGGCGTCATCGGGCCGACGCGGCTCAATTACTCACGCATTGTCCCGATGGTCGACTATACTGCTCAGCTGATGACACGATTGTCACGCGGCGCGAAGTAGGACAGCTACTCCGGCATCATGTCGCCAGAGCCACCCATCTCCGCGGGCATGTCTCTGTATTTCGGCAGACCGTCACGGATAGGCAGCACGCTTTCCTGATAGTTCACATGCAGCGTCGGAGTGTAGTCGAGATCGGGCAGAAGTGCCGCGTAAACGTCGGTGACGCCCCAGGTGGGGTGCTCGGTGTAGAGATGCCCGCCGCACAACTCGCAGAATTTCCGCACGCTCGTATCGGACTTCTGGTAGCCCTCCACGTGCTCGCCGCCTTTGGTAACGCGGACAGTGTGCGGCTGCCAGAGCGTGAAGGCGTTGACTGGCCCCGCCGACCAATGTCGACAGGAGGCACAGTGGCAATAACCCATAGCCACCGGTTCGCCGGTAGCAACAATCTCCACGGCGCCGCAGAAGCAGCGCCCGGAATAGCTTTTCTGATCGCTCATGGTAGCAGCTCCCTGACCTGGAAAGGTCGAAGCACCAAAGATTTAGATACGGCTAAAATAAATGACTTTAGAGCGGGCAAGTCAAGCTAGCCCTCTCGATCAACCCTGCACGAGTTGCCCTGCATCACGTGCTTTTCGGTCACGCAGACTTGATTTTTGCCCGTCAAAGCTCGATATCGGGCACATCCTAAAAGACACCAATCACCGGAGAACGTCATGACTGACGAAACGACGAAGAACGGACCAGACGCAGCCGCGGTCGAAGCCGCAGCGGACGCCGCCGCAAACGTCGAGAACGAAGCCACAGCACAGCCCGATCCGCTGGAACTTCTGAAGGGCGAGAATACAGAGCTGCGCGACCGCTATCTGCGCCTTGCCGCGGAGATGGATAACCTGCGCCGCCGCACGGAGCGGGAAGTCAAGGACGCCAAGACCTACTCAGCCGCTGGCTTTGCTCGAGACATGTTGGCTGTCTCGGACAACCTGCGCCGCGCCATCGATGCGATTCCGGAGGAAGCGAAGGCTGCCGCCGACGCCGGTCTGACAACGCTGATCGAAGGCGTCGAGATGACGGAGCGCTCGATGCTGTCTGCGCTCGAGCGCCACGGTGTCCGCAAGCTGGAGCCGGTCGGCCAGAAGTTCGATCCGAACTTCCATCAGGCCATGTTCGAAGTGCCGAACCCTGATGTGCCGAACAACACGGTCGTACAGGTCGTTCAGGCCGGCTACACCATCGGTGAACGCGTTCTGCGTCCTGCCATGGTCGGCGTCGCCAAGGGCGGCCCGAAGCTCGTCGAGTCCGAAACCAATTCGGTTTTCGACCAGAAGGACGCCTGATCTCTCTGGCGCCCCTATAGGCATTAGATGCGGGCGAAACGCTCGATCAGCAGATCGAAGAAGCCGTCCGCATCGACATCACGCATGACCCGCGCATTGCGCTTGCGGTCGGTGACGTGCCACCAGTCGACGACGGTCATGCCGACTGTCAGTGCCGATTTTACCTCGATCTCGACATTGCAGGTCCGGCCCTTGAAAAGCTCAGGCTTCAGCAGGTAGGCGATAACCGTCGGATCGTGCAGCGGACCGCCGTCGGAACCATATTTCTCGACATCGAAACGTTCGAAGAATTCCAGCATCTCGACCATGGCGATGGCCGGGCGCGTGCCGAGATCGGCCATGCGCTTGACGCGGTCCTTGCGCGTCAGAAGCTTGTGCGTGACGTCGAGCGGCATCATTACGATCGGAACACCGGAACGGAAGACGATGTCGGCGGCCTCGGGATCGACGTAGATGTTGAACTCGGCCGCCGGCGTAATGTTGCCGCCTTCGAAGAAGCCGCCACCCATCATGACCAGTTCGCGGACACGCGGGATGATGTCGGGCGCCTTCTGGAAAGCCAGGCCGATGTTGGTCAGTGGCCCAAGCGTGCACAGCGTCACCGTGCCTTCCGGCTCGCTGCGCAGTGTCTCGATGATGAAATCCACGGAATGCTGCGCCTGCAGCGGCATGACAGGCTCGTCGAGGACAGGGCCGTCGAGGCCGGTCTTGCCGTGCACGTGCTCGGCGGTGACCAGCTTGCGCGCGATCGGCTTGTCGGCGCCGGCAAAGACTTTCGTATCGGTCCGGCCACAGAGTTCGCAGACGATGCGTGCGTTGCGGCTCGTATAGGACAGCGGCACATTGCCGGCGACGGTGGTGATCCCGAGAACGGCGAGTTCCTCCGGGCTGCCAAAGGCCAGCATGATGGCGGCGGCATCGTCCTGGCCGGGGTCAGTGTCGATGATGATCTTTCTAGGGTCTGCCATTCCGATCGTTCCATCCTCGTGGTGCGCGTCTTCCTGGCATGCACCGTTTATTTATATTCCCGTCGCAAATCGGCACAGCCGGTACGGGCAGGTTTTGATGCGAGGCGGCGCTTGCTTTGTCAAGGTCGGACCCCTGCGCGCTCCCCGGCAGTGAGTGCGGATATCCGCCTTGCGTCCGTCGCCAGCAATTCCCATATTGGGGGCAATCGGATGCTGTTCTTCAGGTCCGGCAAGGTCGCTTGAATCAAGGACTTGAAGACGATGAGCCGCATTACGCCTTTCGCGAGCCCTTTGCTCTTGGGCTTCGACGCCATGGAAAAGACGCTTGAGCGCCTTTCGAAGGCTAGCGACGGGTACCCCCCCTACAATATCGAGCGCGTCGCCGCCAATCGCGCCTCCGGTGATCCGGAGAGGCTGCGTATAACCCTTGCCGTTGCCGGGTTCAGCGAAGAAGAACTGGACGTGTCGGTCGAGGAAAATCAGCTTTCGATCCGGGGTCGCCAAGTCGATCAGGGGGAACGTGATTACCTTTATCGCGGCATCGCCGCGCGTCAGTTCCAGCGGACTTTTGTTTTGGCCGACGGGATGCAGGTTCTGGGCGCCTGCCTCAAGAACGGATTATTGTCGGTGGATCTCATCCGCCCAGAGCCGAGCCGTATGGTGAAGAAAATTAACATTTCGGTCTCACAGTAGGACAACGGCGCAACTTGAGCCGTTGGTCCCTTCTGTTGGAGGTACAGGAATGTTGATGAAAGAAGCCAATTCTCACCTGACCAAAACCGAACTTGCCGGTATCGGCAACGGCGAGGTCGCCTACATCCGGAAAATGCGGTCTGAAGAAGTCTCCAAGTGCTTCCCTGAAGCGCCGGATATCGATCCGAGCGTTGACCTATGGGCGCTTTTCGGCGCCGATGGCACGCCGATCCTGTTGACGGACAACCGCTCGAGCACCTTCTTCAAGGCTGCCGAGGATGAGCTGAAAACGGTGAGCCTGCACTAAGGCAGGCTCAGACGCGCTTGAATGTGAGATAGGCGGAAGATCTGCCTTCGCGCCGCGCCTTGGCCTCGTAGCGTGTGCTCGGCCAGCCCTCGTAGGGCGTCAGCCAATCCGCAGCATTCTGGGCGAGCCATTCGAAGCCGCCGTGGTCGCGGCACTTGAGTAGCGTCCAGTTGACGTAAGTATCGATATCGGACGCGAAGCAAAACTGCCCGCCCGGCTTTAGGACGCGGTGGAAGCGGTCGAGATTGGTCTTCGATACAAAGCGGCGCTTCCAGTGCTTCCGCTTCGGCCACGGATCCGGGTAGAGCAGGTCGATGTGGTCGATCGAGGCATCAGGCAACCAATCCAGCAATTGCGTCGCATCATCGTTATAGACACGGACGTTCTTGGCGCCCGCTTTGTCGACGCTCGTCAGCAGCTTCTGCATGGAATTGATGAAAGGCTCGACGCCGATAAAGCCAGTGAAGGGCATTTCCACGGCACGATGGATCAGATGCTCGCCGCCGCCGAAGCCAATTTCCAGGCGCAGCCTTTCGGTCGACACCGGAAAGAGAGTTTTCAGCGGGTCGGGCGGAGCCGCTGAAAGATCGATGAGGAACGCCGGAAGCAGGGTGTTCAGTCGCTCTGCCTGATGTTCGCGCAGAGCCTTTCCCTTGCGGCGACCGAAGAAGGCTTCGGTCGCGCGTCCGCGGCGTTCCATGTCGGTCATGCTGCTTCCTTGACCTTAACGGCTTCCTTGAGCGCCTTGACGAGGTCAGTGCGCTCCCAGGAGAACGAGCCGTCGCGGCCGGCCTTGCGGCCGAAGTGGCCATAGGCCGAGGTCTTGGCGTAGATCGGCTTGTTGAGGTCGAGATGACGGCGGATGCCGGTCGGCGACAGATCCATGTTCTTGCGGATAGCGGCTTCGACCTGGTCTTCCGTCACGCCCTTGCCAGTGCCGTGCAGGTCGACATAGATCGACAGCGGCTGTGCGACGCCGATAGCGTAGGAGAGCTGGATCGTGCAGCGATCGGAAAGACCGGCGGCAACGACGTTCTTCGCGAGGTAGCGGGCAGCATAGGCGGCCGAACGGTCGACCTTGGTCGTGTCCTTGCCGGAGAATGCGCCGCCACCGTGCGGAGCAGCGCCGCCGTAGGTGTCGACAATGATCTTGCGGCCGGTCAGGCCCGCGTCGCCATCGGGACCGCCGATGACGAACTTGCCGGTCGGATTGATGTACCACTTGCAATCGTCGGCGACCGGCAGATCGCCGAGAGCTTCGAGGATATAGGGCTCGACGACTGCGCGAACCTTCTTCGAGTCCCAGCTTTCGTCGAGGTGCTGGGTGGAGAGAACGATCGACGTGACTTCGGCGGGCTTGCCGTTGACGTAGCGCACCGTCACCTGGCTCTTGGCATCCGGGCCGAGCTTTGCAACTTCGCCGTCGCCCTTCTTGCGGGCCGTGGCGAGCAGCTGCAGGATCCTGTGGGAATAGTAGATCGGCGCCGGCATGAGGTCAGGCGTTTCCTTGCAGGCGTAGCCGAACATGATGCCCTGGTCGCCAGCACCTTCGTCACCCTGCTGGTCGGCGGCATTGTCGACGCCCTGGGCGATGTCGGCGGACTGCGAGTGCAGGAGCACGTCGATCTTCGCCGTCTTCCAGTGGAAGCCGTCCTGCTCGTAGCCGATGTCCTTGATGGCGCGGCGGGCAGCGGCCTTGAACTTCGAAGGATTGATGACGTCCTTGCCGTCCTTGTCCTTTTTCATCAGGCTCGGCGGCAGGCGCACTTCACCGGCGATCACGACTCGGTTGGTCGTTGCCAGCGTCTCGCAGGCAATGCGCACGCCCCAGGGGTTGACGCCGGTCTTGGCTGCTTCGCGGTAGACCAGATCCACGATCTCGTCGGAGATCCGGTCACACACCTTGTCCGGGTGACCTTCGGCAACTGACTCGCTGGTGAAAAGGTAATTCGCGCGCATTCCGGGATTCCCCTCAAAGAACAAAAGCTGCCTAGTAGGTACTCAGTTCGTACACGAAAAACAAGCGTACAAGGACATAAATATATCTTTATATCTGCGGCGAAGTGGCAAAATATGCCCAAAAAACGCCAAAAAGCGGCCGTTGCGACCGCTTTCCTATTTTGCTCCAAATTTTGAGTGGCGATTATTCGCTGTCGGCCTCGGCGGCGAGCGCCTTCACAAGTTCGACCACTTTGCGACGGACCTTGGGGTCCGTGATCTTCACGAAGGCGCGGTTGAGTTGGAGTCCTTCGGACGATGAAAGAAAGTCGACCACATAGTTCGAGCTGGAGGCCTCCGACATGCCGGATAGACCGGAGGATTGTTCGCCTGGCGCGTCCTCGAAAAAGAAGGAGACGGGGACGTTCAAAATGCTGGAGATGTTCTGAAGGCGGCTCGCACCGACGCGATTGGTGCCTTTTTCGTATTTCTGGATCTGCTGAAACGTGATGCCGAGGCTCTCCCCGAGTTTTTCCTGGCTCATTCCTAGCATTGTTCGACGAAGGCGAATGCGACTGCCAACATGGACGTCGATGGGGTTCGGCCTCTTCTTGTTCTCAATCATGGTCCTGCCCTAACAATAATTTTCAACCTTGTTTAAACCGGCATGCCCAAACCCATCCCCAAAACGTCACGTTGCAAAGTCCTGATTAACCACCTTGAAACATACGCTAAGAACGCCGATCCCAACCACTATGCAATTTTAGGGGTTTTCGGTCAATTCTGCTTGAAAACAAAACCAAAACGCGAAACGAGCGCAATTGCAAACAGAAGTATTTCGATCAACCGGAAGTAAGTTTGGCGCGGGTAGCCTGGATCGCGTTCCGCGCTGAAGCTCTCAATGGTTGCGTCGATGAAGCCGGTTTCATTGAGGCCCAGTCCGGCAATGACCTCGCCACGGGCGTTCACGATCGCTGAAATTCCACTGTTGCCGTTGCGAATCAGCGGCAAACCGGCCTCCACGGCACGCAACCTGGCCTGCTGAAAGTGCTGGTAGGGGCCGGGCGTTGCACCGAACCACGCATCATTCGTGACATTGAGGATGGCATTGGCCGCGCCAAGGTCGCCTGTCATTTCATCGGGAAAAATGATCTCGTAGCAGACGAGCGGATAGAACTTGATCCCCGTCGGCAAAGTCAGCAGCTGACGCGTGGCGGCGGGTGAGAAGCCACCCGGCATCTCAACGACGTTCTGGATGCCGAAATCGTCGAGGATGCTTTCGAAGGGCACGTATTCGCCAAACGGCACGAGGTGCACCTTGTCGGCGGCGCCTGCGATCTGGCCACGACCGTCGATGATATAGATCGAATTGTAGTAGCGCGGCGGATTGCCCGGCCCCGTGTCTTCCACCCGAACGGCGCCGGCGATCAGGATCTGATTGTCGTCCAGGGTGTCCGCGATCCGGCTGAGCGCATCCTGATTGTCGGTCAGGATGAAGGGAATGGCCGTCTCCGGCCAGACGATGATGTCTGGTTTCCGCCCACCGTCCTTCGGAGGCTCGACGGAGAGTTTCAGATGTTTTTCGAAGATAGCAGCGCGATCAGCGTCGCTGTCCATCTTCGCCGTCTGTTCGATCATCGGCTGAACGAGACGGATGACCGGGCTCTTGGAGTCGGCTGCGGGCGTCGGCTGTGGGCCATAGAGAACATAAGCGCCGTAGCCGATATGCGCCGCGAAAAGCAGGGCTGCCAATGAAAGGCCGAGCTTCGCGCCCTGACGTGTTCCGAGAAGCGCAGGCGCGCCGAAGATGAAGACCGAGAGCGACGTTATACCCATGATGCCGATGACATGCGCCGATTGCATCATGAGAGGCACGGGCGTCATGCCGTAGCCGACAGCGTTCCAGGGAAAGCCGGTGAAAAGGACGCTCCGCAACCACTCGAGCAATCCGAAGCTCGCCGCAAGCGCCGCAATCCGCCCCATGCCGTCGGACCACAGGGTTCGCGCCAGGGCGGCAGCAACGCCGTAGAAGATGGCGAGCACCGCAGGCAGGCCGAAAATCGCCAACGGCAGCGCCCAGGCGAAGGCCTCGGCATCGATCATCAAGGCATGGCCGAGCCACCAGAGGCCGGCGACGAAATAGCCGAAGCCGAATAGCCAGCCGACGGCGAAGGATGGCCACAGCCGACCAAGAAACCCGCTTTCAGGAGCGGCGGCGGAGCCGTCGATCAGCCAGACAAGCAGCGTGAACGACACGAACATCGCGGCAAAGAAGCCGAAGGGAGGTAAGGCCAGAACGCCGATGGCGCCTGCAAGGACGGCCAGTACAACCCTCTTGAACCCCCAGGCCAGGATAACCCTGTCTGCAAGCCGCTCCATGCGCACTCCCATCACGCTGCGAATCAACCCGACCGCAGTCTTTCAAAAAAGCCGCCGTTTGTCGTGGTTTGCGGCAATCAGTTGGTTGTGGGAGCGTCTGTTTGCCGCTCTTCGCCGTGATCCGAGCCGGACGTGCCTTCACCGTCGATCTTGACGCGACGGCGGATCGCCTGGCGCTTGCGAGTGATCCTCACGCGCTTGATCCGGCGCGGGTCCGCATCAAGAATATGGAACTCGAAACCGGGCAGGGCCTGTACGACCTCACCGCGCACGGGAATGCGCCCGAGTTCGGAGAAGATCAGGCCGCCCAGCGTGTCCACTTCATCGACCTGCTCGGTAATGTCGAAGTCCGGTCCGATCGCTTCGGCGATCTCCTCCAGTTCGACACGGGCGTCGGCAACGAAGACGTCTTCGGACACGCGCTTGAACATGACTTCGTCGTCGTCATGCTCGTCGTCGATGTCACCGACGACCATCTCGACGATGTCCTCGTGCGATGCCAGCCCATCGGTGCCGCCATATTCGTCGATGACGAGTGCCATCTGCGTGCGGTTCACCTGCATGCGGCGAAGGAGATCCGAAGCAAGCATTGAAGGCGGCACGAAGAGGATCTTGCGGATGATGCCGGCCTCTGACAGCGTCTTCTGCAGGTCGACGCGGCTGAGGTCGAAATTCGGCTTGGCGGCGCGCGTCGGCTTCTGCAGGTGCTCGGGGGAAACCTCGACCAAAGGCTCTGCCGGCTTGAGTGCCTTGGTGCTGCCGCGGCGCTTGTTGCGCGCCTGCTTGGCGATGTAGGACAGGAGGTCGCGGATATGCACCATGCCGCGCGGGTCATCGAGCGTATCCGCGTAAACCGGCATGCGCGAACGTCCAGACTCCTCGAACAGGATCATCAGTTCACCGATGGTGATGTTCTGGTCGACGGCCTCGATATCAGCGCGCGGCACCATCACGTCGGCGACACGCACTTCGCGGAAGCGAAGGATGTTGTGCAGCATCGCCCGTTCGTCGGGTGAAAACACGGCGCCGACGGCAGCGTCGGTCATCAGCGCATCGGCGATGTCCTCGCGAAGGCGCGAGCCCTGCTGTGGTCTCAGGATGCGCGCTGCGCGCGACCAGAAGGATTGGGATCGTCCGGACTGCCTACTACTACTGCCACCCTCATCGGAGGAGGAGGATTGATCGGCGTCCTTGGCCTCAGCGGCCGGTCTCGTCGTAAAGTCGCTCATGGTTCCATTTTAAGGTCTTGACCCTCGTATGGGTCAGATAGGCCGAGTACCGCCAAAATGCGAGTCTCGAGCCCCTCCATTATCTCGGCTTCAGCGTCATTATTATGATCGTAGCCGAAGAGATGCAAGAATCCATGCACTATCAGGTGCGTCAGGTGGTCGTCAAAGTTCTTTTCGAGCTCTACCGCCTCCCGCTCCACGGTTTCTCTTGCGATAATGATGTCGCCCAACATCGGACCCGGCACCTTGCCTGGCTTTACCGGGAAGGCGGGAAAGGAAAGCACGTTGGTCGGCTTGTCCTTGCCGCGCCATTCGGCGTTGATGTCCTGGATCGAGGCGTCGTCGGTGAAAACCAGCGAGACTTCCGGGATCATCTTGGGAAAAGGCTGCCTTTCGCTCTCGCGAAGATAGGTTGCCGCCGTTTCGAGTACGCGATCCGCCAATGCATGCAACGCATCTTCGGAGGGCCAATTGCCCTCCTCGATGCTGATCTGGATATCAAGTTCCGCCATCAGTCCTGCCGGCTAACCTCTTCGGTTTCCGCTGCGTAGGTGGAATCATAAGCCCTGACAATCCGCCCGACGAGCGGATGGCGCACGACGTCCGTATCCTTGAAGCGGACGATCGAGATGCCCTCGACGCCATTCAGCAGTTGCAGCGCTTCCACTAGCCCAGACTTGACGCCCCGCGGCAAGTCGATCTGGCTTGGGTCGCCAGTGACGATCATGCGGGAGTTCTCGCCGAGACGCGTCAGGAACATCTTCATCTGCATCGACGTGGTGTTTTGCGCTTCGTCGAGGATAACGGCGGCATTGGCGAGCGTACGACCTCGCATGAAAGCGAGCGGCGCAATCTCGATGACGCCAGCGGTAATGGCGCGATCGACCTTGTCGGCCGGCATCATGTCATAGAGCGCGTCATAGAGCGGGCGAAGATAAGGGTCGACCTTCTCCTTCATGTCACCTGGCAGGAAGCCGAGGCGTTCGCCGGCTTCGACCGCAGGGCGCGAAAGAATGATCCTCTCAACGACGCCGCGTTCCAGCAGTTGAGCGGCATGGGCGACGGCGAGATAGGTCTTGCCGGTACCGGCCGGACCACAGCCGAACACGAGTTCAGCGCGCTCCAAGGCCCTGAGATAGGCATCCTGCGTCGGTGTGCGGGCAATGATGGTCTTCTTGCGCGTGGAAACCTGGGCCATCGTCAGCTTGGCCTTCTTCTCCATTGTCGGCAGGCTCAACTGGTCGTCGGCGGCCATCGCCATACGGATCGCGCCTTCGACGTCGGAGCGTTCCACGCTGCCGCCCTTCTGGAGCTTCTCATAGAGGTAATCGAGCGTACGCCGCGCCTGATTGGTAGCGACGATGTCTCCTGAGATAACGACGGAATTGCCCCGCGCTCGCGCGTCGATGTGCAGACGCTCTTCAAGGAGCTTGAGGTTCTGGTCGAACTGGCCGAACAGTTCACTGGCGAACCGATTGTTCTCGAACGTCAGAATAAAGTGATTGGCGTCGCTCGCAATGCGTGGGTGGCGCGGTGAAGAAGAAACCAATTCTTGTCCGTTCAAGCGGTCAGGCTCCTTGGGTTAGACCTCAGCCTTTGCAATCTCGGCAAACAGGCTGTTGGTTCCGGTTCCGGTGATTCGCACATTAATAATGTCACCGATTTGCAATGCTTTTGCATCAACATTCACGGACTGAAGCCAGGGAGAACGGCCGATAAGCTGTCCTGGCATGCGACCGGGCTTTTCGAGCAACAGTTCGATCGTTTTCCCGACACAGGATTCGGCAAATTCCTGCTGCTGCTTCAGGAGAAGCGCCTGCAGGTGTTCCAGCCGTTCTGCCTTGATCTCTTCCGGCACCTGGTCCTTCAGTTCCGCGCCGGGCGTGCCCGGCCGTGTCGAGTACTTGAAGGAGAAAGCCTGCGCATAGCGCACCTCCTCCACAAGTCGGAGTGTATCTTCAAAATCCTGGTCTGTCTCCCCCGGAAAGCCGACGATGAAGTCGCCGGAGAGAGCGATATCGGGGCGGGCTGCGCGGATGCGCTCGATCAGTGTCAGATACTCGGCGACCGTATGGCGCCGGTTCATCGCCTTCAGGATGCGGTCGGAGCCGGCTTGCACCGGCAGATGCAGGTACGGCATCAGCGCGCGCAGATCCCGATGCGCCTCGATCAGGCGATCGTCCATGTCACGCGGATGGCTGGTAGTGTAGCGCAGGCGCGCAAGGCCCGGGATCTCGGCCAGCCGGTAGAGCAGGTCGCCGAGAGTCCATTCCTGACCATTAGCGCCGACACCGTGCCAGGCGTTGACGTTCTGGCCGAGCAACGTGATCTCGCGCACGCCGCCTTCGACGAGCTTCTGCGCTTCCTCGACGATCTGGCTGACCGGCCGCGACACTTCCGAGCCGCGTGTATAGGGCACGACACAGAAGGTGCAGAATTTGTCGCACCCTTCTTGAACGGTGAGGAACGAAGTGACGCCGCGCGAGCGGATTTTCTTGCTCTCCGCGATCGGCAGATGCTCGAACTTGTCTTCGAGCGCATATTCAGTGTCGACGATGCGATGCCCTTGCTTCGCCTTGCGCAACGCTTCCGGCAGGCGGTGATAGGTCTGCGGACCAATGACGACGTCGACGGCGGGTGCCCGGCGCAGGATTTCTTCGCCTTCCGCCTGCGCCACGCAGCCGGTAACGCCGATCATGAACTCCCGGCCCTCCTTGTTGCGCTCCTTCTTCATATCGCGCAGGCGGCCGAGCGCCGAATAGACCTTTTCGGCAGCCTTTTCGCGGATATGACAGGTATTCAGCAGAACAAGGTCTGCCTCCTCCAAGACTTCCGTCAAATCATATCCGTCGCGGGCGAGGGCATCGCTCATGCGCGTCGAGTCATAGACGTTCATCTGACAGCCGTAGGTCTTGATGAATACCTTGCGGCTGTTGCTGCCATCGCGGAGACCGGTCTCCGGGGCCTGAAGAAGGGCGCTGTCCTGGGTCATGGCCGGCTATTTAGTGGTTTTTCATGCGCGAGAAAAGGAAATCTTGTCTTACGCCGTGTTGCGGCCGCGCAGGGCTGCGCCAAGCATCGAGCGGATTCGCTGGGCAATCGTCGCGCTGACGTCCTTGCGGTTGCTGTCGGCGCGATATTCGATCGCCTCACCGAAACAGACGTCTACCTCAAAGGCGCCGCATCGCAGCATGTCTTTCAAGTGCGGAAGCATCTCGACATCGCCGGGCCACGAGGCAAGTGGGCGATGATAACGCCCCATCGGCAGACCGTGCACGCCCGTATAGGCAACCGCGACCGGCTGGACGACAACGGCACCGGTCGGCGAAGCCGGAACCGCCATGGCGGCAGCGCCAAACAGCGAGGATTTGACCTCCAGAAGACGGTTTCCATCCGAGGTCGTGCCCTCCGGGAACAATACGACGATCTCGCCATCCGCCATGCGGGAGGCAATCTCGTTCGCCTGATGGCCGGTCCTGCGCTTTTCCTCGCGCACCACGAAGACGCTCCTCTGTAGCTTCGCCAGAGTGCCAAAGATTGGCCAGTCGCGCACCTCGATCTTGGCGATGAAGGCAACGTCGGCCACAGCCGACAACACCATGATGTCCATCCATGATGAATGGTTGGCGCAAAGCATCAACGGCCTGTGCGTTTCCATCTTGCCATGGACGCGGATGCGGATGCCGAAGCAGAAACAGACGATGCGATGCCAGATGCGCGGCAGCCAGCGCCGCAGCTTCCAATCGAAGCGGAGCGCCAGGAGTTGCCAGGGCATGAGCAGGATGCTGGCGAAGAGAATGACGATGCCGGCAAGCGCCACGCGCAGCCAGGCGATCAAGACGAAGACTCCGCGACTGCGATCATGGCCTCAGCGCTCGTCCGGCTTGAGCGGGATGCCATAAAGCTCGAGCCGGTGATCGACCAGCTTGAAGCCGTGCTCGCGGGCGATGCGTTCCTGCAACGCCTCGATCTCGGGCGAGTGAAACTCGATAACGACACCCGACTTGAGGTCGATGAGATGGTCATGATGCTCTTCCGGCACGGTCTCGTAACGCGAGCGGCCGTCTCGGAAGTCGTGGCGTTCGATGATGCCGGCATCCTCGAACAGCTTCACGGTACGATAGACGGTGGAGATCGAAATCTTCGCGTCCACCTTCACCGAACGCCGGTAAAGCTCTTCCACGTCGGGATGGTCGGCGGATTCTTCGAGAATACGCGCAATCACGCGGCGCTGTTCGGTCATGCGCATGCCGCGTTCAGCGCAAAGCTCCTCGAGGGTCTTGGCGACGTCAGTCATGGGCTGCCTTCCGATAGTCAACGTTTAAGCAACGGAACTAGCGAAGAACGCGCTTCATGACAAGCGCTGTGGAAACGGCGCCCTTGGCATCCTTGTAATATCCCTTGCGTTCGCCGACTTTCTCGAAGCCGAGCTTGCGGTAGAGCCCGAGCGCTGCCGCATTGCCATCATCGACCTCCAGAAAGATGCTTTCGCCACCGCGCAGCTTCGCTTCGCGCATCGCGGCCTGCATCAGCCGCCAGCCGAGGCCGGCGCGCGCGACCTTCGTCTGCACGGCGATCGTCAGGATTTCCGCCTCGCCGGCAACCTGGCGCGCCAGCACAAAACCCGGCAACGGCTTCTTGAGGAAGGCGTTTGTCTGGCGGGCCACGAAGCCGAAGACGGTGTCCTGGCTGAGCAGGCTGTAGAACTCGCCATCGCCCCACGGGCGGGCGAAACGCTCGCCGTGCAGCGCGGCGACCGCGCGGCAATCATCGGCATCCATCGCGACGATTTCGAATTCCGGCTTCAACGTCAAATAGGATTCCAACATGGTCATACTCGCGCAATTGCAAACCCGGCCTGCGGCTTGGCGTCGGGTCCACGCAGATAAAGAGGCTTTGGCTTTCCGGCAGACGGATCGGCGGAGGCGCCGATGCGTGCCACAATGGAAATCGGGAAATGGTTGGCATGGTCGCCGGTCGCGTCCGGCTTCAGGAGAGGCGTGGCCGAACCGGTGATTTCGCCCTCGAACGCCGCGGCGAACGCCTGCGCTTCCTCGACGGTCACGGCGCGCGCTTCGTCGAACGGTTCGCCGTCGACATTGAACGCCTGCAGATAAATCTCGTTTCGCTTGGCATCCATGGCCGCGAGCACGGGGCACCCCGGCGTTTTCAGCCGCTGCGCTTCGGCCATCACCGCAAGCGTGGTCACCCCGACCGCCGGAACGCCGAGCGACAGCGCAAAGCCGCGCGCGGCGGCGACACCGACGCGAATGCCGGTAAACGAGCCTGGACCGATGGTGACAGCAATGCGATCGACAGCCGAAAGCGACATATCCGCCTGCTCCAGCACGCGGTCGATGATTCCCATCAAATGCTCAGCATGCCCCTTGCCGATCATGTCCGATGCCTCCCCCAGCATCGTATCCCTGCCGCTGTCATAGAGAGCGGCAGCGCAATCCACACCTGCGGTGTCGAGCGCCAGTATGATCATGGCATCAATTTCCGAATAAAGCGTTCCTGAGCGTCCATACCTTCACCCTGCCGCGCTTGCAAATGCTGCGCCAGGACGAATGCCGGGACAGAGTGTCGTCGTCAGGCGGCGACGACTTCCTCGACTTCCGGAACGAAATGGCGAAGCAGGTTCTGCACGCCATGCTTCAGCGTCGCCGTCGAAGACGGGCAGCCGGAGCAGGAGCCCTTCATGTTGAGATAGACCTTGCCGTCCTTGAAGCCGCGGAAGGTGATGTCGCCACCATCCTGCGCGACGGCCGGGCGTACACGTGTGTCCAGCAGTTCCTTGATCGTCAGAACGATCGACTCGTCTGCTTCATCGAAGAACTCGCCGCCGGCATCGAGATCCTCGGAAAGAACCGATGCATCGCCCATCACAGGCTTGCCCGACATGAAGTGTTCCATGATCGAGCCAAGGATGGCCGGCTTCAGGTGCTGCCACTCGGCATTGTCCTTGGACACGGAGATGAAATCGTAGCCGAAATAGACACCGGTCACGCCAGGAATCTCGAACAGGCGGGCCGCGAGCGGCGATGCCTGAGCCTCGTCGGCGCTACGGAATTCGGCTGTTCCGTTCTCCATTACGACCCGACCCGGCAGGAACTTCTGCGTGGCGGGATTCGGCGTGGCTTCGGTCTGAATAAACATGTCGCTCTCCGTGCGGCGGGCAGCGGCCCAGGCCGTCTTTAGAATTCTTCAAAAAAGAAAATAAGCCGATTGGCAACTCTATTCAAGAGACTGGCACTCAAGAAATGGCTTTATGCGAGGGCATCCAATTCCTCGTCCGTCAATGTGTCAGGCAGGACGGTGACGGGGATGGGAAATGTCGCACCACGCCCGGCGATCGACGACACCAGCGGTCCTGGACCTTCCTTGGCCGAGCTTGCGGCCAGCACCAGGATCGCGATATCGCGGTCTTCCTCGATGACGGCGTTGATCTGCTCCGTGGCGCTTCCTTCGCGGATGACGATCTCAGGGTCGATGCCGATCGTTTCGCGAACCACATGCGCCGCCTTGGCGACCACGGCTTCGGCTTCCTCGCGCGCCTCGGCACGCATGATCTCCTCCACCCCCAGCCACTGCTGGAAGTCGCCCTCCGGTATCACGTACATCAGCACAAGGCCGCCATTCGAGTTCTTGGCGCGCCGGCCGGCATAGTGAACGGCACGGGAGCATTCGGGCGTATCGTCAATGACCGCCATGAATTTGCGGCGATGACCTTCGAGCCGGGAGAGTCGTTTTGATACCATGCCGCGGACTCTGACACCTGAACCTGAAAATTTGCAAGCCCTCGTTTTTGATCCCTCGAGGGGGGCTCTGTCGAGGTCTAGGTCAGGCCGGAACCAGTCCGTAAAGGCGCATGATTGCTTTCACATGCTCGATATCCGGCTTGCCCTGAACATTGATGGCCAGAGCCATCTCCTCGAAGTAGCGTCTGCCGATCAAGCCGGGTGTCATGGTGATCAAAGCCTTGGCGGTTTCGCCGTGCAGATTTTCGTGGGTGTGGACGTAGCCACGTGGGATGAAGAGGGTACCCCCCGATGCGATCTCGTGTTTGCGCCCGTCAAGCGTCGTGGTCATCGTGCCGGACAATCCGTAAATCACTTCGTCGACGTCACGGTGATAATGGGCGGCCGGGACACGTGCCTGAGGCGGGACCGTGAATTCGAACATCACGAGACTTCCGGCGCTCTGGTCCTCGTCGATCAGAAGCCGGATCTCCATGGCGCCGATCTGGATGAGGTTGCGATCTCGCACCGAAGCCTCCTGACGGTCTGTTTAGGAACAGTACGCCGCAGGTAGAGGTTCGACAAGTCCGGGGCCGCATGTACGCCGCCCCGGACGATTTCGGCAGAGCCGGGATCTCAGTACAGGAAGCCGACGATGTCGCGCACTTCCTTCATCGTCACTTCGGCGCGTGCCCGTGCCCGCTCGCCACCGTTGCGCAGGATCGCGTCGATGTGGCTGGTGTCCGACATCAGCCGGCGCATCTCGGCGGTGATCGGCGAAAGCACGTTGACCGCCAGGTCGACCAGTGCCGGCTTGAAGACGGAAAACTGCTGACCGCCGAACTCGGCAAGCACGTCCGCTTTCGATTTGTCGGCGAGCGCCGCATAGATGCCGACCAGGTTGTCCGCCTCCGGACGGCCCTTGAGTCCATCGACTTCGCAGGGCAAGCCTTCCGGATCGGTCTTGGCCTTGCGGATCTTCTTCGAGATTGCGTCCTCGTCATCCATCAGGTTGATGCGCGAGAGATCCGATGGATCCGACTTCGACATCTTCTTGGTGCCGTCGCGAAGCGACATGACGCGCGGCGCTGGACCATCGATCAGCGGCTCGACCATCGGGAAATAGGCATGCACCGGCTCATCGCCGACGGTGATGTCGATGCCGTAGCCCGTCTTGCGGATATGCTCCGCATAGTCGAGGTTGAACTTCATCGCGATGTCGCGGGCGAGTTCAAGGTGCTGTTTCTGATCGTCACCGACCGGGACATGCGTGCCGCGGTAAACGAGAATGTCGGCAGCCATCAGGCTCGGATAGGCGTAGAGGCCGAGCGAGGCTTGCTCACGGTCCTTGCCGGCCTTGTCCTTGAACTGCGTCATGCGGTTCATCCAACCGATGCGCGCGACGCAATTGAAGATCCAGGCAAGCTCGGCATGCTGCGGCACGGCCGACTGGTTGAAAACGATATGCTTTTCCGGATCGATGCCGGACGCGATGAAGGCGGCGGCGATCGAACGGATCTGGTTCGGCATGTCGTCATGGACGAGCTGCGCCGTCAGAGCATGCATGTCGACCACGCAGTAGATGCAGTCGTTGCCTTCCTGGAGTGCCACGAACTTGCGGATTGCGCCGAGATAGTTGCCGAGATGGAGATTGCCGGTCGGCTGGACGCCGGAGAATACGACTTTCTTGAATTCGCTCATTATGTCCTCGATTAGGCTGGTGGAGGGCCCCAGGGTCTGTAACCCATGTTGCTAACGTCGCGGCTTATGCACGCGCGCGATACGGCAATCAAGGGGTTCAGCCTGCGGCGTGTTCGATCAGATCGAAGGTGTTGCCGTAAGGATCCGAAAACACGGCGACGGTCCCGTAGACTTCGTGTCGCGGCCTTTCGAGAAATTGCACGCCCTTGGCCAGCATCGACGCATGGTCACGCGCAAAATCATCGGTCTTGAGGAAGAAGCCAACCCGCCCGCCTGTCTGGTTGCCCATCGCCGCCATTTGCCGGTCGTTGGCAGCCTGCGCGAGCAGAAATGCCGCTCCATCTTCGCCCTTCGGCCTGACCACGACCCATCGCTTGCCGTCCGGCTGGACGTCGTCCTGAAGGCAGTCGAAGCCGAGCGCGCCGCAGTAGAAGTCCTTGGCCCGATCGTAGTCGTCGACGATGAGTGTTACGAGAAAGAGCGATTGGGACATTACAGGGCTCCGATTTGCGATGTGGTGTTGTTGCCAAGCACGGGCGGCCGGTCAAGGGAGAGCGGGCTGCCGTCGTTCGGCCCTTGTGCTTCCGTCATGCCGGGCTTGATCCGGCATCCGGCAACGCCGCGTCTGCGGCGCAGATGAGTCTTTCGCGCTCGAGGACTTGAGCGCGCCCGACCCCGGATCAAGTCCGGGGTGACGGAGAGAAGCAACGGCGGGGCAACGGCACACGTCTTCGCCTTCACGCGATCCTTTTGGCCCGTGGCTTGACCTGCATTTTCACTCGGACGGGGCGCTGGAAATTGCCTTGTTGAGTAAAACAATATGGCGCTGTCGAGCGCCCCGTTCGGCGGTCTGTGCCCGCAACTCCGGTCCCTCTGCCGCCTTGCCCGTGGAAGCTCTTGCTTCCCCTGGGGGCATGTGTGCCACGCAGGCACGTCCGGGGCTCAACTCGACGCCGCATTCGCGCTGGCGCCGCCGTCCCCGGAGGGAGACCATTTTCTGCGGACCCCTGATGCGGAAGCTCACGTCCTTCCTCCGCACCCGGCGCCGGTCCCGCCTCGCCTCAACGCCTTGCGGTGTATCCGCGACGGGACGATCTTATTGTAGGAGGAGCTCACCGAGCGGGGAAATTTGGTGACAGATTTTTTCTGTGAGTATTTCTCACAAATTTACGTGAAGGGAAATTTATACCTCTTTTTAGGTATCGCCAATTCATCAATTAGCAGTAAATTATGGCATTCTTCCGTTGCGTAAGGTAAACAATTTCACAAAAAGGCCATTTTTAGGGAGAGCGTTCCATCCGCCAGAAACTTACCCCGGTCGCCCGGTGTATTTCGAGGGGAGGGAACCATGCAGTCCGCATTTTCCATCGCACTCGCCGGCCTGTTCTGTCTGTCGTGTTTCGACAGTGCCGACGCCCAGAATGCCAGAAGAGTTGCAATACCGTCGCTCAAGTATAAAGAAACGCTCGCCTATTCTCTGCAGACCGTCAGCGTCAAGGCGAACTGCTTCCCGCCGCAACTGCGCGACGTTCTTGCCTATATCGCCGCCAAGACCGGTCGCCGTCCAATGGTAACCTCGGGGCTCCGGTCGCACGGTCGATCACATTCACAGCATCGCTATTGCGCAGCCGCCGATATCCGGATCCCCGGCGTATCGGAGCGCACGATCATTGCTATCGCTGAATCGGCACCGGGAATTGGCGGAATCGGTCGCTATTGCAACGGCATCGTCCATGTGGACGTAGGTCCAAAACGACGATGGACCTACTGCTGAAGCGCTGCGCCGGACCGCTAACTAGCCGTCCACCTTTGCGACCGGCTTGCGGTTCAGGTTGCGCCGGATCATGCCGAGGCTTGCGCCGCCGATCAGGAACGCGGTCGCGAAGTAGACAGCCATGGCGATGACGATCAGCAGACCGAGCGTGCCGACCTTGGTCGTCAGATGCGCAGTTGAGGCGAGCCACGGTTCCCAGCGGTGCTGCAGGTACATTATTACGCCGCCCATGACACCAGCGGAGACGACGAGCAATGCTGCGCGTCGCGCCAGCGCCCATTCCCACGTCAGATGACCGCGGCGGAGCAGCGTCGTGAAGAGTAGGACGGTGCTGATCCAGCCGGCCGTTGCTTCCGCAACCGCAATGCCGGGAGCGCCGAGGAACGGGAAGAGCGTCAATGCCGTCGCGCAGTTGACGCCAACGGCAATCGCCGAAAAGCGCATCGGCGTCTTGGTGTCTTCGCGCGCGTAAAATCCCGGTTGCAGTGCCTTGATCAGCACGAAGGCAGGGAGACCGACGCCATAAACGGCGAGGATGGAGCCGACGATCGCGGTGTTTTCCTGATGGAAGGCGCCGCGTTCGTAGAGCACGCGGATGATCTCGTCGGAGAGGATCCAGAGCGCAAAGGCGGCCGGTATTGTCAGGAACAGCACGAATTCCATCGACCGGTTCTGCAAGTTCGCCGCCTCGCGCAGATTGCCGCCCTTCAGCGCCCGCGCCAGTTCCGGCAGCAGCACCACGCCAACAGCAACGCCGACGACGCCGAGCGGCAGCTGGTAGATGCGGTCCGCATATTGAAGTGCGGCGATCGCGCCTTCGCGTGAGGAGGCAATTGCCTGGCCGATCATCTGATTGATCTGGGTAATGCCGCCGGTGACGGCAGCAGGCACCGCCAGGATCAGCAGGCGCTTGACGTTCGGCGTGATGCGGGGAAAGCGAAAACCGATGCTCATGCCGGCATGCAGGACGCCGACATAGACGACGACGAGCTGCAGGATGCCCGCAACCAGCACGCCCCAGGAGAGATACCAGGCGGTCTGAAGCGGTTCCGCGCCGGTATAGAGCGCATAAAACAGCGCCCCGATCATCACCACGTTGAGGAAAACCGGCGCTATGGCCGCCGCGAAGAAATGATGCAGCGAATTCAGCATCCCGCTCATCATCGCCGTCAGCGACATGCACATGAGATAGGGGAACATCACCGCCGCCATGCGCACGGTGATCGAGAATTTCTCCGCATCGTTGGCAAAGCCCGGCGCGATGACGAAGCGCACGAGCAGCGGCATGCAAAGCTCCATCACGATGGAGATGAGCAGCAGCACCGAAAATAGCACGCCGAAGACCTCTTCGGAGAAGCGCTTGGCGCCATCCGTGCCGTTCGCCTCGATCTCCTTGGCAAACAGCGGCACGAAGGCGGCGTTGAACGCACCTTCGGCAAAGAGCCGGCGGAACAGGTTTGGAAAGCGGAAGGCAGCATAGAAGACGTCGGCCATCGGACCGGTGCCGAGGGCTGCCGCCATCAGCGTTTCACGGGCGAATCCGAAGATACGGCTGCCAAGCGTGGCGCCGCCGACGGTGGCGAATTTTCTGACGAGGCTCATACGTTTTGGCTCATGCGGGCGAATCCGCCTTCTTTTCTGTCTGCGTCGCGGCGCGGGCCGTGGTCGGCGGCGCGATGATGCCGGAGGGCATGCGCTCGCGCAGCTCGTCCTGCTCCTCGGCCATCACGGCCTTCAGGCGCGCGGTGATGTTCGAGCGCTTGCTGTCGCCCGAGATTTTCTGGCCGACGAGGTCGGTCACGTAGAAGGTATCGATGACCTTCTCGCCGAAAGTGGTGATGCGGGCCGACTGAATGTCGAGCGACAGGTCCGAAAGAACCGCGGTGATTTCCGACAACAGGCCCGGTCGGTCGAGGCATTCGACCTCGATAACGGTGAACTTGTTTGACAGGCTGTTGGAGATGTTGACCGACGGCGGGATGACGAAGGCCTTGCTCTTCTTGCGGTTCTTGGTCCGCGTCGCAATCACTTCGGGCAGCCGCTTGCGGCCGGAAAGCACGTCCTCGATCATCCGCCCGATGGTGCCGGCACGGCGCAGCTCGTCGGCATCGTCCTTGAACTCGCGGCTGACATGGATCGTATCAAGTGCACGGCCATCCGAGGTCGTGAAGATCTGCGCGTCGACGATGTTGGCGCCCGCCGCGGCACAAGCGCCGGCGATGACGGCCAGAAGGCGCGGATGGTCAGGCGACAACACGGTGATCTCGGTGATCGCGTGGAAGCTGTCGGTGCGAACCATCGTCGCCAATGCCTGGCCGGCCTTGTCCGCCTGTCGGATAAAGCCTGCATGCCGGACCTGGTCTTCCAGAGGAACGGAGAGCAGGTAGGGCTGATAGTGCAGCTTGCTGTAGATCTTGCGGTCCTTCTGGCTCCAGTCGGAGAGCGCGTTGTAGAGCGCTTCGGCCGCGAAGTTGGCGCGCTCCTTGCGCGAAACCTCCGAGAAGCCGCCGGCAAGCAGCAGTTCCGTTTCATAATAGAGCGTGCGCAGCAACTGGCCTTTCCAGCCGTTCCAGACACCGGGACCGACGGCGCGGATGTCGCAGATCGTCAGGATCAGCAACATCTTCAACCGGTCGAGTGATTGCACCACATCGGCAAAGTCGGTGATCGTCTTGCGGTCGGTAAGATCGCGCGTCTGTGCGACCATCGACATCGCCAGATGTTCTTCAATCAGCCAGACGACCATTTCGGTCTGCTTCTGCGACAGGCCGAAACGGGTGCACAGCTTGCGAGCGACGCGGGCGCCGGCAATCGAGTGGTCCTCCTGGCGGCCCTTGGCGATGTCGTGCAGCAGCACGGCGACATAGAGAGCCTCGCGGTCTTCGATGCCGGGCATCAGCTTGTTCGCGAGCGGGTGCAGGTCGTCGGCCTTGCCCTTGTCGATCTCCGACAGCACCTCGACAGTGCGGATCAGATGCTCGTCCACCGTATAGTGGTGGTACATGTTGAACTGCATCATCGCGACGATCTTGCCGAACTCGGGGATGAAGCGCCCGAGCACGCCGGCCTCGTTCATGCGCCGCAGGATCAGCGCCGGATCGCGCTTCGAGGTCAGGATCGACATGAAGAGGCGATTTGCCTCGTCGTTCTCGCGCAGATTGTTGTCGATCAGGCTGAGCGAGCGGGTCACGCGCTTCAGTGCGTCCGGATGGAATTCCAGCCCATTGATGTCGGCGACATGGAACAGGCGGATGATACTGACCGGATCATTCTTGAATACATCGGGGCTTGCGAGCGCGATACGGCCGCGATCCTCGACGAATTCGGTGCTGCCGGCGATCTTGCGGCTGCGGTTTGCAAAGCGGCTGATGACGCCGGTCAGACCCGGCGTCGATTTCGCCTGCTGGTCCTCGAGCGCCGCGCAGAGAATGCGCGTCAGGTCGCCGACGTCCTTGGCGACGAGGAAGTAGTGCTTCATGAAGCGCTCGACGGCCGAAAGGCCGGGACGCGAGTGATATCCGAGCGCCTCGGCGATCTCGCGCTGGATATCGAAGGACAGCCGCTCTTCGGCTTTTCCGGTCAGGAAATGCATGTGGCAGCGCACCGCCCAGAGGAAGTCGTCGGCCTTCTGGAAGACGTGGTATTCGTGCTTCGAGAGAACGCCCAGCGGCACGAGCTCAGCCGTGTCGCGGACATGGTAGTAGTATTTCGAGATCCAGAAGAGCGTATGCAGGTCGCGCAGGCCGCCCTTGCCTTCCTTGACGTTGGGCTCAACGAGATAGCGCGTGTCACCGGCCTTGCGGTGGCGCTCGTCGCGCTCGGCAAGCTTGGCGGCGATGAATTCTGGCCCGGTGCCGGTGACGATCTCCTTGTCAAAACGCGTCTCAAGCTGCGTCCCCAGCGAGCGCAGGCCGCAGATGTAGCGCATTTCAAGGATCGCGGTACGGATGGTCATGTCTGATTTCGACAGCGCGATGCATTCTTCAATCGTGCGTGTCGCGTGGCCGACCTTGAAGCCCATGTCCCAGAGGACGTAGAGCATGAATTCGACCGCCTTGTGCGTTTCCTCGGCAGGCTTCGGCTGGAACAGGAACAGGAGGTCGATGTCGGAGCCCGGCGCCAGCGTGTCGCGGCCATAGCCGCCGACGGCCGTGACGGCGAACTTGTCCTTCTGTTTCGGGAAGACATGGGCGCAGACGAACTCGTAGAGAACCGTCGTAATCTGGTCCTGCAGCCACGAAATCCGCCGGGCGCAATTGATGCCGCTGCCATCGGCCGAAAGCAGCTCGCGCGCCTTCTGCCGGCCTTCGCTGCTCGCCTTCTTGAGGGTCGCCAGCAGATCCGATCGCATGACGTCGGGCCGCGTCTTGTTGGCCTCTGCCATGGCGTCGCACATCTTCAGGAGATAGTCGGTGTCGAGGATATCGGAGAAATCGATTTCGTTCGTCGTCGCCATGCGCGGGGCGGCTTCCTGTTTACGCGGCGCAGCCGCTTCCTGCTGCACCTCTCGTTTCGTCTGCATGCGCTATAGCCTCTTTGCCCGCCGATGACACGGGCTTTCCTACTGCAGAACCCTTAATTTTGGCGAAAAGGTGTTGTCGCGCGTGAAACCGTGGGCATCAGGCAATCAGGCAGCGATCTGTGCCTGCACGGAATAGAGCACCTGACGTGTCTCGCTGGCGATTTCTTCCAGCGTCTCTTGGTCGCACTCGCGGTAGCCGGCTTTGGCGACGCAAGACGATAGCTCCAGAATCCTGGCGCAGCAGCGGATGATCTGCAGCAGGCCGAAGGGCGAGGCCCAGCCGCGCGGCGTGCCGCGCTCGTCCGCAAGCCGTAGCGCTTCAAGCGCGCTGAAGATCGCCGCAAGCCTCTGGGTTTCGTTGAACAGCCGGTCCATGAACATCGGTCAGCCCTGCTTCAGCTTCTTCTTGAGGTCGTAGAGCGCATCCATTGCCTCGCGCGGGGTCATGTCGTCGAGGCTCATGCCTTTCAGCGCTTCCTCCACCTTCGAGGGGCCACGGCTGGCGTCGTCGCGACGCACCGCCACCTGGAACAGCGGCAGATCGTCGATGAGCTGGCTCGCCGGGTTCTTGCGGTCGGCATCTTCAAGACGCGTCAGCACGTCGCGGGCGCGCGCCACCACCGAGGCCGGCAGGCCGGCAAGCCGGGCGACCTGGATGCCGTAGGAGCGATCCGCAGCACCGGGGCCGACCTCGTGCAGGAAGATCACGTCGCCGTCCCATTCCTTTACGCGCATCGTGGCGTTCGATAGCCGCGCAAGCTTTTCCGAAAGCACCGTCAGCTCATGGAAGTGAGTGGCGAAGAGGCCTCGGCAGCGGTTCGCCTCATGCAGGTGCTCGACGGCTGCCCAAGCGATGGAGAGACCATCGAAGGTCGCGGTGCCGCGACCGATTTCGTCGAGGATGACGAGCGAGCGGTCTGTAGCCTGGTTGAGGATCGCTGCCGTTTCGACCATCTCGACCATGAAGGTCGAGCGGCCGCGTGCGAGATCGTCGGAGGCACCGACACGCGAGAACAGCCGGTCGACAATGCCGATATGGGCGGAGATCGCCGGCACGAAGGAACCCATCTGTGCGAGGATGGCAATCAGCGCGTTTTGGCGCAGGAAGGTCGATTTGCCGCCCATGTTCGGGCCGGTCAGCAGCCAGATCGCGCCATCCTTGCCGTCGGAGACCGGCGAGAGATCGCAGTTGTTGGCGACGAAGGGGCCAGAAGATTGCCGCCGCAGCGCCTGCTCGACGACAGGGTGGCGTCCACCTTCGATCGCAAACATCTTCGAGCCATCGACGAGCGGCCGGCAATAGGCCTGTTCGTCGGCCAGAAGCGCAAGGCCGGCGGCAACGTCGATGACCGCGAGCGCGCGGGCGCCTGCCTTGATTGCCTCGGCCTCGGCGACGACGGCTGATGTCATGTGGTCGAAGGCCGCCAGTTCGATCGCAAGCGCCTTGTCGGCGGCGTTGGCGATCCGGCTTTCCAGGTCGGCAAGCTCGGTCGTGGTAAACCGCATCGCGTTCGCCATCGTCTGGCGGTGAATGAAGCGGCCTTTTGCCTCCGGCGTGTCGGTCATCGGTCCGGCATTGCCGGCAGTGACCTCGATGAAATAGCCGAGGATGTTGTTGTGCTTGATCTTCAGCGATTTGATGCCGGTTTCCTCGGCATATTGCAGCTGCAGGCCGGCAATGACGCGACGCGATTGATCACGCAGCGCCCTGACCTCGTCGAGTTCGGCATTGGCGCCGTCCCGCAGGAAGCCGCCGTCGCGCTTCAATAGCGGCAACTCGTCGCCAAGCGTCTCGGACAGCAGTGCTGAGAGGCCGGAGGGGAGGGCCTGGAGGCTTAAAAGCGCAAGCTGCAGCTCTTCGGGCAGCAGCGCTTCAGCAAGCAGCCGGGCGAGATCGCCCGCGGCATTCAGACCTTGGCGGATGGCGGCGAGGTCGCGTGGCCCGCCGCGGTCGAGCGCCAGGCGCGAGAGCGCGCGCGGCATATCTGGCACATGCTTGAGGTGGTGGCGCAAGTCGCCGCAAAGCGACGGCTCCTCCATCAGGAAGCCAATCGAATCCAGCCGCTCATTGATGCGGACGGGATCGGTCAGCGGCGACATCAGCCGTTCGGCGAGCAATCGTGCTCCGCCACCGGTGACGGTGCGGTCGATTGCCTTCAGCAGCGAGCCGTTGCGGTCGCCTGACAGCGTGCGGGCAAGTTCGAGGTTGGCGCGGGTCGCCGGATCGATGAACAGGGTGGAGGCGCCGCTTTCACGCTCCGGTCGTCCGAGTGGCGGGCGTTCGGCGATCTGCGTTTTCTCGACATAGGCGACGGCCGCCGCCGCAGCAGCAAGCTCGGCGCGCGAGAAGGTGCCAAAGCCATCGAGTGTCGAGACATTGAAATAGCGTGCGATCCGCCCTTCGGCGGTGGCGCTGTCAAAGAGCACGGCCGGCTGCGGAACGGCGGTGCGGCCGAGCACGTCGAAAACAGGCTTCAGGTCAGGATCGTGAAAGATCGTATCCGGCACGATCAGTTCGCGCGGATCGATGCGCAGGATATCGGCAAGCAGTCGCGAGTTTTCGGTCTCGGCCAGCCGGAAAACCCCGGTCGAAATGTCGATCCAGGCAAGCGCCAGCACCGGTTCGGCGCTGCCGCGAATCCGGGTAAGCGCCATCAGATAGTTCGATTCCGATGGCGAAAGCAGCTTTTCCTCGGTGATCGTGCCCGGGGTCACCAGGCGGATGACGTCGCGCTTTACGACCGACTTGGAGCCGCGCTTCTTGGCTTCTGCCGGGTCCTCGACCTGCTCGCAGACGGCAACCCGGAAGCCGAGCGCGATCAGTTTCTGCAGATAGTCGTCGGCCGCATGAACAGGCACGCCGCACATCGGAATATCCTGCCCCATATGCTGGCCGCGCTTGGTCAGCGTGATGCCGAGCGCGCGCGAAGCGTCCAGCGCATCCTCGAAGAACAGTTCGTAGAAATCGCCCATGCGATAGAACAGCAGCGAGTCAGGGTTGTTCGCCTTGATCTCGATGAATTGCTCCATCATCGGTGTCGCCGAGGCGCGGCTTTCTTCCGTGGCCAGCTCGGCAGCCGAAAAGGCTTCTATTCCAGTGTCTATTCGTTCGTTCACGGAGATGCATTTTTTCCAAAAAAGAGGTGCCAACCCTAGCTGCCCACAGCTATAGATGACAACCGCGATTGAGGAAGAGCAAGGCGTCACCCACAAGACGTTGGAGGAAAAATGCCCGATACCGAGAAGAAGCAGCGGCCGGTTACATCAGTGACCGACAACGAGGCTCTTGAGTTCCACGCCATGGGGCGGCCCGGAAAGCTGGAGATCAACGCCACGAAGCCGATGGCGACGCAGCGCGATCTGTCGCTCGCCTATTCGCCGGGCGTTGCAGTTCCGGTGAAGGCAATCGCCGCCGATCCCGCTACCGCCTATGATTATACGACACGCGGCAACATGGTCGCGGTCATCTCCAATGGCACGGCGATCCTTGGTCTCGGCAATCTCGGCGCATTGGCCTCCAAGCCTGTCATGGAGGGCAAGTCGGTGCTCTTCAAGCGCTTCGCCGACGTCGATTCCATCGATCTCGAAGTCGATACCGAAAACGTCGATGAATTCATCAACTGCGTCCGCTTCCTCGGTCCTTCCTTTGGCGGCATCAATCTTGAGGATATCAAGGCGCCGGACTGCTTCATCATCGAGCAGCGCTTGCGCGAGCTGATGGACATTCCGGTTTTCCATGACGACCAGCACGGCACGGCGATCATTGCTGCCGCCGGTCTCATCAATGCGCTGGAATTGACCGGCCGCCACCTGAAGACGACGAAACTCGTCTGCAATGGTGCAGGCGCAGCAGCGATCGCCTGCGTCGAACTCATCAAGGCAATGGGCTTCGCGCCCGAGAATATCGTCCTTTGCGATACCAAGGGTGTGATCTACCAGGGCCGCACCGAAGGCATGAACCAGTGGAAGTCGGCGCATGCGGTCAAGACCAAGGCGCGCACGCTCGAGGAAGCCATGAAGGGCGCGGACGTGGTCCTTGGCCTCTCGCAGAAGGGCGCCTTCTCGGAAAAAATGATCCGCTCGATGGCCGACCGACCGATCATCTTTGCGATGGCCAATCCCGATCCTGAGATCACGCCGGAAGAGGTCGCCCGCATCCGCGACGACGCCATTATGGCAACGGGCCGATCCGACTATCCGAACCAGGTCAACAACGTTCTCGGTTTTCCCTATATCTTCCGCGGCGCGCTGGATGTTCGAGCCACCACCATCAATGACGCCATGAAGATCGCTGCAGTCCAGGCGCTGGCAAACCTGGCCCGCGAGGACGTGCCTGATGACGTCGTTGCCGCCTACCAGGGCAACCGTCCGCGCTTCGGCGCGCAATATATCATTCCGGTACCGTTCGATCCGCGCCTGATCTCTGCAATCCCGGTTGCCGTAGCGCAGGCTGCGATTGACAGCGGCGTCGCCCGCAAACCGATCGCCGACATGGCTGCCTATGCCCGCGAACTTTCCGGCCGCCGAGATCCCATCGCCTCGACGCTGGCGAGCCTCTACGAACGCGTTCGCCGCCGCCCGAAGCGGGTGGTCTTTGCCGAAGCCGAAGAAGAGCAGGTCATGCGTGCGGCAATGTCCTACGCCAACCAGCAGCTCGGCACCGCGATCCTTCTCGGCCGCGAAGACCTGATTCGTGCGACCGCCGAGCGCGCCGGCATCGATCTCAATCGGCCGGGACTGGAAATCGTCAACGCACGCATTTCCACCCGCGTCGAGACCTATATCGACTACCTCTATGCGCGCCTGCAGCGCAAAGGTTACCTGCACCGCGATGCCCAGCGCCTGATCCATCAGGACCGCAACCACTTCGCTGCCTGCATGGTGGCGCTTGGCGACGCCGACGGGATGGTGACGGGCATCACTCGCAACTATTCAACGGCGCTCGAAGATGTGCGCCGCTGCATCGACATGAAGCCGGGGCATCAGGTAATCGGCGTTTCGGTTGCGCTCTGCCGCGGCCGCACCGTCTTTGTCGCCGATACCGCCGTCCACGATATGCCATCGGCCGCCGAGCTCGCCGATATCGCCGTCGAAGCTGCGGGTTTCGCGCGCCGCATGGGTTATCAACCGCGTGTTGCCATGCTTGCCTATTCGACCTTCGGCCATCCCTCGGGCGAGCGCTCCGAGCGCGTGCGCGAAGCCGTAAAGATCCTCGACAAGCGCCGCGTCGATTTCGAGTATGACGGCGAGATGGCGGCCGACGTGGCACTGAACCGCAAGGTGATGGAGCAGTATCCGTTCTGCCGCCTGTCGGGACCGGCGAACGTCCTGGTCATGCCGGCCTTCCACTCGGCCTCGATCTCAACGAAGATGCTGCAGGAGCTCGGCGGTTCGACGGTTATCGGCCCGATCCTCGTCGGCCTCGACAAGGCGGTTCAGATCACTTCGATGGGCGCGAAGGATTCCGACATCGTCAACATGGCCGCAATCGCCGCCTACGCCGGATCATGAAATGGAAATGAGCGGGAGGTGTCCTCCCGCTCCATCCTTCCATCGGTGGAAAAAATCAGCTCGCGAACCGTCCAGCGTCAGCGCCGTAATAGTTCAGGTAGCGATCGGAAATGCTGGCGATCGGCAAAACGATCAGAACATCCGTCGTGTTGAAGGCCTTGTCGACGACGGCCGTCGAGCCGACCATGGCGCCGAGGCGGAGATAGCCCTTGATCAGCGGCGGCAACGCCATCAAAGCTCGCTTCGGATTGACCGCTTCAACCGGCATCAAATCCATGTCGCGTGCCAGGTGCGGAAGGGCGGCAACGGCCCACTCATCCTTGGCGGCAACGTTATGATGCAGGAATGACAGCGCTAGCGCGTGGCTTTCCGGGTGGATGCCGGGGAAGGAGGCGCAGCCGAACATGGCGCTCATGCCATGCTTCAGCGCATACGCCCAATTGCCCTGCCACAAAAGTTCGACGGTGCGCTTGGTGCGGTAGTCGGGCAGCACGCACGAGCGACCGAGCTCCATGAACCGCTTATCCGGATGGCGGGCAATGAGTTCGTCGATCGCGAATTCCGAAGCCGAGTAAAAGCCACCATTCGCCATCGCGACTTCCTGTCGCAGCAGGCGATAGGTGCCGACGATCTGATCCTCGCTGTCGCCCTCGATCGAGCGATCGAGCACCAGGAGGTGGTCGCAGAATGCGTCGTAGGAATCGAAATCACGTTTGCGGCGCATGGCTTCCGGTGAAAGCTGCGCACCCATTTCTTCGACGAAAACCCGGAAGCGAACAGCCTGGGCGGCATCGATCTCGCTGGCTGTGCGGGCAAGCCGGGTCTCGAGATTGCCGATGCGGCCGAGGATATCGCCGTCCTTTGGCGCAAGCGTGCTCGACGGCCGATGAACCTCGGCGACGACGTCACAGTTGAGGGCGTCTACTGACATGGCGATTCTCCCGTTGCCGGCTTTTGACACGCCATAAAACACTTATATGCGACAGGAAAGTGACATCATATACCCGGTCACACGCAAGAAGCGTGCCGGTTGTTTGATGGCTACCGCGCCTCCGCGCGGCGGGCCGAAAGCGCAGCAACAGCTTGGACTTCCGTCAGCAACCTTATCGGGTCAACCGGCTTTACCATGACGCGGTTTGCACCATTCAGCAAGACTTGTCTACGGGATTCGTCGCGCTTGTCGGCCGTCAGTACGATGATCGGGACGGGTGGAACATCGAGCCGCCGTTCATGGCCGCGTAGCCGGCCAAGCATATCGATGCCGTCGCCCCCGGGCATGGAAAGGTCGCTGATGACGATATCGGGGCGCACGCTTCCCTCAGACAGCGCACGGTCGAGGAGCGTTTCGAAATGTTCGACATGCTCGACGGTGTGGCCGGCTTTTTCGAGCATCGCGCGAATGAGCATCGCGTTGATCGGATCGTCTTCCGCCAAAAGGATCCGCAGCCCGCTCTGGATTCCGGCGTCAGGGATGGCAACGCTAAACCCGGGCTGGTTGTCGTTCAGCGCATCGCGCTTCTCCATGCCGCGCATCCGTCCACGCAGGACGTCGATCAGCGACTGCTCGCGCAGCGGCCGTATCAGCCAGGCGTCGAACAGGTCGAGCGGGTGGGCGTTGCGCTCCTCGGGGTTGACCAGAAAGGTCTTGCGCAGGCCCAATGCCGCGATCTCGGCCCGGTCGGCGAGGTGGTCGGCAAACTCCGCCGACATGCGGTGATCGACGATAATGTCGGTTGGGCGGCGGCCGCTTGCGGCCATGGCGAGCAGCATCTCGTGTGCGCTTGCGCCATCTGTGACCAGATGGCAATCGCCGCCGAGTGTTGCGATCGTCTCCGATATCGCCATGCGCGCCGCGCCGGCAGGAGCCAGCAGCAGCACGAGGCTGCCGGCAAGCACGCCATTGCGGCTGCCGCGGCTTTCCTCCGGTATGTCGATCGGAAACCGAATGATGAATTCGCTACCTGTTCCTTTTTCGCTGGCGACCGCAAGGGAACCGCCGAACTCACGCATGATACGCGCGGAGATGGACAGACCTAGGCCCGTCCCAGCACTCCTTTCGATCGGCGTTCCGCCTTGCTCGAACTCACCGAAGACGCGGTTCTGTTCTTCCCGAGTCATACCCGGACCGGTATCGTTGACGCTGATCAGGACGTCGCTGGCCTCCAGCGAGGCTCGCACGAAAACACCGCCTGCCTGGGTGAATTTCACGGCGTTGCCGATCACGTTGAACAGCACCTGACGCAGGCGCGCAGGATCGAAGCTCATCAGTTCAGGCAGGTTGGAGGAAACAGTGGCACCGATCTCGATACCCTTGTCATGGGCACGGTGGGAGAGCATTTCGACGACGCTCTCAAGAAGCTTTCGCAGCGATTCGGCCCGCGGCCGCAGCTGAAAGCGACCGACCTCGATGGTCGAGAAGTCGAGCAGGTCCTCGACCAGCTGTGTCAATGCATAGCCGGATTGGCGGATGCCGGTGAGATAATTCTGCTGTTCCTGCGTCTGTCGGGTTTCGGTCAAGAGATGCGTCATGCCGAGGATGCCGGAAAGCGGCGTGCGGATTTCATGGCTGACTGTGGCAAGCAGGCGTGACTTGGCCGCGCTGTTATACTCGGCCTTTTGCCGAGCCTCCTCGCGAGCCTGTGCCGTCAGCCGCTCTTCGGTGACGTCGCGGGCGATGCTCTGCAGCAACAATCGTCCATCGCCAGGATCGCGGGTAACGACGTCACGCCAGAAGTAGATACGCTGACCTTCGGGCGTCGAGATCTCCACTTCGAAGCGATGCGGTGCAGGGCCGGGACGAAAGGCAATCCCGATCTCCTCACAAGTCAGTCCCTCCGGATTGAGCCTGCCGGTCAGCCGACGAAATACCTCGTTGGCGCCGACGATACGCCGGTCCATGTTGCGGGTGACAGTAATGTCGCCAAGCGCATCATGGATATCGGCGAAGAGAGCTGCCCCCTGGCTCCATGCGGATGAGACGCCGCTCTGATGCTTCCGCGCGGGGCTCTGCCTCGCGGTCGAAAGGACTGCGAGAAGGACGACAAAAGACAATGCGGCAAAGCCTAGGCCGATCGACAGCAACAGCGGGTTGCCCGCCTCGGCCATGGCAACAAGGACAGAGCCGGCAACAACGCCAAGGCCGCCCAACCACCATGACAGCAACGTGCGGCCGACGCGATCACGCTGGAATGGCGAAACGACCGCGGTTTGGGGCGCAACAGCATTCGAAACCCGCTCGCCGTTGCGATGAGCGGTATGCCACCGGAACGCGGCGGCAAGTCTTTCGTGCAATTGACCGAGACCGTGCATGGTCCCGTGATAGCATTGCGGCGGTTCCAAATGCCTTCAGCAAACCGCTAAGATTTTAGCGGTTTGCGTTTTTAGGTTGTATCAGCTCGTCCAGAATCACGCATCCCGCGCCGATCGTGATGAAACTGTCAGCCAGGTTGAAGACGGCAAACGACCATGTCTCGGTATGAAACAGGATGTAGTCGATCACATGCCCGTAGAGGAAGCGATCGATCAGGTTGCCGAGCGCGCCGGCGATGATCAGCGCATAGCCGAGATGAGCAAAGGTCCGTTGCTTGCCGGTGCGATGCCAGAGCCAGATGACGAAAGCAACGATGATCAGGCGCATGCCGACGATGAACCAGCCGTCCATGCCCTCGAGCATCGAAAAGGCGACGCCAAGATTGTAGGTCCGGTAAAGCGCCAGCATCGGCATCAGGTGCACCGGTTCCTGCAGCGGCAGCATGTGGTCGACGACGATCTTGACGATCTGGTCGAGCACGACGGCAATGACGATGAAGATCAGGATCGGCAGCGGCCGGGCAAACAGGGTCGGTCGTTCTAGCGTCTGTTCGGTCATTTGGCCTCGTCGAGTGAGAGGAGATGGCGGCGTGCCTCAAACAGCATGACGGCGCTGGCGACGGCCAGATTGAGCGAGTCGGCGCGGCCCTGCTGCGGAATGCGGGCAAGCGCGTCGGCTTCCTTGGCAAGATGCTCCGGCAGACCGGATTGCTCGTTGCCCATCAGGATGACCACTGGCTTCTTCTTGTAGTCAATCGTCCGGTAGTCGACTGACCCGGCCAGATGCGTGGCGACGACGGAAACGCCGGCGCGGTTCTTCCAGGCAATAAATTCGTCCGCCGTGGCGCGCGCAACGGGAACGGCAAACACCGAGCCCATGGTGGCGCGCACGGTTTCGAGCGAGAACGGATCGGTCGTCTCACCGACGAGGATGACGCCGGAAGCGCCGGCAGCGTCGGCCGTGCGAATGATCGTGCCGAGATTGCCAGGGTCGCGGACGCGGTCGAGCGCAATCCAGGTTTCACCCTGTTTCGGATGGATCTCGCGCAATGGTCTCCAGCGGCTCTCGAAGATACCGACCACCATCTGCGGATTGTCGCGGCGGGTGATCGAGGAAAGCACTTTCTCGCTAACCTCGAGCACCAGTCCACCCGAGGCGACGGTCCTTGCCGCCATCTGTTCGACGAGCGGCTTGCCCTTGGCTGCCTTGGCGTAAACCAGCGTGCGGATCGTCCAGCCGAGCTCGATGGCATCGATCACCAGCTTCAGCCCTTCGGCCATGAAGGTGCCGCTCTGCTCACGCGTCTTCTTGTCGCTGAGCGCCTTGATGTCCTTGATGATGGGATTGGCGAGCGAGGTGACCTCTTTCACGTGCCCGACCTTATGCGGGCCGTGGCCCTTGTGTTCATGGCTCATTTCGGCACCCAGCGGGAGAAGAGGGATGTGGAGAGCGCGCGGCCAGGCGCCTTGCCGTCCATCCCGGCCTCGCGAATGACCAGCTCGCCTGACTCGACGACACCGCCGGCGCCGCGCATCGTCTCGCGCATCAGCTCATGGATCGAATAGAAGCTGGCGCGGATCGAATAGGCTGTCAGCACCAGCCCGACTGCCTTCGGCGAGAGGATCTCGCGACAGATGTCGAGCATGACAGGCAGATGCTCGAAGAGATGCCAGACCTCGCCATTCGGCCCACGGCCGAATTTCGGCGGATCTGTGAGGATGATGTCGTATTTGTTGCCGCGGCGTTCCTCGCGCTGGATGAACTTCATCGCGTCTTCGCAGATCCAGCGAATCGGCGCCTTCTCCAGCCGGCTCAGGGCCTGGTTTTCGCGCGCCCAGCCGATCGCCTTTTTCGACGCATCGACATGCGTAACCTCTGCGCCTGCCGCTGCCGCAACGAGAGAGGCGACGCCGGTGTAGCCGAAGAGGTTCAGCACCTTCAGTGGTCGCCCGGCGGTCTCGACCTGCTGCTTCATCCAGGTCCAGTGGACGATCTGCTCGGGAAAGACGCCGACATGCCGGAAGGAGGTAAAACGGCCAAGGAAATCCACGCCGAGCAGGTTGAGCGGCCAGGTCTCGCCGAGTGCCTCCTTGGGAAAGCGCCAGCGCCCTGTGCCTTCCTCGTCGGTATCGCCGGTGAAGACGGCGTCGACCTTTTCCCAGACCTGCTTTGGCAGAGATGGCTGCCACAGCGCCTGGCCTTCGGGGCGCACGATCCGGTAAGGGCCGTATTGTTCAAGCTTCTCGCCATTGCCGCTGTCGATCAGATGGAAGTCACCCGCGCCAAGGGATTCGAGAATGACGGGAATGCGCTCAGCCGGACGTTCTCCGGTGCGCACCATCAACTGCCGCTCAACCGCCGTCGGCACAGACGCCGGTTCGCGGGCCTTCTCGCGAGCCGGCGCAGGCTTTGCAGCGGGCTTTGTCGGGCGCGGGCTGCGATCGTCGGCGCGGCGTCCGCCGGAGGGGCCGGCGGCGGATTTCTGGCCTGGCCGGCGTTCTTTCTGTCTCAACGTGATTTTCCGCGTGCTTCAATTCGATAGAGCTCGTGCAAATAGCATTCCGTTTCACCTTGGCAAAGCGCTTTCCGGCTGTGATAAATTGAGCCAGGTCGAAATGGGAGGATTTCGGATGGACTTGACCGGCGAAGAACGGATTATGGCGCCGCGGGATGTCGTATGGGCCGCGCTGAATGATCCTGAGATATTGAGGCAGTGCATTCCGGGCTGTCAGAGCCTGGAGATGAAGTCGCCGACCGAGTTGGCGGCGGTGGTTAAGGTGAAGATCGGCCCCGTTTCGGCGACCTTCAACGGCGAAGTCACGCTTTCCAATATCAACGTGCCGGAGAGCTACACGATCTCAGGCGAAGGCAAGGGCGGTATCGCTGGCTTTGCCAAAGGCGGGGCTGATGTCGTGCTCAAGGACGACGGCGGCGAAACGGTCCTGCAGTACGAAGCAAAAGCCCAGGTCGGGGGCAAGATCGCGCAACTTGGAGCGCGATTGATCGACTCGACATCGGCGAAGCTGGCGCAGCAGTTCTTCTCCAATTTCAACGCCGCCGTCAGTGCCAAGGCCGCGGAGTAAGGGTCCGAATTGATAGATTTCTCCGTCATCCAAACGCAGCCGCAATCTGTAAAGTGGACGATCAGACCGCCACGTCCGTCAGACCTGGAAATTCTGGCCGACATTTATCTGGCCGTGCGTCGCGAGACCTTCGTGTGGGTCGATCCCTTAAGCTTCCGTCACGAAGATTTCCAAGCACACACGCAAGGCGAACACCTGTGGCTCGCGGAGGCCCCGAATGGCGAGACCGCGGGCTTCATGACGCTGTGGCCGCCGGACGATTTCATTCACATGCTCTATGTCAGCAAATCCTGGCAAGGGCAGGGTGCCGGTGCCGCGTTGCTCGCGGCGCTGCCGGACTGGCCGCACAACAAGTATCGTTTGAAATGCCTGGTGAAGAACAGCCGCGCGAATGCCTTCTATCGTTCCAAGGGGTTCGTCGCTACGGGATCAGGCACGTCAGCGGAAGGCGATTACGAAGAGATGAGCTTTTATCCGGGTGGATAATCGACCCTCGCCGACTCTACTGCAATTGCGGTTTCTTGAGGAAGGCGTTGCGATCGGCGGACCTGACGCGCAGCCACGCCTCGCGGCCATCGCGCAGTACACGCATCGGGATTTCCGCGCCTGCGGGGCCGCTGCTCCAGACCTTGCGATAGAAATCGGCAAGTCCATCGACTTCGCCATCGCGGATTTCGGAAATGATGTCGCCTCGCCGCAAACCGGCGTCAGCCGCCGGGCTTCCCTCGGCCACGCTCATCACGACCACATCGCCATTGCTTTCCGCGGAGAAGGCGCCGAGCCACGGGCGCGGCGGCTTGTTCACGCGGCCGCGGGTCATTAGATCGTCGAGAATTGGCGGAAGCAGGTTGATCGGCACGATCATGTTGATGTCGGCAACCTCGCCGTTTTGGCTCATCTGCAGGCGCAGGGAGCCGATCCCAAGCAACTTGCCCTCGGCGTCAATGAGTGCAGCGCCTCCCCAGGAGGGATGCGCGGGTGTCGTGAAGATCGCCTCCTCAAGCAGATATTCCCAATAGCCAGCGAACTCCTGCTTTGCCACGATCCTGGCTTCCACGAACTGGCCGATGCCGTCCGCCAGCACGACTGGGTCGCCGAGGCTGGCTCCCGTGCCGTCGCCAAATTCCAATGCAGGCAGGCCGAGGTCGCCCAGCGCCTGAAGCAGGCCGAACCCGGTCTCCTGGTCATAGGCGAGCGGATGGGCTGCGATGACACGCCCGTCAAGCGAGGTCAGCCACACTTCCTCGGCCTCGGTGATCAAATAGCCAATGGTGAGGACCAGTCCAGACTCCCTGATAACGACGCCGCTGCCTTCCCGGCGTGTGCCGAGTGTGCCGGCCGTAAAGGCGTCTTCCGGAATTGAGGAGCTAACGGCCACGACTGACCGCAGGATTTCGTCGATATTCATGGTCTCATCCTCGCAAGGCGCGGCGCGTGTGTCGCGAAACGACTGTGCCTGGCAGACGTGCAGTGGGGCCTATCTCATATAGCTATGGAGGTGGGCTTGTGGCTGCAAGTGCTTGCGCCTCGGAAATTCAGCCTGCGCTCTGGCCTTTGTACGCTGGCGAGCGCGTCACCGCGACGGCAACTGCCCGACAATTTCCTCGGCGCGGGTCTTATGGCGGCCCGCCTCTGCCTGCCAGCGAACGGCTTCCTTGGCCTCGCTGCGAGCGCGCTTGCGGTGTTTGCCCTGGTTTAGCCAGGTGGCGGCCGAGCCAACGACCATGCCGATGATCAGCGCGATGAAGATGAACACAAAGAACGGTGCCGACAGCGAGAGCACCCGGTCTTCCGGCAGGAATGGATTGAAGGCAAGCGTCACAACCTGCCTGTTGGCGACGCAGAAGATGATGAGGATGATTCCGAGTGGCAGAAAAATCAATAGGTTGGTGATCTTCTTCGCCATGCTCGGTCTCCGTATTTCAACGCGCGCCATCTTTGGCGCGTCGCTTTGATCTGGTCAGCAGGATAGTGGGCCGGGAGCCAAGTTCAAGTGCGGTCTTGCCGCACGCAGCCGTGAGGGCGGGATCAATCCTCTTCGTCAGCCTGTCCCGGATTGAGGCGCTCGCGAAGCTCCTTGCCGGTCTTGAAGAAGGGAACCCACTTCTCCTCGACGAAAACGGTATCGCCGGTGCGCGGGTTGCGGCCGGAGCGGGACGGGCGATTTTTTACCGAGAACGCACCGAATCCGCGCAGCTCGACGCGGTTACCCGCCGCGAGTGCGTCGGTGATCTCGTCGAGCACCGCGTTGACGATATTTTCGACGTCGCGATGGTAAAGATGCGGGTTGCGGGCTGCAACTATCTGCACCAGTTCGGACTTGATCACGTTCGCCCCCTTAAATTATTGATTTCTTATCAGTCGTGGCCAACCTGCCAAACTGAAAGGAGCCCGTCAAGGAGCAACTTTTGAGGCAGGATTCCGCCGAGATCGCGAGCCTTGGCAAGATCGTCGTAACCAAGCAGCGTTAGGATCTGAGACGCGCTGTCTGCGAGCAGGAATGGCGTGCTGCTCTTCCTGTCCCAATCGACCTCAGGCAGGCTCTTGCTGACCTTGCGTGTCTCAAGGTAGGCCCTGATCTCGTCATCGCCGCCGATCTGGTCGATCAGCTTGACTTTGAGCGCCTGACGGCCGGTGAAAATCGTGCCGTCCGCAAGCTTTTGGACCTCGTCACGCGGCAGCTTGCGCCGCTCGGCGACGAGATCGACGAACCAGCCATAGCTGTCGACAATCATATTGTTAATCATGGCCTTGGCCTCTTCGCTCGCCGGATGGAACGGCGAGGGTTCGGCCTTCAACGGTGACGATTTGATTTCTTCCAGTGAAACGCCGATCTTGTCGAGCAGTGGCTTGACCTGCGGGTATTGGAAGATTACCCCGATCGAGCCGGTGATGGAGCTGTCTCCGGCAATAATCATGTCGCCGGCGGTCGCGATCATGTAGCCGGCGGAAGCGGCCAGCGTGCGCACGTCGGATACGACAGGCTTCTTGGCGGCGATGGCGCGGATCGCCTTGAAGATCCGCTCGCCGCCATAGGTCGTACCTCCCGGGGAGGAGATAGAGACGACCACGGCCTTCACCGCATCGTTCTTCTCGATCTTCTTCAGCCGTTCCAGCAGCTCGTCATCATCGGTAATCAACCCGGAAATGGTCACATGGGCGACGTGCGGCCGGCTGGTTGCGATGTCGCCGACGAATAACCGGTAGGCTGCGAATCCCAATACCACCAGCAGCAGTACCGCGACGACGCGCCAGAAACCGACCTTGCGGCGAAGCCTGCGGCGGTCGGCGATCATCGAACTGTCCATTCATTCCTCCAGGATGGCGAACACGCGGGATCCCGTAAATCTAGGGTTCCAGCGCCGTTCGGGCACGTTGATTTGCCACGCGTCGGCGCCTTTCTTGTTTGTTGCAGAAAAAAATCCATATTGGCAAGTCGGTGTAATAATGCGAAACGAACTGTGATCGGGCGCGACAATGCCTATATACGCTGCCTGATCACCCACACGGACCTTGTTTATGCTCAACACTTTGAACAGCACCGGAGAGGCTGACTACGTGAGGCCGGAGCGAAGCGCCTATGGCGCCGCGCGCTTCCATTCGGCGCGCGTGCGCCGCCTGAAGATCATCCTTCCAATCGCCGCCGTCGTGGTGTCGCTGGTCTTTATTGGTGTTTCCGTAATCCGCACCTATCTACCGGAGAACATCAAGATCGAGGGCGCGAAGATCGAGAATGGCAAGGTCGTTATGGAGAAGCCCGCGATCTCCGGTCGCAATTCCGATGGCATCAACTATTCGATGTTGGCCGAACGGGCGCTTCAGGATATCAAGAATCCGAATCTGATGACGCTGCAGAACATCAAGGCCGCGGTGCCGATGAAGGACGATCTGATCGCCCGCGTCGAAGCCACGGCTGCAGATTACGACCGTGCGACCGATAATCTCGATGTCAAATCACCTTTTGCCGTCCTTTTGAGCAACGGGCTGACGGCCAAGTTCCAGAGCGCCAAGGTTGACATCAAGGGCGGGAAACTCACGAGCGAGGATCCTGTAAGTATTCAGAAAGATAGCGCGTCTATTGTTGCGCGCTCGATCAAGATGACGGATAAGGGGCAGACGATCACATTCGAGGGGAATGTACGTATGAATGTCGATCCGTCCGCTATTCACAAACAGGGCACTTAACAGCCGGGTCACCATGACAAACGATTGTCGCATTTCTACCCGCAAGGCGGGAGCAGTATTTCTTAGTGGTGCGGTTGCGCTGCTGCTGTTGGCCGGAGGCGCCCTGGCGCAGGCAACAACCAGTCAGATGGACGGCCTGAAGCTGAACAATGACGAGCCGATCCAGATCGAGAGCGACAAGCTGGAGATCCATGATCAGGAGCATACGGCCGATTTCACGGGCAATGTGAAGGTGGTGCAGGGCAAGACGACGCTGCAGGCCGGACATATGACGGTCTATTACAAGCCGAAGGCCGACGATGCGAATGCGGCTCCGGCGGCTGGCGCAAAGACCGCTTCGGCGTCGATTTCGTCGGGCAACGCCGATATCGATCACATTATCGTCACGGACAAGGTGTTTCTGAACTCCGGTACGCAGACGGCCACGGCCGACAACGGCTCTTTCGATATGGCCAAGCAACTTTTCATCCTCAAGGGCGACAAGGTGATCCTTACTGATGGACCGAACGTCTTCACGGGCTGCCAACTGACGGTGCACATGGAGACGGGACAGGCACAGTTGGAGAGCTGCGGGGGGCGCGTCCAGATTCAGCTTGATCCGAAGTCACAGAAACAGAACTGACCCCGGCCTTACCACGTGAAGTTATTCTCGCTATCGACCATGTTCGGCAGGTCCGGGGCCCAAGTGGCTGCTGAGACCCCCGCCGGTGACAAGAGCCGTTACCAGGGCACGCTGATTGCGCGCGGTCTGACCAAGACCTATAGCACGCGGCGTGTCGTGAACGGCGTGTCGCTGGTCGTTCGACGCGGCGAGGCTGTTGGCCTGCTGGGTCCGAACGGCGCCGGCAAGACGACCTGCTTCTATATGATCACCGGGCTTGTGCCCGTTGACGAGGGTACGATCGAGATCGACGGCAACGACGTGACGACGATGCCGATGTATCGACGCTCGCGGCTGGGCGTTGGCTATCTGCCGCAGGAAGCGTCAATCTTCCGGGGATTGACCGTCGAAGAGAATATTCGCGCCGTTCTGGAAGTGCATATCAACGACAAGGCCGCACGCGAAAAGAAGCTCGACGAACTGCTCGATGAGTTTCACATTCGCAAGCTGCGCAAGAACGCGGCCGTGTCGCTTTCCGGTGGCGAGCGCCGTCGCCTCGAAATCGCCCGCGCGCTGGCAACCGATCCGACTTTCATGCTCCTCGACGAGCCGTTCGCGGGCGTCGATCCGATTTCCGTGGCCGACATCCAGCACCTTGTGCATCACCTGACGGCACGCGGCATCGGCGTGCTGATCACCGATCATAATGTGCGCGAGACGCTCGGCCTGATCGATCGCGCCTATATCATCCATGCGGGCGAAGTCCTGACCCACGGTCGTGCCAACGACATCGTCAACAACCCCGAAGTGCGCCGCTTGTATCTGGGCGACAATTTCAGCCTTTGACGCGCTCCGCCGCCGCGGAAATTCACCTTCTGTGACAGTTCCGCTTGACCAAATAGAATAAAAAAGCAATTTTTGGGCCAACTTGGATTTCCGTGGCCTGAGCCCGTGGCAGGACGCGGTTTCCCGGAGGAGACGAACGGGAGTTTCGCGTCCGCTATGGCACTGTCGGCCAATCTTTTCCTGCGCCAGAACCAGTCGCTGGTCATGACACCGCAACTGATGCAGTCCATCCAGTTGCTGCAAATGACGCATTTCGAGCTGACGCAGTTTATTGCCCAGGAGGTCGAAAAGAACCCGCTGCTCGAGATTCCGTCAAATGATGCGGAATCAGGCAGCGAGCGCGGCGGCACGGAAGAAGAAACCTACGCGCCACAGGTGGAAGAGCCCGGCGACGGTGGCTACGACAGCCGAACCGAGGTCTTGTCGGGCGATTGGTACGAGAGCGGCAACAACAGTGGTGCCAGCCGCCTCAACGACGAGCTCGACGCCAACTATGCCAACGTCTTTCCCGATGACGGCGTTCCGCAGCGCGCCGATGCTCCCGAACTGATCAGCCAGTGGAAGTCGATGCCGGGTAATAGCGAAGGGGCCGACAGCTACGATCTCGATGACTTCGTTGCCGGTCAGATATCGCTTCGCGATCACCTTGCCCAGCAATTGCCCTTTATCCTGCCTGATATGTCCGATCGCCTGATCGCCCAGCACCTTGTCGATCTGCTGGACGAGGCAGGCTATCTCCAGGGCGATGCGACGGAAGCGGCCGATCGACTGGGCGCAAGCGTCGACGATGTCGAGCGCGTGATCACCGCTTTGCAGACGCTTGATCCGCCCGGTGTTTTCGCGCGCAATCTGGCCGAATGCCTGGCGATCCAGCTTCGCCAGAAGGACCGCTTCGATCCCGCCATGCAGGCGCTGGTCTGCAATCTCGAGCTTCTGGCCCGGCGCGACTTCGCGACGCTGAAGCGGCTATGTGGCGTGGATGAGGAGGACCTTCTCGACATGCTGGGCGAGATCCGCCAGCTCAATCCGAAACCGGGCGCCGGCTTCGAGGCGGGAATGTCGGAAGCGATCATGCCCGACGTCGTCGTGCGGGCAGGCTCAGACGGCGGCTGGCTGATCGAGCTCAATCCCGACACGCTGCCGCGCGTTCTGGTCAATCAGGCGTATTTTTCAAAAGTCACGAAGAATGGTGACGATCATGCCTTTCTTTCGGAGTGTCTGCAGACCGCCAACTGGCTGACCCGGAGCCTGGATCAGCGCGCCAAGACGATCATGAAGGTGGCAAGCGAAATCGTGCGCCAGCAGGATGCCTTCCTGATGCACGGTGTCGATCATCTGCGCCCGCTCAACCTGAAGACGGTAGCCGATGCCATCAAGATGCACGAATCCACCGTCAGCCGCGTGACGTCGAACAAGTATATGCTGACACCGCGGGGGCTCTTCGAGCTCAAGTATTTCTTCAGCGTTTCAATCAGCGCCGTTGAAGGCGGCGACAGCCATTCGGCCGAGGCCGTGCGCCACAAGATCCGGACGCTGATCTCGCAGGAAAGCCCGGAAGCCGTGCTTTCCGATGACGACATCGTCGATATCCTGAAGCAGGGCGGCGTCGACCTTGCCCGTCGAACGGTGGCCAAGTATCGCGAGGCGATGAACATCGCTTCGTCGGTCCAGCGCAGGCGGGAGAAGCGGGCTTTGGCGAAGGTCGCTGGCTTTTGATAGTTGCCTGAAGCGACTACTGCGTGTATTCGGTAATTCTAATGCATGTGTCTGTTGACATTTTGGTAACTTCTGGCTAGAAGCGCGCCGCAATTGGCGCTGTGGACAGCGTTGGAAGTTATCCCCATCATCCTCAGGGTGCCTGAAGCCGGGAACTTCGGCCGATCTTGCTTGGGATCGCGCGAAGTGCTTGGATGAGGGTGAGCCTTGGCGTAGACTGGTACTCGCAAACCATCATAAGAAGGGAAACTCCATGAGTGTGCGTGTATCCGGTAAACATATGGAAATTGGTGACTCGTTCCGTCAGCGGATCGAGGACCAAATCGGTGTCGCCGTCACGAAATACTTCGACGGAGGGTATTCCGGTCAAGTGATCGTGCAGAAGGCCAACGCCCGGTTTTCCGCCGACTGCAAGCTTCATCTCGATAGCGGAGTTGTATTGCACGCCGCCGGGGAGGCGATGGATCCGCAGTTGGCCTTTGATGCAGCGTCCGAACGGATTGAGAAGCGTCTTCGCCGCTACAAGCGCAAACTGAAGGATCACCACTCCGGAAATCACCAGAATGGTTCTGCCGAAGTCGCGTATACCGTGATGGGTGGGATGTCGGATCACGACGACGAAATTCCGGATGATTTCGCGCCGGCGATTGTCGCCGAAAGCACCAAGCAACTGAAAACAATGTCGGTCGCGACCGCCGTGATGGCGCTCGACATGACGGACGAGCCGCTGCTGCTTTTTCGCAGCCCAGGCAAGGAACAACTAAACATCGTTTATCGTCGGCATGACGGTAACATTGGCTGGATCGATGCAGCCAGCATCAAAAGCTGAGATCAAGGCGAAGGGCGGCAGTTAGGCTGCCGCTCTCCTTTCTCGGCGCAGAAGGAAAATAAAATGGCATTGGCAGATTTGCTGCAGCAAAATGCGATAATTCCCGCCCTCAGGGTAAATTCCAAGAAACAGCTCCTCCAGGAATTGGCTGCAAAGGCGTCGAAAGTCACAGGGCTTTCGGAGCGGGAAATTTTCGATGTTGTCCTGCAGCGCGAGCGCCTTGGTTCGACCGGCGTCGGCAACGGTATCGCCATACCGCACGGCAAGCTCGCAAGCGTCCACTCCATCGTCGGCATCTTCGCGCGTCTCGATCAGCCGGTCGATTTTGAGGCTCTGGACGATCAGCCCGTGGATCTGGTGTTTCTGCTGCTGGCGCCTGAAGGTGCTGGCGCCGATCACCTCAAGGCCCTGTCGCGCATCGCCCGCGTGCTGCGCGATCATGATCTTGTCGCCAAGCTGCGTGCGACCGACTCCGCTTCGGCGATCTATGCGTTCCTCAACGAGGAGCAGACCTCGAACGCAGCCTGAGCATTCAACATTTCAGTAAAAAGGCGCCTGATTGCTCAGGCGCCTTTTTTTGTTTCAACCGGTCGAACTCGGCTTAGAACTCTTCCCAGTTGTCCTGGGCAAGTGCTGCCGAGCCGTGTGTTTGAGGAGCCGCGCGGCGGGGGGCCGGTGCCGCGGCCTGACGATAGATCGGTGCCGCGGCTGGCGCGCGCATCTGCTGAGCCGTCGAGCGCAGTGCGGAAGCGTGACCCATGCCGGATACCCGGAAACGTGTCACGAGTTGCTTCAGCGTCTGGGCCTCGTCGTTGAGCGTGACGCTGGCTGCCGTCGTCTCCTCGACCATGGCGGCGTTCTGCTGAGTAACCTGGTCCATCTGGTTCATGGCCTGGTTGATCTCCTTCAGGCCGATCGCCTGTTCGCTGGCCGATGCCGAGATCTGGCGGATGAGGCCATTGATGCCCATGACCTGCTCGGAGATCTTGTGCAGCGTATCGCCGGCGCGGCCAACCAGATCAACGCCTTCCTTGACCTGCACGGCCGAGGTGTTGATGAGCGTCTTGATCTCCTTGGCAGCATTGGCGGAACGCTGTGCAAGTTCGCGAACTTCCTGCGCGACGACGGCAAAGCCCTTGCCGGCTTCACCGGCACGTGCCGCTTCGACGCCGGCATTCAGCGCCAGCAGGTTGGTCTGGAACGCAATCTCGTCGATGACGCCGATGATGCGCGAAACCTCGGTGGAGGATTGCTCGATGCCCTGCATCGAGGCGATCGCCTTACGTACCACTTCGCCTGATTTCTCCGCATCCTGGCAGGCGAGGTTGACGTTATCAGCTGCTGTGCGGGCGTTGTCGGCGCTGGAGTTGACCTGTGCGGTGAGCTCGTTGAGTGCGGCCGCCGTCTCTTCCAGGCTTGCCGCCTGCTGCTCGGTGCGCTTGGCGAGATCGGAGGCGCTGCCGCTGATTTCGCTGGTGCCGGAGCCGATGTTCACGACGCTGAGATTCATCGTGTTGATGGTTTCCTCGAGGCTTTCGAGCGCCGCGTTGAAATCCTGCTTCAGCTTTGCGTATTCGCCCGGGAAGTCCTCGGTGATGCGGTGGCCGAGATTGCCCTGCGACAGCTCGGACAGACCGGAGCCGACGATCGAGACGATGTGGCGCTGCAACGTGATCGACTGCTGACGCTCCGTTTCCGAGCGGCCGCGCTCGGCTTCGGCGGCGTCACGCTGGCTGTTCGCCTCGGTCTCAAGGCGCTGTGCGTCAGCTAGCGCAAAGCGGAAGCCTTCAAGGGCCTTCGCCACAGAGCCGATCTCGTCGGCGCGATCCTGGCCGGCTACCGGCTGTTCGTACTTGCCGTCGCTGAGCGCCTTGACGGTGGCGACCAGGCCGCCGATCGGCCGCTGAACGAAGGCGCGGACCGCGAAGTAGAGAGCGATCATGACGGCGGCAAGCACGAGGATGCCAGCGACGATCATCAGGAAGGTTTGATCCTGCACAGGCGCGTTGATGGCTGTGTGTGGCACATCCACGAGGATCGCCCAGGTCGAGTTCACATCCGGCAGGGCGAAGGGATAGATGACGCGGTCGAAGGGTTCGTAGCCGTCGAAAGTCAGGTTCTTGACGACCGCGGGCTGCAACGTCGAGAGCGCGCTCTTGACCGCATCAGCGCCTTCGCCGTCATAGTCCTTCATCGATAGATCGGGGATCGGCGCGACGATCCATTTGCCGGTCTGCGAGAGCAGCGTGACGCGGCCGGAGCCGAATGGATGAAGCGTCGAGAGCTTGTCGCGGAGCGATTTCAGTGAGATATCGACGCCGCTGACACCAATCATCTTGCCGCCGGACATGACCGGATAGGCAATCGAGGTCATCGCGGTGTTTTCGCCGGTCGTCGTTTCCGCGTAAGGCGGCGTCAGCGCGCCCTTCTTGCTTTCCGCGGCAAGCGCATACCAGGCGGCCTTGTAGTCGGAATTGAAGGTGGAGAAGGTGAAGCCGCCATCCTTGCTCTTCGTCCAGTACGGGTTGAAAGTACCATCCTTGGCGGCACCGAAGTCGGCCTTACCTGCCATGGACGGCGACTGGCCGTCGAAGGCGTTAGGCTCTTCGGCAAACCAGCTGCCGAAGGCGAATTGATTGCGCTCGACGTTCGCCTTCAGCATGTCGAGAACGGCCTTGCGATCGAGGTATTTACCTTCCTGACCACGGCCGATCGAACCGGCCATGGAACGTGCCGCGCCGGCCAGTTCTCCAACTGAGGAGGCGACCTCGTTGGCGATCGCCTTCGCTTCGAGATTGGCCTGATCCATGGTGAGGGTCTGGACGCGATTGCGCGTCTCACCGATCAGGAAGTAGTTGGAAACGAGGAGGACGAGCGCGATGGCAATGCCGGTAACGAGGATAAGCTTGGCTGCAAGCGATTTCATGCGAAAGATGAACATGGGTTCCTCGGGAAGCAAGGATGCGCCGAACGGGGCATTCATCGGCACAGGGAACGAGGCGTCGCCCCCTCATGGAGCAGCCGTTACAGAGCCCGGCCCCTGGAGAGGTCCGGTGATGGCAGGACCATCGCCGGAAACCTATTAAATTTGAATGAAATCTAATGAAAATCGACCGCATCTGCGCCAAGCAGTCGCGGCATGTCGCGGGAGGACTTGCCCTATAGCGCTTTTGCGACTTCGGCGTTCAACGGGATCGATGGCTGAGCGCCCTGCTTGAGGCACGCGATCGATCCAGCGACCGCCGCGCGGCGTAGGGAGGCTTCGAAATCCAGCCCCTCGTCCAGGCTCGCCGCGAAGTAGCCGCAGAAGGTGTCACCGGCCCCGACCGTATCGACGGGCTCGATCTTCAGTCCCTTGGCGCGGGAAATGACACCATCGCGGATCGCGATCACGCCGTCCGCGCCGAGCGTCACGATCAGGGTCTGCCCGGTTTCTGCATTGAGCCGCTTCAATGCAGCCTCGCGATCATCCGCCGCCATGTTCTCCTGGCCGGCGAGACGCTCGAACTCTGTTTCGTTTGCGATCACGATGTCGGCAAGGCGACCGAGGCGAGCGGCATCGTCGATCAGCGGGGCGAGGTTGAGGACGGTCGTCACGCCTTTGGCGCGGGCGCCGGCCAGCGCCTGCTCGACGGCCGGAACGGGAACTTCAAACTGAAGCATCAGGATGTCGTCCTTGCTCATGGCCCCCACCGCCGCGTCGGCATCGGCTGGCGTCACCGTACCGTTTGCGCCGGGCACAACGGCAATCATGTTTTCGCCGTCACCGCCGACGAGGATCAGTGCGGTTCCTGTCGGCTCGTCGACCTGCTTGACTGTCCCAAGCTCCGTACCGGCGTCTTTCAGGAGCGCGAGCGCGGGCTCCGCGAAGCCATCGCGGCCGACGGCCCCTGCCATGTGTACGGTGCGTCCAGCGCGTCGTGCCGCCAGCGCCTGATTGGCGCCCTTGCCGCCTGCGGCGGTCGAGAAGCCATTGCCAGCGACCGTCTCGCCGGGTTTCGGCAAGCGTGCGGTGGTGGCGATGAGGTCCATGTTGATGGAGCCGAAAACTGTGATCATGGGTGTCCCGTCCGGTGTTTTTCTTGGGCGCGACACTGCCCGAAGGCCTTACTCGTCGTCAACCACCCTGAGCTTGAGAAGCCCACTGCGACTGTCGACGGATTTTGGTGCGGGATCATTGTCGCGCCCGGCCTTCCCGCCGTCGCCGCCCTCGAATTCCAGAGCCTCGATCTTCGCGCCGCGCTTGGTGAGCTTATCGGCGGAGGTGAGGATCTGGTCGACATCTCTCTGGGCCATGGAAAAATGGTTCTGCAGCTTGCGGACGCGCTCGTCGAGACGACCGAGATCGTCCATCAGATTCGCGACTTCGCCCTGGATGACGTGTGCCTGCGCCCGCATCCGCTGATCCTTCAGCACAGCCTGGATGACCTGGATGGACAGCATCAGCAGCGAAGGAGACACGATGACGATGCGCGATCGATGCGCCTTCTGCACGATCGCTTCGAAATTCTCGTGGATCTCCGCGAAGATCGATTCCGACGGCACGAACATGAAGGCCGTGTCCTGCGTCTCCCCCTGGATCAGGTATTTCTCGGAGATGTCGCGAATATGCGTTTCCATATCGCGGCGAAACTGCTGTGAGGCGACTTTGGCTCCATCCGGACCACCGGCATCTCGGATCGCGTTCCAGGCCTCAAGCGGAAATTTCGCGTCGATCACCAGGGGCGGTGCGCCGTTGGGCATACGGATCGTGCAGTCGGGGCGCGAGCCGTTGGACAGCGTTTGCTGGAATGCATAGGCGCCCATCGGCAGGCCGTCGGCAACGATCGTCTCCATTCGCGATTGGCCGAAAGCGCCGCGCGTCTGCTTGTTGGAGAGGATCGCCTGCAGGCCGACGACGTCCTTCGCCAGCGTCTGGATGTTGCTCTGGGCGGCATCGATGACGGCGAGACGCTCCTGCAGCCGTTGCAGGTTCTCGTGCGTCGATTTGGTCTGTTCGCTGATCGTCGTGCTGACGCGCTGCGACATTCCGTCCAAGCGCTGGTTGATCGCCTGGTTGAGCTCGGACTGTCTCGAGCCGAACACTTCGGCCATCGTCGACATGCGTCCGTGCATCTCTGCCTGGATCTTCAGAAGTTCCGCCATGCGGGCATCCGTTTCGGCCGCACGAAGACTCGCCACCTCGGCCTGCTCGCGTCGCACCTGCCCGCCGCGGACGAGGAGGACGACCAGAAGCAGGATGAGCGCGGCGATTGCGCCTCCGGCGAGGGCCAGCATGGCGGGGCTTGTCTGCGACAGGGCGAGGAGAAACGACTCAGGGCTGGTGTTCATGCCGGCAACAATAGCAAACTCAAATGAGATATCTAGATCAAAACGTGAACAACTCACAAGCGTTTTGGCAAGCGAGATGACCGGAAGGAACAAACGACGGCCGACAAATGAGGGACCTACTTAACTATTGCTCAACCATATTGCGCAAAAGCTCTTCTCAAATTCCCTTTCGTATCAATCACAAAGCAGAGACATCATGACCAGCCAGCAATCCGACAGCGCGCTCAAGCAACGCCTCGATTTTATCGAGCTGGACGATGGAGCTCGCACGGCGCTCCGCGAAATGCGTCCGGCGATCTCGGAGCTACTCGGCGGTGCCCTCGACAAATTCTACGCGAAGCTGGCGAAGACATCCGAAGTCGCGAGTTTCTTTGCCGACAAGGCGCATATGGGGCAGGCCAAGAAGCGCCAGGAAGACCATTGGGCCAATCTGGCTGGCGGCAACTTCGACGAGGCCTATGTGAAAGGTGTTGTCGCGGTCGGCAAGACGCATGCCCGCATCGGCCTCGAGCCGCGCTGGTACATCGGTGGCTATGCCTTGCTGATGAGCGAACTCGTCAAGGGCCTGATGGCCAAGCAATGGCCCTCTATGTTCGCAAGGCAGCAGGGCAAGGTGCTGGCTGAAAAGCTCGCCGCCGTCATCAAAGCCGCGATGCTCGATATGGACTACTCGATCTCGGTCTACCTCGAAGCGCTTGAAGAGAAGCGCCGGAAGCTGGAGGAAGAGCGGGCGAAAGCCGAGCACGATCAGACAATCGCGCTCGATCATCTTCGCCGCAGCCTGGAAGCGCTCTCGAACGGCGATCTTGAGGCGACACTGCCGTCCGACCTTCCGGGCAACTTCAAGGACATGGCCGACGATTACAACCGTGCGGTCGCGGCTCTTCGTACATCTTTTGCCTCAGTGCGGGCAACCTCGGGTGAAATCCTGAGGGGCACCGATATTATCGCCAAGGCTTCCGATGACCTTGCCTTGCGGACCGCCCAGCAGGCCGCGGGCGTCGAGGAAAGCTCGGCGGCGCTCCAGCAGCTTTCCGTCAGCGTCGGTCAGACTGCCGCAAACGCCGAAAAGGCATCGGGTGCAGTTCGGGAGACGCAGCAGAAGGCCAAGAGTTCGGGCGAACTCGTCACCAGCGCCGTTTCGGCGATGGCCGGCATCGAAAAGTCGTCGACCGAGATCGCAAAGATCATCGGCGTGATCGATGAGATTGCCTTCCAGACGAACCTGCTGGCGCTGAACGCCGGTGTCGAAGCCGCGCGCGCCGGCGATGCGGGCAAGGGCTTTGCCGTTGTGGCGCAGGAAGTCCGCCAGCTCGCGCAACGCACCGCCGACGCCGCCAAGGAGATCAAGAACCTGATTTCGGAAAGCTCGGTCCAGGTGAACGAAGGCGTCGACATCGTCAGCAGCACCGGCGAGGCGCTGAGCGACATGATCAACCGTATCGATGTCATCAACCGCTTCGTCGCCGACATCGCCGCCGCCGCCCGTGATCAGGCAACAGGCGTCAATGAGGTCAGCGTCGCCATCCGCAACATGGACACGATCACCCAGCAGAACTCGGGAATGGTCGAGAATACCTCTGCCGAGACGCGGCACCTTCGTGGCGAAGTCGACAATCTGGTGGCATTGCTGCAGCGCTTCCGGACCGGCATTGAAGGTCGTTCGATGATCGCTCCGCGTCGCGCCGCCTGACACGAATACGGCAAATTTCCGGGCTGGAGCGCAAAAAAGCGCTCCGCCCGCCTCTCGGATAATTCCATCCTGGAAAAAGATGCGTTATGGGAACGCCATGACCATCAAGCCACTCATCATTCTCCCCGATCCGCTGCTTCGTCAGGTTTCCAAGCCGATCGAGCGCGTCGATGCCGATTTTCAGCGCCTTGCCGACGACATGCTTGAAACCATGTACGATGCGCCGGGCATCGGCCTTGCTGCCATCCAGATCGGCGTGCCGCGCCGCATGCTGGTCATTGACGTTTCCCGCGAAGGCGAAGAGAAGCAGCCCCTCGTATTCGTCAATCCGGAGATCGTCGTATCGTCCGACGAGCGCTCGGTGTACGAGGAGGGATGCCTTTCTATCCCTGACTACTATGCCGAGGTCGAACGCCCGGCGACCGTCACCGTCAAATATCTCGACCGGGACGGCAAGGAGCAGACGGTGGAGGCCGACGGCCTGCTCGCGACCTGCCTGCAGCACGAAATCGATCACCTGAACGGCGTTCTCTTCATCGACCACATCTCTCGCCTCAAGCGAGACATGGTGATCAAGAAGTTCACCAAGGCGGCCAAGTCGGCGAAGGCGCTTTAGCTCCAGGCTGCGGCGGTAGCCGGCTTGCGATGCGGCGTTGTGGTCCGACCGCGCCGGCACCGGCCCCGTCCGGGTAGCGATGTCGTCGAGCACGGGTTCGCAGGGGGCTTGATATGGCGCTCGCAAAACCCGTTTGAAGAGGCTGACCGGAAACATGGCGGATAAAATGTCGCTTCGCATCATCTTCATGGGCACGCCCGAATTCTCCGTGCCGACCCTGCGTGCATTGGTCGACGCCGGGCATACGATTCTTGCCGTCTACACGCAGCCGCCAAGGCCCGGCGGACGGCGCGGGTTGGACCTGCAGAAGTCGCCCGTGCATCAGGCCGCCGAACTGCTCGATATCCCGGTCTTTACGCCGGTGAATTTCAAGGATCCGGAAGAGCGTGAGCGCTTCAAGGCTCACGATGCCGACGTTGCCGTTGTCGTCGCCTATGGCCTGCTGCTGCCGGAGGCGATCCTGAGCGGCACGCGTTACGGCTGCTACAATGGACACGCCTCGCTTCTGCCACGGTGGCGGGGTGCCGCCCCGATCCAACGGGCGATCATGGCCGGCGACGAGAAGACCGGCATGATGGTGATGAAGATGGACAAGGGCCTGGACACCGGCCCCGTCGCGCTCACCAGCGAGGTTAAGATCGGCGCCAATACCACGGCTGGCGAGTTGCACGACAAGCTGATGCATGTCGGTGCCAAGGCGATGGCTGACGCGATGGTCAAGCTCGAGATGGGCGATCTTCCCCTTATGCAGCAGCCGTCGGACGGCGTGGTCTACGCCGCCAAGATCGACAAGGGCGAGACTCGGATCGACTTCTCGCGGGACGCCGTGGAAGTCCATAACCACATTCGCGGTTTGGCACCATTTCCGGGCGCATGGTTCGAAGTGGCGATCGGCGGCAAGCCTGAGCGCGTCAAGGTGCTGGCCTCCGAACTCGCGCAAGGTAGTGGCAGTGCCGGCGAACTGGTGACAGATGATCTGGTCGTTGCTTGTGGAACCGGCGCCGTTCGCCTGACCAGGCTGCAGAAGGCCGGTGGCAAGCCGTTGCCTGCCGCCGATTTTCTGCGCGGGACACCGCTTGCATCTGGCTCGAGGCTTTCCTGATGCATCGCTACCGCATGATCGTCGAATATGACGGTGGTCCTTATGTCGGCTGGCAGCGGCAGGAAAACGGGCCTTCCGTCCAGGGCGCGATCGAGAAGGCGATCCTGTCGGCAAGCGGTGAGACTGTCTCGATCCGTGGGGCGGGCCGCACCGATTCCGGCGTTCATGCCATGGGTCAGGTGGTTCATGCCGACCTTACCAGAGAGTGGTCGGCCTTCAAGCTCCAGAATGCTCTGAACGCTCATCTCAAGATGGCCGGTGAGCGGGTCGCAATCATCAGCGTGGAAGTCGCCAGCGAATTCTTCGATGCACGGTTCTCGGCGCTCAGGCGCCACTATCTCTATCGCATCATCAGCCGCCGGGCGCCGCTGGCGCTCGAAGCCGGCAAGGCCTGGTGGGTGCCGAAGCCGCTTGACCATGAGGCTATGCATGCGGCGGCGCAGACCTTGGTCGGCAAGCATGATTTCTCGACATTCCGTTCCGCCCATTGTCAGGCAAACAGCCCTGTCCGCACGCTTGATCGGCTGGATGTGACAAGAAATGGCGAGCTGATCGAGATCCGTGCCACCGCCCAAAGCTTCCTGCACAACCAGATCCGTTCCTTCGCGGGAACACTCAAGCTTGCAGGCGAGGGCAAATGGACGCCGGACGATGTCCGCGCCGCATTGGACGCACGCGACCGCAAGGCCTGTGGCCCTGTTGCGCCGCCGGATGGACTCTATTTCATGCTGGTGGATTATCCGGCGGTGATCTCCGATCGCCGGCAGACAATGGCAGACGACGATGACGATCTGTCATGATCCGTCCTGCTGTACCTCCCGCAAAAACTCGCCATGATCCGCCAGTCCGGCGAGGAGCCTTTCAAGATCATCGAATATTTGAAGACGCCTCCGGTTCGGCAGGGCTACAAGGCCCGATAGACGGCCTTGCCGATATCCAAAGGGAATGTGCCGAACAATCCTTCGAGCGCGGTGTTCGTGAGGGCTACCACTGTCAGTTTCCTCTCCTGATCGACGAACCAAGAGTGGCCGTAGACGCCGCCCCACTGGAACGCTCCCCGTGCCAGCGGCAGATCGGCACGATCCGGATCAGTGACCACAGCCCAACCGTAGCCGAAGCCGAGCCCGGGTCGCTCGAGTCCGGCGAGGCCGTTCGTCTGGTCGCGGACCATTGCTGAGACTGTGCTTGTGTCGAGCAGCGGCGCTCCGCCGCGTCTAACGGTTTCGAGGATGGCGAGGATGTTCTCGGCTGTGCCTGCCATGCCGCCGCTGGCGGAATGATAGGTATCAGGATCAAGGATGCGCTCCGTCGAATAGCGGACCACGCCGGAAGAGGTGACAACCGAATCCTCGCATCCCATCGGCTGGGGTTCCGGCGTCGCATTCTTGTAAGGGACGGCAAGGCGGGCGCGATCCGTTACATGAAACGCAGTATCGGAAAGTCCGAGCGGTCGAGTGACGAGCGCGGCGACCGCTTCGCCCAGCGGGCCGCCGGTCTCCTTCTCGATGACGCCGCCGAGCACATCCATCGAGATCGAATAGCGCCAGCCCGTGCCGGGTGCGTAAAGCAACGGTGCGTTTGCAAGCCGGCGAAGCTTTTCTTCGAGCGCGATGCAGGCAGGGTGTCCACCCGCGAGATTGGTACCGCCTAGCCTCCCTTCGCCGGCATCTCCTGGCAAACTGTCGTCGAGGCCAGCCGTATGCATCAGCAGATGATGGATCGTGATGGCAGGCGTGGGCCCGTCCGGAAACCGGGGACGAAAATAGGGCAGCCAGCGGGTAACAGGATCAGCCAGATTGATCCGCCCTTCTTCGACGAGCCGCATCGCGGCGATGGCGACGATTGGCTTGGTCACCGAGGAAAGCCGGAAGATGGTATCCGTGCGCATCGGCAGGCTGTTCTCGCGGTCCGCCATGCCGGCGGCGCGACCGTAGATGATGCTGCCCTCTCGGGCGACGAGGACAACAGTTCCGACGAGCCGCTTCTCCTCCAACGCGGAGTCAATTGCGCTGTCGAGCAACCGAGCCATTTGCGGGTCCGGTCTGATGGCGATTGCGTCGGAAGACATGTTTTTCCTCTCAAAGAAAATGGTGTGCAGTATCGGTCTGCCGGTCGGGGGGCCGGCAGTGTGTAAAGTCGGAAAATGTGGGGTCTCGCCGAGGAGGGGGACTTCCTAGCGTCATTGACGACGGGGAGGACCTTAATACTTGCGCACCATTGCGATAATCGGCTCTATATCTGCAAGAGCTTGGCATGGAGCGCAAAGATGACGGGTTTCGCGGATCGACTGGACATCTTCCTCAAGGTCGTTGCCACGGGAAGCTTTTCCGCTACCGGTCGGGATCTTGGCATGCAGGCGTCATCGATATCGCGGCAGATCGACCTGCTGGAAACTGAGCTCGGAGTCGAGCTATTCTATCGGTCGACGCGCCGGCTCGCATTGACGTCAGCAGGGGAGACACTTCGCCACCGCGCCCGGCAGGCGCTTGGCCAGCTCGAGGAGACCAGGAGCGTCGTCGCGGCAATGGCGAGCGAACCGCAGGGATGGCTTACGATTTCGGCGCCGGTCTGCTTCGGGCAGCGTCATGTTGTACCGCTCGTGCCAATCTATCTGGAACGGTTCCCGAAGGTGCATCTCGAACTGTCTTTGGAGGATCGGGCCGTGAATCCGATCGGGGAGAACATCGATCTCGCTGTCCGCATCGGCAAGCTACAGGATTCCGCGCTTCTCGCGACGAAGCTTGCGACAACGGCGAGCGTCGTCTGCGCCGCGCCGTCCTATCTTCAGCGGCACGGTGTTCCGGCCGTCCCGGCAGACCTCGTGCATCACGCCTGCCTGAGCACGCCGAAGCCGATGAAGGCCGGGATGTGGCAGTTCGACGACGCTGGATCCGAAGACCGGCTCGAGGTTTCCGGTCGTTTTGTCTGCGCCGACATGGATGGGCTTCTTGCAAGCGCCATCGCCGGCCTGGGGATCATCCATCTGCAAACATGGCTGGTAGCCGAACCACTCAGGGACGGCAGGCTGGTGCGGCTCTTCCCAACGCTGCCACCGAGACCGGATGGCAGCGGCATCCACGCGCTCCGACCGCCGGGCGCGCTGACGGCGAAGGTGAAAGGGATGATCGATCTTCTGAAGGCGCGGATGGCCGCACTATCGGAATAGGTCGATTCCGACGGATCTATATCGGATAGATGCCGAGAAAGCGTTGCAGATCTTCGGACAGCATGAGCGACGGCACGAGCAGCACCAGCGTGAGCGCGCCGACCATCAGGCCTTGGCCGTAGAAGATCATCCTCAGGATGCGGGCGATCGCAAAAACCTGCGCAAGCATGAAGGCCAAGAGCAGCAGCGAGACCAGCCCGACCAGCTGCGGCAGGAAGAAAACCAGCGCGAGCAGCAAGCCGTTGATGTAGGAAAGCGGAACGCCGAGCCAATTAACGCTGACAATGACGGGCGCAAAGCGCTCGCCCTTCTTGAAGGCGAGTAGCAGTAAGCCCGCAAAGACCAATGGCACGAACCAATTGGCGGCTTCGACAAGTCCGAGCCGGAAATAGAAGAGCGCCCCGACATTGGTATGCGGCGGCATCGTTTGCAGGAAGGCCTGGCGCCACCAGAGCCACGAGATCCCCATCGGCGGCAGGCACCAGAAGATCGCCCAGAACGAGCGGTTGACGCCCCGCTCCGACATGTCGAGGAAGCGGAAGCCGCGCGGATCCATGCGGATCAGCAGCCAGATCCCCGCTAGATAATACTGAACTTCTCTAAAGCCCGGCATTCGCGAACCAGCGCTCGATGAAGGTTTCATAGATTACCGTGAGTCGCTCGAGGTCGGAAACAGCAACGCGCTCATCGACCATGTGCATGGTCTGGCCGACGAGACCGAATTCCACGACGGGGCAATAATCCTTGATGAAACGGGCGTCCGACGTGCCGCCCGTGGTGGAGAGCTTCGGGGACTGGCCAGTCACGCTCTCGACGGCGGACGAGAGCGAGGCGATCAGTGCATTGTTACGCGTCAGAAAGACGTGGCTCGGTCGCTCCGCCCAGACGATATCATACTTGAGTGGCTCGCGACCGGGACGGAGGACACCCTCAGCCGCGGCGGCATCAAGGCGGCGCAGGATCTCCTGCTGCAGGCTCTCCGCTGTCCAGGTATCGTTGAAACGGATGTTGAAGCTGGCCGTCGCCTTGGCCGGCACGACGTTCGTCGCCGGATTGCCAACGTCGACGGTCGTCACTTCGAGGTTGGATGGCTGAAAGTTGTCGGTGCCGCCATCGAATGGCGGGTGCATCAGCGCGTGCGTCAGCTGCAGGATGCCGCGCACGGCATTGTCGGCAAGATGCGGATAGGCGGCGTGGCCCTGGACACCGTGCACGGTGATCTTGCCGGAGAGCGAGCCGCGACGGCCGATCTTGATCATGTCGCCGAGCTTGTCCGGATTGGTCGGCTCGCCGACGAGGCAGGCATCCCAGCGCTCGCCGCGCTCGGCGGCCCATTGCAGCAGCTTGATCGTGCCGTTGATCGCCGGGCCTTCCTCATCGCCGGTGATCAGGAAGGAAACTGAGCCCTTCGGCGCGCCATGTTTTTCGATATGGCGGGCAATGGCCGCAACAAAGCAGGCGACGCCGCCCTTCATGTCGACAGCGCCGCGTCCGAAGAGTTCGCCGTTCGCGATTTCGGCGGCAAAGGGCGGATGCGTCCAGGTGGCTTCGTCGCCGATAGGCACCACGTCCGTATGCCCGGCAAACATCAGGTGCGGACCCTCGGTGCCGAACCGTGCGTAGAGGTTCTCGATATCGGGCGTTCCCGGCGCCGTCGCCTTCACCTTGTCCACCTTGAAACCGAGCGGCAACAGCATCGCCTCTAGCGCCGAAAGCGCACCGCCCTCGGCGGGCGTGACGGACGGGCAGCGAATCAGGGTCTGAAGATTGGCGACGGGATCGGTAGCGGTCATGGGAGTGGAACTATCCAGCGGTAGTGGCAAAGAAAAGGCAAGGCGACGATGCCGCCTTGTTGAAATGTGCCGTTCATTTTGCCGGATCAAGTCCGACTATCAGCGTTCGGGCGGCGCGCGTCGTTTCAGGCGCGCTGACCGCCGGAACCTCAGGATTTATCAGTCGCGAAGCAGTTCGTTGATGCCAGTCTTCGAGCGGGTCTTTTCATCGACGCGCTTGACAATAACGGCGCAGTAAAGGTGCGGTGCCGGCTGGCCGTTGGCCATGGTGGCATTGCCCGACGGCATCGAGCCTGCGACCACGACGGAGTAGGGCGGCACTTCGCCGTACATCACTTCGCCGGTGGCGCGATCGACGATCTTGGTTGACTTGCCGATATAGACGCCCATGCCGAGGACCGAGCCCTCGCGGATGATGCAGCCTTCGACGACTTCCGAACGCGCGCCGATGAAGCAGTTGTCCTCGATGATCGTCGGGCCGGCCTGCATTGGCTCAAGCACGCCGCCGATGCCGACGCCGCCCGAGAGATGCACGTGCTTGCCGATCTGCGCGCAGGAGCCGACCGTCGCCCAGGTATCGACCATCGTGCCTTCATCGACGAAGGCACCGAGGTTGACGAAGGATGGCATCAGCACGACGTTCTTGGCGATATAGGCGGAGCGACGGACGACGCAGTTCGGCACGGCGCGGAAGCCGGCGGCGCGATATTGGTTTTCCCCCCAGCCTTCGAACTTGGACGGCACCTTGTCCCACCAGGTCGAATTGCCCGAGCCACCCTTCACGACTTCCATGTCGTTCAGGCGGAACGAGAGGAGCACGGCCTTCTTCAGCCACTGATTGACCTTCCAGGCGCCGTCGCTGCCACGCTCGGCAACGCGTGCCTTGCCGCCGTCGAGAAGTTCGAGCGCTGCCTCGACGGCATCGCGAACTTCGCCCTTGGTGGACGTATTGACGTTGTCACGGTTATCGAAGGCGGCTTCGATTGTCTTTTCAAGGGAAGAAAGGTCACTGGCGCTCATGGGAATTCCTTAAACTTCGATCTCTATCGTGGAGACCGAAGCCTCCGGAATTGTGATTGGCGGGATGCGATCTGCTCTATCGCATGAACGGCTAAAATGGAATGATTTTTCCGCGGCGATTCAACGCTTCGAGACGACATACCGGCTATAAAGCCGGCGGTATTGAAAGGCATTTTGACATGGCAAAGGCACGGAACGGCAGGCTGCGGCGCAAGGATGGCGTCTGGGATCCGCTGAAGACGAGCGCAATCGACAAGCACCGTGCCGAGGCCGTGCCGAAGACGCCGCAGACGCTGTCGCCGTCCTATCGCCTTGCCTATGTTGACGAAGAGTTTCTGTGCCGCGAGGAACTGCGGCCGATCCGACTGCAACTCGAACTGCTGAAGGTCGAGATGATGCTGGCGGAACGCGGCATCCGGTCGACGGTCGTGATGTTCGGCGGCGCCCGCATTCCCGCGCCGGGCCAAAGCGCATGGGCCGCTAGAAACGAAACGCAGCGTGCCAACCTCGAGGCGGCATCGGTCTACTACGACGAGGCGCGCAAGTTCGCGCGACTATGCTCGAAATATTCGGCCGGCTTCGATTTCCGTGAATACGTCATCGTGACCGGCGGCGGCCCGGGCGTAATGGAGGCCGGCAATCGTGGCGCAGCCGACGAAGGCGCCCCTTCGATCGGCCTCAACATCGTACTTCCGCATGAGCAGGCACCAAACGTTTACGTGACGCCGGAACTGAGCTTCAATTTCCATTATTTCGCGATCCGCAAGATGCACTTCATGGTGCGCGCCAAGGCCATTGCTGTCTTCCCGGGTGGCTTCGGCACCCTCGATGAATTTTTCGAGTGCCTGACGCTGATCCAGACCGGTCGCATGGAGAAAATGCCGCTCATCCTGTTTGGCGAGAAGTTCTGGAGGAGCATCGTCAATTTCGAGGCGCTTGCGGAGTTTGGCACCATTGCGCCTGACGATGTCGATCTGATCAGCTTTGTCGATACCGCCGATGCTGCCTGGAAAATCATCCAGGATTTCTACGAGCACCACGAATAGAAAAGCCCGCCGAGGTGGCGGGCTTCGGTTTCGGTAAGTTGCCGCTTACAGGAACGGGCGATCAGGCATGTCGTCGAGCGAGATAACGCCGTCCTTGTTGCGATCCATCCAGGTGAAGAACTTGTCGAATGCGGCTTCGGCTTCCTGCTTGGAAATCTGACCATTCTCGTCGGTATCGAAGCGCTGCATCATCATCATGCCTCGCATCATACCGCCATGCATGCCGCGGCGATCCGGTCGGGCGTCGGGCCCAGGCTGCGGTGGTGCCGGCTGGGCGTTGTCGGCATCCGGAGGCGGTGCCATCGGCATAGTGTCGTCATCTGTGGTATCATCAGCGGACGCCTTTACCTTGGCCATCTGGGCTTCGCGGTATTTGCGGATTTCGCCCGGCGTCAGCGAGCCGTCCTTGTCGGTATCAATCGCGACGAAGATCGCCTCCATCCCGTCCTTGGCTTCCTGCTTGGAAATCTGTCCATCCTTGTTCGTGTCGAATTGCTTGAGCATGCGAACGAAGATGACTTCGCGGATCGCGCCCATGCGCGGTCCCATCATCATGCCCATGTCGTGTTGCGGACGGGGCGGATGATGCTTCTTGTCGTGAGACGCAGCAAAACTGGTGCCGGCTGCGGCACCGACGATCATGACGGAGGAGAGTGCGGCCAGTATCAGCTTGTTCCGAGACATTTCAGCTCCTTTCAAAGTGCAATCGCAATGGGATTACAGACAAAAGGGTAGGGCCGATGTAGCAAATCGCCCAATTAAAGATCGGTAAGCTGGATGAAACTTTAGTAATCTAGCCGGCAATCTTCGCAAGAAAATCAGTGAGATCGTCGGTCACGAAGTCGATGTGATCATCCTCGCCACTGGTCTTTTCCCACCATTCGACAACCGTCTCCTCAAGGTTGTTCGGCACCAGCAGGACAGTCTGCATGCCAAGCGTCTTTGGAACCTTGAGATTGCGGGGAAGGTCCTCGAACATCGCTGCCTTGCCCGTCTCGATCCGCTTCAGTGCGGCGAACTTGTCGTAGGTTACCTGCGCTGGCTTCGGCACGAAGTCCGCAGCCACGATGTCGAAGATATCGTCGAAATGCTCGAGTATGCCGAGCGCGCCGGCCGCCATCTCGGCATGCTTGACGCTGCCATTGGTGAAGATGAACTTGCGACCCGGCAGTGCCTTGATGGCTGCACCCAGTTCGGGTTGCGCCGTCAGGCTTGAATAGTCGATCGCATGCGCCTTCTCGAGGAAGTCGTTCGGATCGACGCCATGGTGGATCATCAACCCCTGCAGCGTCGTGCCGTGATCAAGATAATATTGCTTCTGCAGCTTGCGCGCCTCCTCCCGCTCCATCTGCAGCAACGTTGAGACGTAGGCCGTCATGTTCTTGTCGATCTGCGCGAACAGGTTGACATGATGCGGGTAGAGCGTGTTGTCGAGGTCGAAAACCCACTCGGTCACATGCGAGAAGTCCGCCTTGGTCGGCGTGCGATCTATCTTGGTCATGGGGGCGTTATGGCACGGCTGGCCGAGCAAGGAAATCGGCAAGAAAAAATAGACGCCCGATTTGCGGCGGACGCGGCCCGCAAGGAATGGTAGAACGCCTCATGCTCTTCGACCTCCCCAGTGACGATGCGCTCTACGATGCGCTGATTGCCCGCAGCCCGGCCTACGAAGGCCTCGCCTATGTCTGCGTCAAGACAACCGGCATTTTCTGCCGGTTGACCTGCCCGGCTCGCAAGCCGAAGCGGGAAAATACGCTCTTCTACGAATCCATCGCCACCTGCATGCAATCCGGTTTCCGGCCCTGCCAACGGTGTCGGCCACTGCAAGAAGCAGGCCGGGAGCCGATCGTCGACCAGCTCCTCGCCGCGCTCGACCATAGTCCAGCAGCGCGATGGACGGAGGACGATCTGATCGCGCGCGGCTACGATCCCTCGACCGTGCGGCGGGCTTTCAAGCGATCAACAGGCATGACGTTTCTCGATATTGCCCGCTATCGCCGTCTTGGCGAGGCGGCAAAGCAACTGGCGAATGGCGCGCGCGTCATCGATGCTCAGATCGAGGCAGGGTACGAATCGGGCAGCGGTTTCCGCGCCGCGTTTCAGCGGCTGATCGGCAAAGCGCCTGCAATGTCGCAGAATCGCGATCGCCTGTTCGCCGATTGCTTCGAAACGCCGCTCGGCCCAATGGTCGCTGTGGCCGACCAGACACATCTGCATCTCCTCGAGTTCCACGATCGCAAGGCACTGCCTGCGAAGCTGGAAAAGCTGCAGCGCAAGACGCGCTCTACGGTCGCAACCGGCCGCACGCCGGCGATCGATCAGATCGAAGCCGAGCTGAAAGTCTATTTCGATGGCAGGTCGGCCGCCTTCCGGACGCCGCTCGCGCTGGGCTTCGGCACGGCGTTCGAGCGCCGAGTCTGGTCGAAGCTGATGGAGATACCCGTTGGCGAGACACGCGCCTACGGCAACATTGCGCGTGATATGGAAAACCCGCAGATGGTGCGCGCCGTCGGCCGCGCCAATGGGGCGAACCAGATGGCGATCGTCATCCCATGCCACCGGCTGATCGGTGCCGACGGGTCACTGACGGGCTATGGCGGCGGGCTCTGGCGCAAGCAATGGCTTTTGCGACACGAAGATGAGATGAAAACCAAGGGATTGTTTGTGGAGGAGATCCAATGAATCAGGCTGAGAAGGCAAAGGCATTCGGCGCGCTGCATCAGAAGGGTAATCCCGTCGTTCTTTACAACATATGGGACGCGGGAACGGCGAAGGCGGTGACTGAGGCGGGCGCCAAGGCTCTGGCGACTGGAAGTTGGTCGGTTGCCGCAGCACAGGGTTATGGCGATGGCGAGAAGATTCCGATGGACGCGTTGGTCGCCACGACCCGCCAGATCACGGCGGTCAATGACCTGCCGCTCTCCGTCGATTTCGAAGGGGCATACTCAACCGAGCCTGCCGGCGCTGCCGCCAACGTCGAGAAGCTGATCGACGCCGGTGCTATCGGTATCAACTTCGAAGATCAGGTGGTCGGCGGCGATGGGTTGCACCCGGTAGAGAAACAGGTCGCCCGCATCCGCGTCATTCGCGAGTTGGCGGACCGCCGTGGCATTGCCTTCTTCATCAATGCGCGCACCGATCTGTTCCTGCGCGAAGGCGACCTCTCGAAACATGCGAGTCTGGTCGATGCGGCAATCGAGCGTGGCAAGGCTTACGCTGCCGCTGGCGCCAACGGCTTCTTCGTGCCCTGGCTGATTGAGCCGGCGCTGATCCAGAGAATCTGTGACGCGTCGCCACTGCCGGTGAACATCATGATGCGGCCGGGTGCGCCGGATGTGAAGACGTTGGCGAAACTTGGCGTCCGCCGCATCAGCTACGGGCCGGGACCCTACCGGATGATGATGGAGAAGCTGAAAGAGGCAGCCGCGGCGGTCTATGCCGCCGCGGGCTAAAGCAATTCCACGGTTTTTTCGTCCGGAACTGCGTAAAGTAAAGGCTCAGGGAACGATCAGCGTTCCCGCGCCGTGCTCGGTGAAGATCTCGAGCAGCACGGAATGGGCGGTCTTGCCGTTCAGGATGACGACGCCCTGGACGCCCGCCTTGATCGCGTCGATGCAGGTCTCGACCTTCGGGATCATGCCGCCGGAGATCGTGCCGTCGGCGATCAGGGCGTGCGCCTGCGCGACGGAAAGTTCCTTGATCAGGTTGCCCTGCTTGTCGAGGACTCCGGGGACATCGGTCAGGAAGAGCAGGCGGGTGGCGTTCAGCGCACCGGCGATCGCGCCGGCAAAGGTATCGGCGTTGATGTTGTAGGTTGCACCGTCGCGGCCGGGAGCGACCGGAGCGATGACAGGGATCATTTCGGAGCGGGCAAGCAGGTCGAGTAGCGTCCGGTCGACTTCGACCACCTCGCCGACGAAGCCGAGGTCGAGCACGCGTTCGATGTTCGAATCCGGATCCTTGACCTTCTTCTGCGCCTTTTCGGCGAAGACCATGTTGCCGTCCTTACCGCAAAGGCCGATCGCCCATTCGCCCGTCTGATTGATGAGCGCGACGATCTCCTTGTTGATCGAGCCGGCCAGAACCATTTCGACGATCTCGACCGTCTTGGCGTCGGTGACGCGCAGGCCGCCCTCGAACTTCGATTCGATGCCCATCTTGGTCAGCATTGCGCCGATCTGCGGGCCGCCGCCATGGACGACGATCGGGTTGACGCCCGACTGTTTCAAGAGTGCGATGTCGCTGGCGAACGCCTTGCCGAGCTCGGGATTGCCCATGGCATGGCCGCCGTACTTCACGACGATCGTCTTGTTTTCGTAACGCTGCATGAAGGGCAGGGCCTGCGCAAGCAGGCGTGCCTGGGTTTCGCTTTCAGACTGGTTCATGGGATACCCCGCGGAATTGATCGCGGCCTTTTATCGCAAGTTTTTGACAGATGGAATAATCCAGAGACCATTAGTTTAGCGTATCTGCTGGCAAGTGAGGGCAGGACGACACAGCTGTCGCCAAGAGGCATGAAATGACGGGCGACGAAATCGCGCATCTGATCAGCCAGGTTGCAATCGGCGATCGCAAGGCCTTTGCGATGCTCTATCGCGAGACCGGCCCGAAACTCTTTTCCATCTGCTTGCGTATCTTGAAGGACAGAACGGACGCCGAGGAAGCGCTTCAGGAGGTCTATGTCAAGATCTGGCAGCGCGCCGGCGTCTTTGCCGCCGGGGCAGGCGCGCCTTCGTCCTGGCTCGCCGCAATTGCGCGCAACCAGGCGATCGACATCATGCGCGCGCGCAAGCCGATCGCCGACGAACTGGATAGCGCATACGACCTCGCGGATGACGATCCTTCCCCCGAGATACAGACTGTGATCAAGGATGAAGGAAGGCGCATTGACACCTGCATGGAAGAGTTGGAAGCTGATCGGGCAGTGGCGGTGAAGAGAGCTTACGTCGAAGGGCAGAGCTATCAGGAACTGGCCGATCAGTTTGGCGTCCCTTTGAACACGATGCGCACATGGCTGCGTCGCAGCCTCTTGAAACTGAGAGAGTGCATGGAACGATGACATCGCCGGATCAGAGCAAGGGAGGCCGCTCCCGCGACGAGGTACTCGCCGGTGAGTATGTTCTTGGTGTTCTTTCCTTCAAGGATAGGCGGGTGGTGGAAGAGCGTATGCGCCGCGACCGGCAGTTCGCAGCTATTGTCAGCCGCTGGGAGACTAATCTCTCCGCTTTCAACGACGACTACGATGTCGTCAGCCCCGGTCAGGAAACGTTCAAGCAGATCGAAGCGCGGCTGTTCGGTACGTCGGAAGCTGCCCCAACACCGGCACGTGGTCTGTGGGCTTCCATCGTCTTCTGGCGCTGTCTTGCGCTCGTCTCATTGCTGATTACAGCAGGTGCACTGACGATTGCTACCGTTGCTGTCACTCCACCTCAGACCTCCGCGCCGCTCGTGGCCGAGCTGACCGCTTCCAACAGCCAGGTCAACCTACTGGCCTCCTATGAGCGGCAGAGCGGAAAACTGAGGATCGTGCCTATCGCCACTGGCAAACCTGAAGAAAAGTCACTGGAACTCTGGCTTGTTCCGGCAAGCGGTGCGCCAAGATCGCTTGGTGTGTTCCCCCCGGGTCAGGCGGGCGAATTGGTCATACCTGTCGATATGCGCGGCAATATAGACGAGGGCGCGGCCCTTGCCGTCAGCCTCGAACCCTTCGGCGGTTCGCCGACCGGGCAGGTCACCGGGCCGATCGTGGCAAGCGGCACGGCGCACCGTCGCTGACCTTTTTTCACCAAGCTTGCGCTCTCGCTGAAACTCTCCCCACAAGCCTCCCGTAGATCCTCATGTCCGCAGGGAATGTTGGCATTCAGCCGGTCCTTTGCGCGGACGCTAGAGGAGAACCACCATGATGAAGTCTGCACTGCGCCTGACTGCGCTTGCCGCTGCCGTTTCCGCATTTGCGTTTACCGCGCAGGCCAAGAACCCGATGGTTGGCGGAGCTGCCATGTATCCGACCAAGGATATCGTGCAGAATGCGATGAACTCCAAGGATCACACGACACTGGTTGCTGCCGTCAAGGCCGCTGGCCTGGTATCGACGCTGGAAGGCAGGGGGCCCTTCACGGTCTTTGCCCCGACCAATGAGGCCTTCGCGGAATTGCCCGCCGGCACAGTCGATACGCTGCTGAAGCCGGAGAACAAGGCCCAGCTGACAAAGGTCCTGACCTGCCACGTCGTTGCCGCTGACGCGATGGCCAAGACCGTCGCCAAGATGATCAAGGCCGATGGCGGCGAACACGACATCAAGACGGTCGGCGGCTGCGTGCTGAAGGCCAAGGAAAGCATGGGCAAGATCACCCTCACCGATGAAAACGGCGACGTCGCCCATGTGACCATCGCTGACGTGAAACAGTCCAACGGCGTCATCCACGTCGTTGACAGGGTTCTGCTGCCGAAGATGTAAAGAAGTTCAGGCAGTCCGTGGGCGCCCTATTCCCGGGGCGCCTCATTTATTTCCAGTTGGCGACGCCGACCGTCTGCGCGATGGCCTCGCGCAAGTCATCGAGGCCTTCGCTCTTTTCCGATGACGTGGCAATGATCCCGGGGTAAGCGGCCGGTCGCTTCTTGATCTTTTCCGTCGTCTCCGCGAGCAGCTTGGTCACGGCCGGCGGCTTGATTTTGTCCGTCTTGGTCAGAACGATCTGGTAGGAGACGGCCGCCTTGTCGAGCAGATCCAGGACCTCGTCATCGTTCTTCTTCACCCCGTGACGGCTGTCGATCAGCACGTAGACGCGCTTCAGCGTCGCGCGCCCACGCAGGTAATCGAAGACGAGTTTCGTCCAGGCATCGACCTGATCCTTCGGCGCCTGTGCGTAACCGTAGCCTGGCATATCGACCAGCGCCATTGGTGGCAGGTCGCCAGCTTCACCTGAATAGCCCTCCGGCACGAAGTAATTGAGCTCCTGGGTGCGTCCCGGCGTATTGGAGGTGCGTGCCAGCCCCTTGTGACTGACGAGCGCGTTGATCAGCGAAGACTTGCCGACATTCGAGCGACCGGCAAAGGCCACTTCCAGCGGTCCTTCCGGCGGCAGGAATTTCAGGGATGGAACGCCGCGGATAAAAGTCCAGGGGCGCCCGAAGAGCGGCTTGTCGTTCTTGTTGTCGGTCATTCGGCCTTTTCCAGTCCAAGTCCAGTGTGCCTATGGCATTCAGGTTTCGGGCGATTTTGTCAACCGCCAGGCCGGCAGTCGCCCAGATAGGGGGCGATGCCGGCACAAATGAAAAGCCCCGCCGAAGCGGGGCTATCATCACTTTTCTGTTGGAGCCGGCCTTCGTTTGAAGAGCCCCTTCAGATTGTCGAAGAGCTCGATCTTCACGCCGTGGCGCTTCATGATCACCGACTGCTGGATGACCGAGAGCGTGTTGTTCCAGGCCCAGTAGATGACCAGACCGGCCGGGAAGCTCGCCAGCATGAAGGTGAAGACCAGCGGCATCCAATTGAAGATCATTGCCTGCGTCGGATCCGGCGGCGTCGGGTTCATGCGCATCTGCAGGAACATCGTCACACCCATGATCAGCGGCCAGACACCGAGATGCAGGAAGGTCGGAGCCGCAAACGGCAGGAGACCGAAGAGGTTGATGAACGAGGTCGGATCGGGCGCCGAAAGGTCCTGGATCCAGCCGAAGAACGGCGCGTGACGCATCTCGATGGTGATGTAGATCACCTTGTAGAGCGAGAAGAAGATCGGGATCTGCAACGCGATCGGCCAGCAACCGGCGATCGGATTGATCTTCTCTTCCTTGTAGAGCTGCATGGTCGCCTGCTGCAGCGCCATACGGTCGTCGCCGAACTTCGCCTTCAACTCCTCCATCTTCGGCTGCACGCGCTTCATGTTAGCCATTGAAGCGTACTGCTTGCTGGCGAGCGGGAAGAACAGCGCCTTGACGATGATGGTGGTCAGCAGGATCGCCACGCCGAAGTTGCCGAAATAATGGAAGAAGAAGTCCATCAGTCGGAACATCGGCTTCGTCAGGAAGTAGAACCAGCCCCAGTCGATCAGGCGATCGAAGCGCGGGATCTGATAGGTGTCTTTGTAGCTGTCGATGACAGGAACGACCTTGGCGCCGGCAAAGATCAGGTTCTTGAGCTCAGCCGATTGGCCGGGCGCGACAGTGACGGCATTCTGCTTGTAGTCTGCCTGGAAGCGCGGCTGTCCGTCCGTGAAGTGGCTGAAGCGGGCGTCGAAGGCGGTCTGCTGCGGGGGGATGAGCGTCGCTGCCCAATACTTATCGGTGATACCGAGCCAGCCGCCAGTTGCGTTCGCCAGATTGACGGCTTCCTTCTCCACGGCGGTGTACTTGCTTTCGACAAGCCCATTGTCGCCAACAACGCCAATGAAGCCTTCATGCAGCACATAGGTAGAGGCGACAGCCGGCTTGTTGTAGCGCGTGATGCGGCCGTAGCCCGAAAGCGCGACTGGAGCCTGACCGGCATTGGTGATCTTGTCCGTGACGGTGAACATGTAGTTTTCGTCAACAGAAATGGTGCGCGCGAAAGTGACGCCCTTGTCATTGGTATAGGTCAGCGTGACCGGGGTCTTTTCGGTCAGCTTGGCATCAGCGGGCGCCGTCCACAGTGTGGAGGGGCCCGGCACGCTGCCGGTGGCATCGCCGCCAATATAGCCCAGTTCGGCAAAATACCCGTCCTTCGTTTCGGAGGGGCTGAGCAGGGTGATGATTGGGCTGTTTTGGTCGACCGTCTCGTGGTAGCGCTTGAGCCGGAGGTCGTCCAGGCGGGCGCCGACAAGGTTGATCGAGCCGGAAAGTGCCTGCGTATCGATCGTGACGCGCGGGTTCTTCGCGAGCGCATCTGCAATCGATGCCACCGCCGGAACCTGGCCGGTGGGAGCCGCACCGTTCGGCTGCGCCGTACCCGCGCCGCCGGCCGCCGGCGTCTGCACCTGTTCGGTCTTTTGCTGGGCCTTCTGAGCCAGTTCGGCCTTCCGCTGCGCTTCGATGCGCGGGTTCATATAGAGAAATTGCCAGCCGAGAACGATCAGCACCGAGAGAGCGATCGCAATGAAGTAATTGCGGTTGTTTTGCATCATACGTTCCTGGGGCGGCCGTCTCCGGACCGCTTGTGTTTCGGCTTGGTTTCGACGCGAGTTTTGAGCTCTGCGGCTAATTCTTTGAAGGATGCTTTCAGCACGTCCCTTCGCGCGACAACCACATAGTCGTGTCCGGGCTGCATTGCAAATCCTGCATGAAGTCGCACCGCCTCTTTCAGGCGCCGCCGCATGCGGTTTCGCTCAACTGCGTTGCCGTGTTTTTTGGTGACGGTGAAGCCGACGCGGGCTTCGGTTTCGGGTTCCTTCCGGTCGAGCACTTCGAGCAGGAAGAAACCGCCCTTGCGTTTTTCGCCTTGGCGGACAGCAAGAAACTGCGGGCGGCTTTTCAGCCGCCCGGCAGTCATTTTCTTTTTATTGGTCGTCAATTCGCCCGCCATCTCTTATCGGGCAATTCCGGCCTTAGGCCGAAAGACGCTTGCGACCGCGTGCGCGGCGAGCAACGATAACCTTACGACCGCCCTTAGTGGCCATACGTGCACGGAAACCGTGGCGGCGCTTGCGAACAAGCTTGGATGGTTGGTACGTACGCTTCATTTATTTAAACACCGCGGAGTGCGGCCCTTCTTGAATTTGCATATTGCAAGGAGCGTTGTTTTTCGAACGGGCGAGGCTAACGAGAGCCTTATATGACCGGACGTGCGGCGGCTTATACGGATGAAGGCTGCCAAAGTCAATTATCGCCCGGAATTTCCGCGTCTCAGGCTGCGGTACAGGATTTAGCGAAGCGCATTAAGGTTTGTGACGATGTGTTAACCGCTGCGTCTGCGTAATATTTTTCTTCAATCGCAACTGTCGCGCGCATTCTTGCGATAATCTAACGCTTTCGGCGCAAAAAATGAAACGGTGGCGACTAAGTACAGGTAATTTTTTGTAGTGACGCGGGCGAGCATCCGAAAGCGAACGTTAATTTATTTCGGCCAAATTTAGCTATCGGCCGGAATGCTTTCCCGGCTTGTGATTAGTCTTGGGAGGCTTTCTTTGAAAATTCGAGGTAAGATCAATCTGCTTGTCTCCGCCATGTGCGGCGTTGCACTGCTGATCGGGGCAACGGCAATTTGGGCCGTGCGTCAATATGATGAGAACCTGTCGGCGTACGCAGATGCGTCCGATCGCGCCTATGCCGGCGAACGCCTTAACCGTTTTGTGACGGCGACGGTAATGGAGGCACGCGGAATCTACGGTGCGCCGTCGACGAAGGAAGCTGCCACCTTCGCAAAGGGGCTGCTGGCCGACCTCGACCAGATCGACAAGGTCATTGCGTCCTGGACCCCGCTGGTGCCCGAAAGCCAGAAGGACGCGTTTGCAAAGTTGGTTGAGCGCGCCAAGGAGTTTCGGACGTTCCGTGCCGAAACAGCGCGCCTCGGCACTGAAGTGAACCCACAGGCTGCGAACGAGCAGGGCAACAACGACGCTAACCGCGCCAACCGAAAGGCTTTCCAAGCGGAGATCGATGCGATCGTCGCCACCGACAAGGCGACGCTGGACGCCGTCAATGCGCAGGTCGAAAGCTCGCGCACCTTTGTTCTGTGGCTGGTGGTCGCGATCACCGGCATCGGCATCGTTGCTGGTGTCGGTATGGGCGTCTACATCGGCACCATTCAGCTCAGCCGCCCGATCAAGAAAGTGACGGACGCGATCAAGGCGGTCGCCGATGGCAACTTTGATGCTGATGTGCCGTTCGCTGGCCGTCAGGATGAAATCGGCGAGATGGCGGCCGCTGTTGCCGTCTTCAAGGAAAATGGTCTCGCCGTTCGCCGCATGAATGCGCAGGAAGCTGCCATGCGTGCGAAGAGCGACGATCTGCAGTCAAGCATGTCCGTCGTCGTTGCGTCTGCAGCTGCGGGCGATTTTAGCCGCCGCATCGAAAAGGACTACGGCGACGAAAGCCTCAATCAGTTTGCCAGCAACATCAACCATCTGCTGTCAAGCATCGATACCGGCGTCGGCGAAACGCGCCGCGTGATTGCAAGCCTGGCGGAAGGCGACCTGACGCAAACGATGCGCGGTACCTTCCAGGGCGCCTTCGCCGAGCTGCAGCAGAACGTCAACAGCACCTTCGCGACGCTGCAGACGACGATGCGCGAGGTCCGTGAAACCGCTGAAGGCTTCCACGGCAACACGAACGAATTGCGCGCCGCCAGCGACGACCTCTCCAAGCGTACAGAGCAGCAGGCCGCAGCCCTCGAACAGACTTCAGCGGCGCTCGATGAGATCACCGCGGTGGTCAACAACTCGACCGAGCGTGCCCAGGAAGCCAGTGTCATGGTCTCCGAGGCCAAGGACGATGCCGGTAAGTCGGGTGTGGTTGTCCGTAACGCCGTCGACGCCATGGGCCGCATCGAGCAGGCTTCGCGCGAAATAAGCCAGATCATCAACGTCATCGACGAGATCGCCTTCCAGACGAACCTGCTTGCCCTCAACGCCGGCGTCGAGGCTGCCCGTGCCGGGGAGGCAGGCAAGGGCTTCGCCGTCGTCGCTCAGGAAGTCCGCGAACTGGCGCAGCGCTCGGCAACGGCCGCGAAGGATATCAAGGGCCTGATCACCAAGTCGGGCGATGAAGTGCAGGTCGGTGTGAAGCTGGTGCAGGCGACCGGTGAGGCGCTGGCTCAGATCGAACGCCGCGTCAACGCGATCAACGACCACATCCACTCGATCGCGACCGCCGCGAAGGAACAGTCGACGGGCCTCAAGGAAGTCAATACGGCCGTCAACCAGATGGACCAGGTAACGCAGCAGAACGCCGCCATGGTCGAGGAAACCTCGGCTGCGACGCACAAGCTCTCCGGCGAAGCCGACGGTCTCGTCCGTCTCATCTCGCGCTTCAAGGTCTCGAATGCGCCCGCTGCCGCCCCGGTCGCGGTTGCCCGCCATCAGGAGCATCGTCCGGTGGCCTCGCCAGCTCGTCGCGCCATGGGCACCGTCGCGCGGGCGTTCAGCGGCAATACCGCCGTTGCCGAACAGAATTGGGAAGAGTTCTGATCACCTCGTCCTTCTCGATCGATTGAAAACGCCGCCTCCGGGCGGCGTTACCTTTTGCAGCAAACGGGATTGCTCTCAAAGATTTGAAAGCGGACCGTCATCGTCTAATATAGAAGGCGCAAAGGGCGCCCGGCGCCAAGCGGACGAAAGACGATGCAAGGCAACGAACAAGGCGACGATCTTCCTCCAGGCGGTGCTGCCGGGACCGAGACCGATAAGGCCGAACACTGCGCACCCGGCAAATTCGGCGGGCTTTCCGGCAAGCTGCTATGGCTGACGGTTGTCTGCATCATGCTCGCCGAGGTGCTGATATTCTTTCCCTCAGTCGCCAGCATGCGTCTGCGGTGGCTGGATGAGAGGCTGAACGCCGCCGCCGCGGCCGCGATCGTTATCGATGGCCTGCAGCCGGTGGAGCTGCCGCGCGCACTGCAGAAGGAGACGCTGGAGGCGACGGGCACCAAGGCGATCGTGCTGCGCAAGGAGGGCACGTCTCGTCTCCTCGCCACGACCGACATGCCGACCTCCGTCGACAAACAATACGATTTGACCGACGTGCCGGCTCTGACGGCGATCAGTGATGCGCTCGATACGCTGATTTTCGGCGGTGACCGCATGATTCGCGTCTATGGCCCGGTGGAGGACACCAATACCGGCGTCGAAGTGGTGATGAAGGACAAGCATCTGCGCAATGCGATGCTTGGGTATTCACGCAACGTCTTCCTGCTGTCGATCCTGATCTCGTTGTTCACAGCGACGCTGGTGTTCTTCGCGATCGACCGCATTTTGATCCGGCCGATTCGCAAGCTGACCGGCAGCATGCAGCAATTCTCCTCGGATCCAGAAAATCCGCACAACGTCTTCGTTGGCGATGGTGGCCGCGATGAGCTCGCGGTTGCCGGCCGGCACCTGACCTCGATGCAGATGGAATTGCAAAAGACGCTGAAGCAGCAGAAGAACCTGGCCGCGCTCGGCCTCGCCGTCTCGAAGATCAATCACGACATGCGCAACATCCTCGCCTCGGCGCAGCTGATGTCGGACCGCCTCGTCGATGTCGACGATCCGATGGTGAAGGCCTTTGCGCCGAAGCTGCTGCGCACCATCGACCGCGCAGTCGGCTATACGACTGAGGTGTTGTCCTACGGGCAGGCAACCGAAGCAGCGCCGCGCCGCCGCCGCGTCCGGCTTTTCGACCTGACGCAGGACGTTAAGGACATGCTGGCGATCGATGCTCAGAGCGGCATCGAATTCATCGACCAGATGGCGCCGGAGCTCGAGGTCGATGCCGATAGCGAACAGCTGTTCCGGGTGATCCACAATCTCTGCCGCAACGCCGTGCAGGCGTTGAGCGCTCCAGCCGGCGGGCGAGGATTGGATGGTAGCAAGCGAATCACGGTTTCCGCCCAGCGCGTCGGCAGTGTCGTCAGCATCATCGTCGATGACACCGGCCCCGGCATGCCGCAAAAGGCGCGGCAGAATCTCTTCGCAGCCTTCCGCGGCTCGGCGCGTTCCGGTGGCACAGGCCTGGGGCTGGTGATTGCCCGCGAGCTGGTGCTGGCCCACGGCGGCACGATCGCGCTAGTGGAAAAGCCATCCGTCGGGACACAGTTCCGCATCGAGATTCCGGATCGCCCGGTATCCCTGGACGATTACCGCGGCCGCGCGCTTTACGAAAAGTGATGTGTTTCCGCGCATTTCAGATATGCGCTACCAAAGTCGCGATTTTTTCAGAAAGCCTATTGCAATCCCTCAAAGGACCCTTTAGAGAACCGCCCACGCAAGCGGTTCGGCCGCTTCCGGCACGCACCCGTAGCTCAGCTGGATAGAGCACCAGACTACGAATCTGGGGGTCAGGAGTTCGAATCTCTTCGGGTGCGCCATTTCCTCCGCGATAGAACTGACCACCGATATGCGATGGCCGAACTCAGCCATTCGATATCCTCTTCCTGCCTAAAACTAGGAGCGGACCTTTAGACGGCTGGCAGTGAAAGCTGGCGGAGCTTGTGCGAGGGCTCTGCCAGGGAAGCGACTACAAGGGGTTCTTGGCGTAGATCTCATCGTAGGCGAACAATGCTGGAGCACCGCCGGTGTGGATGAACAGAACCTCGTCCGAGGGCTTAAAGATTCCCGCCTCGATCCGACTGAAAAGAGCCGCCATCGCCTTTGACGTGTAGACCGGGTCCAAAAGGATGCCCTCGGACCTCGCGCACTGGACGACGGCCTTCCTCGATGGGTCGTTCGGAAGCCCATAACCCGGAAGGTACATGCTGTCATCGAGTTCGATAGCATCCATGGTTCCTGATTCATGGATCCCGACCAGGGGAGCGACATCAGAGACCAACTGCTCGATAAGAGGACGTTGCATCGCTTTCGACCGCGAGATTGTCGCGCCGACGAGCTTTGCCGTCGAGCCGGTGAGTTTGAGTCCGGCAAGCAGCCCCGCATGCGTCCCGCCTGATCCTGACACGACGAAGATATGGCTGAACGCCTTTCCGAGTTTCCGTTCCTGTTCCGCGATTTCCACGGCGCAGGTCACGTAGCCCAGGCAGCCGATCGCGTTCGACCCGCCCAGCGGCACGACGTACGGCGAAAGCCCTTGCACCCGCAACGACGCCGCATGAGCTTCCACCGCGTCGGCGAGCGGGTCGTTGCGTCCGACCTGCACGATCTCCGCACCGACCAGCCTATCCAGAAGCAGGTTTGCCGAGTTGTGGTAGCTCTCGGAACGGTCGGGAACTTCGTTTTTTAGGACCAAATGGCACCTCAGGCCAAGCTTGGTCGCGACCGCCGCAGTCAAGCGAGCGTGGTTCGATTGCAAGGATCCGGACGTGACGACGGTGTCGCATCCCTTCGCCAACGCGTCCCCCATCAGATATTCGAGCTTCCGCAGCTTATTGCCGCCCATGGCGATGCTGCCGAAATCATCCCGCTTGATGGAGATCCGCGGGCCACCGTAAGCGGCGGAGAGGCGGTCGAGCGTCTCAATCGGCGTCGGCCATTGGGACAGTATCTGCCGTGGGTGTGCATCGTGCTGCATCGGGCTGGAACCTCGCTGGGTATAAGGCAGTGAAATCATCAGGAACGTATAGAGTTATGCAGGGCGCGTACATAGATCGTGGCTGGGCGCAGAGCTCGGTGCGCGGCCAGGATAGGAAAAGCCCCGCCGACTCGGCCGGGCTGTTGAGACTGATTGTTGTACATGTCCCTGGCGGCCTACTCGGGATAGGATTCCACGCCCTCCGACGCCGCCTTGTGGAAGAGGATGAATACCAGGGGGTTGCCAGGCTCGGACATTGCGTCGCTGCGCTGGCCCGTTATCTCTCCGGCCACGCCGCTCGTATACTCCGCGACCACTTCGCCGAAGCTGTTGCGTTGAATAGCCACCTTCTGTCCGGGTTCGACTTTGTCGTTGAGCTTGACCAAATGCTCGACGATCCCGCCCTCAGTTGCCAGGATCGGGAAGGCACTGTTGCCGACGAAAACACTCACGTCCCTGCCTGTCCGGCCCATCGGCCCAGCAACGATGCCGTGATGCTTGAGAACGTTCATCGTGCCTTCGACGAACAGCGAGATCATCTCGATGTCCAGAACGCGAGCAGCGCCGATCTCCGGCGTAAAGGACGGGATGCCTGCGTCCATAAACGCGTTGTGCAGGACACCGGGATAGACATGGTTGTCGAAGATCTGGCCGACGGGATAGAGCTCCACCATTGCCTTGACCTCGGGCACATCCATGCCGCCAATATTGAATGCAGTCACTTCGAATCCGGTTGTTCCGGTGTGGAAGTCGATCGCGAAGTCGGCGTTCGGCCGCAGCAGCCGGTTGAACAACAGCCCGGCGTGTCGGCTGGGCGCGGTGGCGCCGTTCTCGTTCCCGGGCCACTCCCGATTCATGTCGATCAGATCTGGGCCTCTGCCCTGATTGGGCCATCTGCGCTGCATGCTTTCAACGGCCGGGCGCGCTACGTCGGTCACCGCCATGACCGTTCCTGACATCTGCGCCGGATCGAGCTGGTTCATCACGGTCTGGACCGTGTGAATGTTGCTCATTTCGTCGCCATGCACACCACTGGTCAGGACGCCGCGCTTGCCCGGCTTCGCCCCCTTTGCGACCGTGACGGACACATACCAGTGCTGCCCTGTGGGCATCTGCGCACCTTGAAAATAGAGGAAGTGCCTCTGCCCTGGCTCCAAGTCGTTGACGTCGAGTGCGCTGACGACCTTTTTTCCCTGGATAACATCACCGGTATAGACCGTTCCTGATGCCGGATTGGAAGCGGGTGCAGCTGCGCCCTGGGCATTTGCAGCACCAGCGCTGACGGCAAAGGCAGCCGACGCGCCGACCGTGGCGATGGAAGCAATTATGAGATCACGGCGATCGATGCCATTCTTCGATTTGTCCGACATGAAGGAGGGCCCTCTGTGATTGGAAAAGCCACGTTAGAACAACAGCATGCGCATCGGTCGCAGAAATTCTGGACGACTTCAAACTAGGGTATGTTGCTGAAAACTAGGGTATGCTGCTCAACTCGCAAGGTTTGCCGGGCTTGCGATCCTTGCTGCTTTGTTCGGCAAGATCCGGAGAGAACGCGAAGCAGGCATGGTGCATCACGTCTTTCCGAGACCTGCCAAAAAATGTGCGTCTCCTGACGTGCCCAGCCGGCGGGCTTGGTCGACCTTTTTGGGCGGCGTCAAGTCCGCGTCGGCACGAACTCAGGAGCCACGACGTTACGGCCGGTGACTGAAGCGGGCGATCTGCGCATCCTTCATCAGGTTGCGGAAGCTGAGTCCGCTCATATGCACCAGTGTCCTGTGGTCGCCGCCCTCGAAATAGACGTCGCTGGCCGTGCCGAGGCTTTCGTCCAGGATCACCGGCACATTGTAGGCCGATCCGATCGGTGGGACGGCGCCAATGTCGCAGTCGGCGAAAAGCGAACTGACCTCATCTTCCGAGGCGAGGCCTAGGCGTTTGTTCATCACGTCCTGCAACGTGCTGAGCTCGATCCGGTGCGTGCTGGGAACGACGGCCAGAACGTATCCCATTTCGTGATGTACGACGACGGATTTGGCCAGCCGGCTGCCCGGAACATGCGCGGCTTGGGCCGATTGGCTGGTTGTCGCGGTGCGATGATGATCGAGGGTTTCGTAGGCGATGCCTTCACCGTCGATATAGTCCTGAAGTTTCCTTGCGATTGTCATCTTGAGCCCCCTTATATGGCGTGGTGAGGCATAGGGGCATTGTCCTCTCATTGCCTGCGAAGTCAACGGCGAGCGGCCGTAAATGCCTGCCGCGGCCTGCTGCCTGATGACCGCCATGGGCGATGGCGGTCGCCGGGTTTTTCTCGGTGTCGATCGCTGGCTCAAGCCGAGGCTCTCAGTTCGACGCGTACGGCAAGGGCCTCGTCCGTAGAGAGTACCGAGGCGTAGGCAAAAGCGAATGCCGCCATGAAGGCTGCATGCGCCTGTGCGGCGGGGACCAGTGTGCCGTTGAATTCGAGATCGCGCGTTGCGCAGGCATCATGGATGACAGTCACCCGATACCCGAAATCGCTGGCAGCCCGCGTCACGGCATCGACGCACATGTGGCTCATGCTGCCGACCACGGTGACGTCCTCGATGCCATTGCGATCGAGCGTCGCCTTCAGGTCCGTTTCGCGGAACGCGTTGACATGGTTCTTGACGATGACGGTCTCGCCGGGTCGGTTCAGCACTTTCGGATGAAGCTGTGCACCTTCCGAACCGGCCACGAAGAAGGCGGCATTCTCGCCGGCCGACTCATGCCTGATGTGGACGACAAGATCGCCTGCATCGCGGGCAGCCGCGATGATCCGTGCGGCGTTGTCGGCCGCTGCCTCGGCGCCAGCCAATGGCCATTTGCCGTTCGCAAAATAATCGTTCTGAATATCGACGACGATGAGGGCGCGCTTGTTCATGTCCTTGTATCCTTCCATTCCTTCGGGGGGCGACTCCTGCCCGCTGATGGACAAATTACGTCTGACGCGGCATCGTGTGGATTGGCGAAATTGACATTATAGAGGCCAAAACTGACAAATGAGCCAGACCGACGCGCCGGCCGAGATCGGTGTCCTGCTCTATCCGAACGTCCAGCTCGCAGCCGTTTACGGCCTGACGGATCTCTTCTACCTGGCCAATCGGTTCGCAACGGCCCGGCAATCGTCGGGAGGCCCGGCCCTGCGTGTAAGTCATTGGCGAGGGATGGAAACCTCGGCGGCCGTCGAGCGCGTCTTCGATACGGCGCCCGGCACTATGAGATCGCCGACCGTGCTGATCCTGCCTCCCAGCTTCGACGAACCGATGACACCGAAGGAAGCCGCTCCGCTGGCGCGATGGCTTCGTGAGCGGCATGCCGAGGGAACGACGCTGAGCTCCGTCTGCGTCGGCGCCTTCCTTCTCGCCGAAACTGGCCTTCTGGCGCACCGTACGGCGACTACCCATTGGGTCTATGCGGACTTGCTGGCACAACGCTTTCCGGACGTGCGGGTGGACACCGATAAACTCATCATCGACGACGGCGACGTCATTACCGCGGGTGGCCTGATGGCCTGGACCGATCTCGGTCTCAAACTCGTCGACAGATTGCTGGGATCGACCATCATGCTCGACACCGCGCGCCACCTCCTCGTCGATCCGCCGGGGAGGGAGCAGCGCAGCTACAGCAGTTTCTCGCCACGCCTGAACCATGGCGACGAGCAGATACTAAAGGTTCAGCATTGGCTGCACGCGAGCGGCGCGCGCGAGGTGACACTTGCGGCGATGGCGCGGCGTGCCGGCCTGGAAGAGCGTACCTTCCTGCGCCGGTTCCACAGGGCGACAGGCCTTCGGCCAACCGAATACTGCCAGCATCTGCGGGTCGGCAAGGCGCGCGAAATGCTCGAATTCTCGAACCGCACGGTTGAGCAGATCGCCGCGGCGGCCGGCTACGAGGATCCGGGCGCGTTCCGAAAGGTGTTCCAGAAGATCACCGGGCTGTCGCCGGGAGACTACCGCAACCGTTTCGGATTGGTCGGGCGGGTATGAGGTCCGGCATTATGCCGCGCAGGTGTGTGAGAGGTCCGAGCGAAGCCTAATGGTTGGCGGATTCCGACTAGGGGATCGCGCCGTAGCGGCTAGTTGTGCTTTTCAGCATCCATTTCTCCTTCGAGTCTTGCTCGCAACGTCGCCATCACACGGTGTGCTATCCTGATATCCTCAACTGAAAGGTCCTCAGCCAGCGCATCGACCCTCGGGTTGTATGCGTTGATCGCGGAGTCGTAGGCGCGGCGTCCCTTCTCGGTAAGCACCACGAGATGCGCCCTCCGGTGGTGCGGGTTGGGCTCGAACATCACGATCCCTTCCTGGTGCAGATCGTTCACGATGCGCTGCACATTCTGCCGGTTCGCTCCGAGATCGCGGGCGAGCCACGCCACCGGCTGCGGCCGGTGGGCGTGCACGATCGCTCCGAGAATCTGCCACCTGGCACTGGTCAGTCCGTAAGGCCCAACCAGTCTATCACCCCACATCAGGGTCAGGTTGTTAGCCCTGAACAGGGTGAGGATCAGGTCGGTCAAGGCATCGCCCTTCTGGCTTCGAGTCAGTTCACTCATTGTCTTCATCCATCTATATTGACATCATCATGTCAAATTATTATGTATTCATCGTATCGAATTGACATCATGCATACAACTCGGAAGGAGACCGAAATGTCCCACATGAAGCCCATGGACGAGAAACTACCTATCGAACGCCAACTGGCCATCGAAGCCGCACCAGTCGTACTCATCAACCTCTTCACACTCGATCCAGCAGATGAAGCGCGCTTTCTCGAAGTCTGGAAGGACGACGCCGAGTTCATGAAGCGCCAGCCGGGCTTTATCTCGACCCAACTCCATCGCGCCATCGGTGAGAGCCCGACCTACCTGAATTATGCGGTGTGGGAATCGAATGAAGCGTTTCGCGCAGCTTTCACACACCCCGAGTTCCGGGCAAAGCTGACGAGCTATCCGTCGTCCGCAATTGCAAGACCGCACCTGTTTCAGAAGGTCGGCGTCGCCGGTATCTGCACGGCCTGACCCGGCACCCGAGCCGGCGCGCTAGCTTGGCGCAATATTGCGAAGTCATGGTGCGGTCGGCGCTGCCTGCGTGCAGCGATTCATTGCGCGTGGCCGGAGGGAATATGCTGAGGAGTATGGTGCGAGCGTTTGCGTTGTGCGCGGTCGTTGCGGCGCTTGCCGGCTGCGTCGACGCCAATGCTCCGACCCTCGTGCCGGTCGCGGCGCCCTTTGACCCGCCGCTCAATCTGCCGGGCGTCGCGCATCACATCTGTGTCGGCGACGGCAATTTCATGTATCGCGAGGCGAAGAAGCAATACGAACTGCGCGCCGGCATGGGCGGCTATCCGATTGATCCGGCGGTGGAAGAGGCGACTGCGACCGCCGCGGCACACCGGCAGTATGTCACGTGTCTGTCGAGCCAGGGATACCGGATCGCAAGATAACTCGGCGCGGTAACTTTACCGCTCTTAGTGCCGATCGCTTGATACGCCATCGGGGATTCGGGCAGCCATTGCATAAGACCCTCTGGATCACGCCCAGTCGCTGCCGATCACGACTGCTGGAGGCCGCGTGTGATCGCGGAACTTTGCTACGAAAAAACGCATTTTTCACGATAAATCCAGAAGGAGGATTTATCGTGAAAATGTTGAGCTTCGCTTCCGTCCTGTCAGCAGGCGGGCTCCTCGCGCTGGTATCAATCGCTCCTGTTCAGGCGGCGCCGGTGCAACAGGTTCCCCTCCCAAGCGCCTCGAACGTCGAAATGGTGCAATACAATCAGCGGGCGGGCCACTTGAACGGCTATCGCGGCACGCGCACCGAGCGCCCCGGCACTCGCCGCGGTCCGGATGGCTATTGGTATCCGTTGGCAGCCTTCAACGTCGAAGGCGGCACGACAGGCTCGATCGGCACCCAGCCAGTGCGGCCAATGCAACGGCAGGGCTACTGCCAGAACACCTTCAGCGGCACCAATGGCGACGGTAGCATGCCGTGCGACAACGGCTACTGATACCATCAAGCCAGAGCAAAGGCGGGATCAATTCCCGCCTTTGCGTTCATGACTTACTTCAATCGCGGGTGATAGTTTTTGGCGGTTGCCGGCCAGATCGGCGGTAATCCAGCGGCCAGCCTACGTGGCCTGCGGAGCGCTGCTTGTCGTCGCCCGAACCAAGTCTGTCGACAGTTGAAGGGGAACCTTCCTCCCACGGGGCTGCTCTCCGTGCTCAAGAAATTGACCAATTGATCAAAAATGCCACAAAAAGAGGCTGGCCCGTTTGCGAAGCTATGCGTATATCGCATTGCTGCATTGCGGTAATATCCCTATTCCTGATCGAAACGGTGGGCTATCTATTGTCTCGAAGGCAGCGCACTCCTCCTCCCAGCGCTCCTTCATCGGACTGACAACACTCCTCCTCCCAGTTGTCAGTCAGGATCAAGAGCCCGGTGCACCTCCTCCCGCACCGGGCTCTTTTCTATTTTGGTCTCCGTGTCGATAAATCGTAACATTCTCGCTAGCGCGACGCGGTCGCGCTTCAGTGCCCGCGCGTTGCCGGCAATTGGCCATCGCAAGTCCTCACAGACGAAAATTCCCATAGGCAACTGCCGACGATCTGATATATCAGGCTAAAATAATGCCGGACCATAGCGAAATGATGCTGCCTAAGGCGGCGTAACCCGGCACGCTTGAGAGGAGTTGACTGATGAGATGGAAGCGCACGATCCAGCTTCTGGATGTCCACGCCGAAGGTGAGATCGGCAAGGTGGCGATCGGGGGAGTGCCTAAGATCCCCGGCAATACGGTCGCCGAACAGCTGAATTGGCTGAACAGCGATCCGAAGGGTCAGGAGCTTCGCCGTTTCCTCTGCCTCGAGCCACGGGGCGCGCCGATCGGCTCCGTCAATCTGTTGCTGCCGCCGAAACATCAGGATGCCGATGCGGCCTTCATCATCCTGCAGCCCGATCAGGCGCATGCAAGCTCAGGCTCGAATTCGATCTGCGTCACGACGGCGTTGCTGGAATCCGGCATAGTCGAGATGAAGGAGCCGGAAACCGTCGTCACGCTGGAAACGGCCGCCGGCCTCGTCAAGGCGACGGCGACCTGCCGCGATGGGCGCTGCGAGAAGGTCAAGCTCACCATGGTTCCGTCCTTCGTGCATGAGCTCGACGTGGAGATCGATACGCCGCACTGGGGCAAGATCAAGGTGGATCTCTGCTACGGCGGCATCTTCTACGCGCTGGTCGATGTCGGGCAGATCAACCTGACGATCGAGAAGGGCAATGCCGCGGCGCTCGTGCAGGCTGGCATGGTGTTGAAGGAGCTGATTAACCGCAGCATCGAGGTTGTTCATCCGGAAATCCCGGCGATCTCGGGCGTTGCCTATGTCATGTTCCGCGACCTCGAAGCAGACGGCACCGTTCGCACCTGCACGACCATGTGGCCGGGCCGTGCCGATCGCTCGCCTTGTGGCACGGGCAATTCTGCCAACCTCGCGGCACGACATGCGCGCGGCGCGGCGAAGGTCGGCGACGTCTTCAAGTCGCGGTCGATCATCGGTTCCGAGTTCGAAGTCGGATTGTTGGCGGAAACCGAAGTCGCCGGTCGTCCCGCGATCATACCAACGATCGCCGGGCGCGGTTTCACCTTCGGTCTTTCACAGGTCGCGCTTGATCCCTTCGATCCGCATCCGGGCGGTTTTGCCTTGACGGATGTCTGGGGGCCGTTGGCCGGCGAAATCTGACGCTCAGTAGGTAAAGGGGTCGACTTCTGCCTTTTCAACGGCGTGGTCGCCCGCCTGCTCGGGGTAGATGACACCCTTGCGGAGGATGATGTTGGCGTAGAGCCGTGGTTCGCTGGTTTGGATCACGGCGTGTGCGGCCCGCACCCGATTGTAGAACTCCGCGCCGACGAGCGGCACCACCTGTCGGTGCGGCTCGTGGCGGGCGCAGCAGTCGATCATTTCCTCATGAACCGGATCGAGCCTGTCCCGCTCGGCCTTGACGGTCGACCGGAAGATTGCGTCCGGAACGAAATCGTCGATTGGCAGGACGCTGAGAACGGCATCGAGAACGGCCACGATGCCGTGGCCATCGAGGCGGATCAGCCGCCGTGCATGTTCGACGCCGGGGTAATTGCCGTCGACGATGGCGATTTCGTCGCCGTGTCCCATGGCACGCAGCGTCGAAAGCAGTTCCGGGCTCAAAAGTGGGTTAAGTCCCTTCAGCATTTTCGACCTCCTTGAATAAAACGTTCTGGTCCGTGAGATAGCGCGCGAAGATCGGCAGGCTGGCGCCGCCGATGGCGCGCGCATGAGGGCCGATTGCGCCTTCGATGATGTCGGGCATGACGACGCCCTGCAGATCGAGCATCGCGGCCTCGTGGATCGTCGCCTGCACGATCCGTTCGCGCACCCATCCGGGAAAGCCGCCGTCGATTACGGCAGCGCTGAAATCGATGATCGAGGCGGCCGCGACGATCGCCTGTGCGAGCGCTCGGGCGGTGTCCTGGATCCACATCTCCAGAGGCTCGCCGAAATCGATCCAGTCGTCGGCGGAATACCAGAGGGGCTGCGGGTCGATGCCGCGTTCGCGCAGCATGTTCTCGAGAACAAAAATTGAGGCAACTTCAAGCAACTGCAACGTTTCGCCGTGCTTGCCGCGCACCGGGAGCGGGCCGATGGCGCCAGCCGTACCCGTGCGTCCCGAAAAGATCGCGGAATTGAGAACAATGCCGCCGCCGATGAAGGAGCCGATGAAGAAATAGACGAAATCGGGATAGGACGGCCCTATGCCGAACACGAGTTCGGCGCCACAGGCGCTCGTCGCATCGTTCTGCAGGTAGACCGGGTAGGGCACGCGGGCGGCAATCTCGGTGTGGAGATCGAAGTCGCGCCAGACATCCATTGCACCCTTGGGCGAACCGACTTCCTCTTCCCAGTTCCAGAGCTCGAACGGTGCTGCAATACCGATGCCGGCAATGCGGCCGCGCTGCTTCTCGTCGAGCCGGCTTTCGAGCTCGCGGATCCCCGAGGTGATGAAATCCAGAAAGACGTCGGGCAGCGGATAGGCATAGGTCTGGTGAAGCTGCAGGCGGATCTTACCCACGAAATCCATCAGCACAAGGTCGGCGCTGCGTCGACCCATTTTCACGCCAAACGAGTAAACGGCGTCGGCATTGAGCCGCATCGGGATCGACGGTTGGCCGACGCGGCCACGCACTGGCTCGCCGCGGGAAAGCAAGCCTTCCTTCTCCAATGCCCGCATGATGACGGAGACTGTTTGCGCCGAAAGCCCGGTTCGTCGCGCGATATCGGCCTTCGACTGGGAGCCGTAAAGGCGCACCAGCGACAGTACAAGCCGCTCGTTATAGGCGCGCACCCTGATCTGGTTCGCACCGCCTGCCGGACTCAAAATCGGCGGTTGAGCCGGCGTATGTGCCGGACCGTCCAAAGACGACATTGGCCACTCCTCCCATCTGTTGGCCTATGCCCTATTTTTACCAAGCATGCCATATGGAATTAATAATTCAATTGGATTTATTTATTGACAAGGCAATTTCTTTCGCTCTTAATTGCCATCGTCAAACGGCACGGAACGGCTTGGAGGAGGCCGCCGGCGAGCTGCAGCGGTTCTCGTGCCCGTCAATTCCGGCACCGCCAGGGGGTGGGTCGGCTAATCTCAGGGAGGACTCAATGAAGAAATCAGTGCTTTCCGCCGCGCTTGGCGCGCTCGCCCTCGGTGTCGCCTTCTCGGCGCCGGCAATGGCAGCGGACGTTTCCGCCTGCCTCATCACCAAGACCGACACCAACCCATTCTTCGTCAAGATGAAGGAAGGTGCGACGGCCAAGGCAAAGGAACTCGGCGTGACGCTGAAGTCCTACGCCGGCAAGATCGATGGTGACAGCGAAAGCCAGGTTGCCGCGATCGAAAGCTGCATCGCCGACGGCGCGAAGGGTATCCTGATCACCGCGTCCGACACGAAGGGCATCGTCCCGTCGGTCAAGAAGGCCCGCGATGCCGGCCTCCTGGTGATCGCCCTCGACACCCCGCTCGATCCGGCTGACGCTGCCGACGCAACCTTCGCAACCGACAATCTGCTCGCCGGCAAGCTGATTGGCCAGTGGGCCAAGGAAACGCTCGGCGACAAGGCAAAGGATGCCAAGGTTGGCTTCCTTGACCTGACGCCGTCGCAGCCGACCGTCGATGTTCTGCGTGACCAGGGCTTCATGATGGGCTTCGGCATCGACACCAAGGACCCGAACAAGATCGGCGATGAAAACGATCCGCGCATCGTCGGTCATGACGTGACGAATGGCAACGAAGAAGGCGGCCGCAAGGCCATGGAAAACCTTCTGCAGAAGGATCCGAGCATCAACGTCATTCACACGATCAACGAGCCGGCTGCTGTCGGCGCCTACCAGGCCCTTAAGGCTGTCGGTATGGAAAAGAACGTTTTGATCGTTTCGGTTGACGGCGGTTGCCCGGGCGTGAAGTCGGTCAAGGAAGGCGTGATCGGCGCCACCTCGCAGCAGTATCCGCTGCTGATGGCTTCGCTCGGCATCGAGGCCATTAAGAAGTTCGCCGACAGCGGCGAAAAGCCGAAGCCGACCGAAGGCAAGTCGTTCTTCGACACCGGCGTTTCGCTCGTCACTGACAAGCCGGTCTCAGGCCTCAAGTCGATCGACACCAAGGTCGGCACCGACAAGTGCTGGGGCTAAGTCTCACGATATGAATCTAGCGCCGGCCGGGGGCTTGATCCCCGGCCGGTTTCGACTGACCATAGCTGCTGTCTCAGGAACCGGCGAACAAAGACCGGTGTGATATGGGCAGGGGCTTTCCGCGCGCGGTTTGGCGCGAAAGCGGAGGAGGAACAATGACCGGAGCACAGGAATTCGAACGGGTGCTTGACGGCAGCGACAAGAACGTCGCGTCGTTCGAGCATCAAAACGTACCATTTGTGAAACGTGCGCAGCACTTCCTGCACTCGACGCCGGCCGCCGTGCCGCTGATCGTGCTGGTGCTGGCGATCATCATCTTTGGCTTCGCGCTCGGCGGACGGTTCTTCTCGTCCTACACCTTGACGCTCATCTTGCAGCAGATCGCCATCGTCGGCATTCTCGGTGCCGCGCAGACGCTGGTCATCCTGACCGCCGGCATCGATCTTTCGATCGGCGTCATCATGGTCATTTCGGCCGTCATCATGGGCAACTGCGCCATTACCTACGGCATTCCCACACCGATCGCGGTGCTGGCCGGGATGCTCGTCGGTGGTCTCTGCGGCTTGCTGAACGGTTTCCTCGTCGCCTATGTGAAGCTGCCGCCGTTCATCGTCACGCTCGGTACCTGGAACATCGTCATGGCGACGAACTTCATCTATTCCGCCAACGAAACGATCCGCGACACCGATGTCGATGCGCAGGCGCCGCTGCTGCATTTCTTTGCGCTCAGCTTCAGGCTAGGTACCGCCGTGCTCACCCTCGGCGTCATTGCCATGGTGCTGCTCGTTCTCGTGCTCTGGTATATTCTCAATCACACGGCCTGGGGCCGCCACGTTTATGCGGTCGGCGATGACCCGGAAGCGGCCAAGCTCTCCGGCATCCAGGCCAAGAGCGTGCTGCTGACGGTCTATACCGTCTCCGGCATCATTGCCGCCTTCGCAGCCTGGGTCTCGATCGGCCGTAACGGCTCCATCTCTCCCTCGTCCGCGGTGACGGATTATAACTTGCAGGCCATCACGGCGACCGTGATCGGCGGCATCTCGCTCTTCGGCGGTCGCGGCTCGATCCTAGGTACCCTGTTCGGTGCGATGATCGTCGGTGTCGTCTCGATGGGCCTCAACATGCTCGGCGCCGATCCGCAGTGGAAGGTGTTGCTCACCGGCGTGCTCATCATCGCCGCAGTCGCAATCGACCAGTGGATCAGAAAGGTGTCGGTGTAACATGGCAAACGAACCCATTCTTTCGGCTCGCGGGCTCGTCAAACGCTACGGACGCGTCACCGCACTCGATCATGCCGATTTCGACCTTTATCCCGGCGAGATTCTCGCTGTGATCGGCGACAACGGTGCCGGCAAATCGTCGCTCATCAAGGCCATATCGGGCGCGATCACTCCCGATGAGGGCGAAATTACGCTGGAGGGCAAGCCGGTCCATTTCAAATCCCCCATGGAGGCGCGAGAGGCGGGCATCGAAACCGTCTATCAGAATCTCGCGCTTTCCCCGGCACTGTCGATTGCCGACAACATGTTCCTGGGTCGCGAGATCAGGAAACCTGGCTTGCTCGGCAGCTGGTTCCGTATGCTCGATCGCCCGGCGATGGAGAAGCGGGCACGCGCCAAGCTCTCCGAGCTCGGCCTGATGACGATCCAGAACATCAACCAGGCCGTCGAAACGCTTTCGGGCGGTCAGCGCCAGGGTGTGGCTGTGGCCCGCGCCGCGGCCTTCGGCTCGAAGGTCGTCATCATGGACGAGCCGACGGCTGCCCTTGGTGTCAAGGAAAGCCGCAAGGTGTTGGAACTCATCCTCGACGTGCGTTCGCGTGGCCTGCCGATCGTGCTGATCTCGCACAACATGCCGCATGTTTTCGAGGTCGCCGACCGCATTCATATTCATCGGCTAGGCCGTCGTCTGACGGTCATCAATCCGAAGGAATATACGATGTCCGATGCCGTTGCTTTCATGACCGGCGCCAAGGCCGTGCCGACGGAGCCGGTCGCCGCATGAGCGCAACGATCGATGAAATCGCCGGCGATGTCATCGACCGCGCCGGCGATGTCAAACGTTTCCTGATCGCCATCGCCGGTCCCCCCGGCGCTGGCAAGTCCACCATGGCGGACAATCTTGCCGATGCCCTGAGAGCCAGGGGCGAAACGGCTGAGGTCTTGCCCATGGATGGCTTCCATATGGATAATGCCATCCTCATTGAACGCGGTCTTCTGGCGCGAAAGGGTATCCCGGAAACCTTCGATGTCAGGGGATTCCTCGATATCATCAGGGCCGTGCGCCCTGCCGACCAGGAGGTGTTGATCCCCGTCTTCGACCGATCCCGCGAGATTGCCATCGCCTCTGCGCGTGTCGTGTCACCGGAGCATCGTTTCATCATCGTCGAGGGAAACTACCTGCTGTTCAGCCAGGGCAAGTGGGCCGAGCTCGAAGGCATCTTTGACTACTCGGTCATGCTGGCGCCGCCGATCGAGCTGCTCGAGGAACGGCTGTGGGCGCGCTGGCGCGGCTATAAGCTGAGCGAGGAGGAGGCAAGCGCCAAGGTTTACGGCAATGATCTGCCCAATGGCCGGCTGATCCTCGGCAATCGCCGCAGGGCGGATGTGACCCTCGAAACAGCCTGATCTCTCCGCCGTTCCCGACAGGACTTGCAGCGTCAGGTGGAATCGTTGCAGGTTCACCCTCATGCAACTTCTGCTCTAAGCAAAGTGGCCAGATCTGGAGGGAGAGCGCATGGGCTTCACGGAAGCAGTCTCGTCAGTCTTCTCTAAGTATGCCGTCTTCAGTGGCCGCGCCGGCCGACCGGAATTTTGGTGGTTTGCGCTCTTCAACGTCATCGCCTCGCTGATCCTGGCCTTTCTCGACAAGATCCTCTTCGGCCATGAGATACTCGGCGCCCTCTATGGTCTTGCCGTGTTGCTTCCCGGCCTGGGCGTTGCGGTCCGCCGCCTTCATGATATCGGCCGCTCCGGCTGGTGGATTCTGGTCGGCGTCATTCCGCTGGTGGGCTGGATCGTTCTTCTCGTCTGGTATCTCAGCCCCGGCATGCCCGGCTTCAATGAACATGGCGCACCTGTCTAAAAAACGCGGGCAAAATGTTTGCCATGCCCCGCGTCCGGGTGATAATGCGCAGGGCTGAACCTTATAGGCCAGCCTCCGGAGTTTCAGCGCATGCCATCGATCACCATCCGTCGCCCCGATGATTGGCACCTGCATTTGCGTGACGGCGCCATGCTGGAAGGTGTGATCGGCGATACCAGCCGGGACTTCGCCCGCGCAATCATCATGCCGAACCTTGTGCCGCCGGTGGTGACCACGGCGGACGCCGAAGCCTATCGCGGGCGCATCATGGCGGCGCTACCGAAGGACGATAAGTTCCAGCCGTTGATGACGCTCTACCTGACGGAACATACGAATCCCGATGACGTCGAGGCCGGCAAGACAAGCGGGCTGATCACTGCGGTCAAGCTCTATCCGGCTGGTGCTACGACCAACTCGCATGGCGGCGTGCGGGATATCGAAAAGGCGATGCCGGTTCTGGAGCGCATGGCCAGGATCGGCTTGCCGCTTTGCGTCCATGGCGAGGTGACGACACCTGATGTCGACATCTTCGATCGCGAAGCGGTGTTCATCGAAACCGTCCTTGATCCGCTCCGCAAGCGTTTGCCCGAACTCAAGGTCACGATGGAGCACGTGACCACTAAGGACGGCGTCGACTACATCAAGTCCGCAAAGGGCAATCTCGCAGGCTCGATCACCACTCATCACCTGATCATCAACCGCAATGCCATTCTGGTCGGCGGCATTCGCCCGCACTACTATTGCCTGCCGGTCGCCAAGCGCGAAAACCATCGCCTTGCGCTCCGCGCCGCCGCGACAAGCGGCGATAAGCGCTTCTTCCTCGGCACGGATTCAGCCCCGCATGTCGATCCCTTGAAGGAGTGCGGCTGTGGCTGCGCCGGCATTTACACGTCGATCAACACGATGAGCTGCCTTGCGCATGTGTTCGAACAGGAAAATGCGCTCGACCAGCTCGAGGCCTTCGCATCGCTGAACGGACCCGCCTGGTATGGCCTGCCGGTCAACGACGAGAGAATAACGCTGGTCAAGCGCGACAACCCCGTCAGTTTTCCGCGCAAGGTCGAAACCGGCGCAGGCCTGGTTACCGTTTTCGATCCAATGTTCCCGCTTCATTGGGACGTTGAGCGCTAAAGATCTTTTATCGTCACGGAATGTTTACTGCCGCTCTTCTTTGAGGGCCGCCGCGATTTGCTATGCCTGCGGCATCGCTAGTCTAAATGCATGAATTTTTAACGAAATAAGTAAGACATTCGTCATAGCGGACCCGTAGGCTTCGTACGAATGGGGGGCGCGATGGCGGTCGCGATTTCTAAAGCATGACGCTTGATTACAATTCCCTTTTAATGGCGCTTGCTGTCTCGACCACGTGTCTTGCCCTTACGTCGCTGGGCAGTTGGTTTGTGCGCCGTTCCGAGACCTTTCTTTTAACCTGCACCGTAGGCCTTGTTCTTATCGTCAGTGGCATCGTTGCTTACGGCATGTATGTCGACGAACCGGTGGTGGTCCTTGCCGTTGTCGCGTTCGCGCTTTTCTATGCCGGCTTTGCAATTATCTGGGCCGCCGGCTGCCAGTTCCGCACGGACAGATTGCGGCTGCGAGCCACCGTCGCCTGCGCTCTCTTGGCAATGCTCGTCTCTATTCCTCCGCTGCTGATCGGTTATGACGGGCTCGCATTTATCGCCGAGAATGCGGCGATCGCTGCCATGCTCTTCGCGACTGCCTATCAGTATTGGCGGGCGCGCGAGGAGGCGCCGGCGCCTCTGACCGGAATTACCGCGCTCTATTGCCTGACGGCGATCTCTTTCGTCCTTTGCGCCGCCGTCCTGATCGCCAATGGAAAGATGGTTTTGGGCGTTGCGCCGAGCAATTGGGCCGAGGATCTCAGCCTCGCGATCTGCATCGCCAGCATGACCGGCATCGGTGCCCTGTCGCTGGCGCTTCACCAATGGCGGCTCGCCGCAAGGCACCGTCTGGAAGCCATCACGGATCCGCTGACCGGCCTCCTGAACCGCCGCGCGCTTTTTGATCGCTATGGGCAGGGTCTGATGCGACCGGCCAGCGCAGTGCTGATCTTCGATCTCGATCATTTCAAGTCCATCAACGACACTTTCGGCCATGCAGGTGGTGATCGGGTGCTGAAGATTTTCGCCGCCGAGCTAGCGGCGAACTGTCGAACTGGGGATACCGCCGCACGTCTTGGCGGAGAGGAGTTCGCACTGGTGTTGCAAGAGGTTATTCCGGATCGCGCCGAGATAGTGGCCGAACGCATCCGTAAGGCGTTCGCCGGCCGCGAGATCTACCTTGAGGACGAGACCCTGAAATGCACGGTCAGCGTCGGCGTCGCGCCCGGGCGCTCCACGCCAGTGGATTTCGACACCATGTTGAGTGTGGCCGACAAGGCCCTCTATACGGCAAAACGCGCCGGTCGGAACCGGATCGAGGTTGCCGCCCATCTCCATCCTGTGCCGGCAGGCGCCGTCCGCACCGGCTCTTGATTGGAAAGTGTCGCTCGCCTGGCCTTGAAAGAAGTAACGCTGCCAGCGGGAGTCTCGCCTTCTTTCATATCAGCATCAGGGCGCGGACGAAGGCCATAGACGCGAGCAGCGACGCGATCGTCCTTACGTGGTTCCACCAAGTCCAATCCTTGAGGTAGGCCGTCCAGAGCGCCGTCGCCTCGGCGCCGCTGCCGCTGACTTTCGCCAGCGCATCATTCATCGGCACGTTGAAGACGATCGTCGAGAGGAACGACGCAAAGACGTAGAGAGCCGCGCCGGCCAACATCCAGGCGCTGACGCCACCGCGCCAGTTGAAGAACGCGATGGCACCAATAACAAGGCAGAGAACTGCGGTCGGTACGAAAAGCAACATGAAGGGCGAGCGCACGATCGTGACATTGATGGAGTTCATCGCCGCGATGCCCTGCTCGGTGGGAATGCGGGCGAACGACGTCATAATGAAGGTTGAGAAGGCGAAGAAGATACCGGCGACAAGGCCGCTGCCAATCGCAGCCGCCGCCAGAACGATCCCAAGAACAAGCGTCATTGTCATACCCTCCATGTGCCATTGGCTGCGGTATCGCGCGCATAGTCGCCGAAATCCCTGGCAGGACGGCCGAGAACTTCTTCGACCCCATTTGCAACTTGAGAATTTCTGCCGTCGAGTACCTGCGTGAAGAGTTCCTCGAGCAGGTCGACCAAGCCGTTTGGCAGGCCGCCGGCGCCAAGTCCCTCTTTGAATTCAGCCATAGAGACCTGCCGATAGGCAATGTCTCTGCCACATGCAGCGGCGATCTCGCCGACCGCCTCGCGAAACGTCAGTGAACGGGGGCCGGTTAGGTCGTAGGTCTTGCCGATATGGCGGTGATCGGTCAGCGCGGCCACTGCCGCATCCGCGATGTCGCCTGCATCGATGAAGGGTTCTTTTACCGCGCCTGCCGGGAGCGCCAGTTCGCCGGCTGCGACCTGTTCGGCAAAGGCGCCTTCACTGAAATTCTGGCAGAACCACGAGGCGCGCAAGATAGTGCAGCCGATGCCGGATGCCTTGAGTGCTTCCTCCGCGTGTTGCGCGCCTTCCTCGCCACGACCCGACAACAGGACGATATGGGTGAGGCCGCAATCGACCGCCGCGCGGGCGAGCCCACCGATCGCGTCCGCCGCCCATGACACGGCAAGGTCAGGCTGGAAGCTCACATAGGCGCTCCTTGCGCCGGCGAGCGCCGCTGCCCAGTCGGCCGGCTTCTCCCAGTCGAATGGGCGTGCACTGGAGCGTGAGGCAAAGCGGAAGCTGAGATCTCTCTTCGCCAGCTGTTCGGCGATGCGGCCACCTGTCTTGCCTGCGCCGCCGACGAGAATGATTTCGGAATTCTGCATGTGAATACTCCTCCCAATAAAACAAGAGAAAGTCTCTCATTTGCAAAATGAGATAAACTCTCTTATTTTCTTCGTCAACCGAAAAATGGAGGGAAGGATGGGCGAAGAGGTTGCCGCCAGGCGCAGAAGGCAGCTGGAGCCGACCGGCCAGCCGCGCCGGATACCGCAGCAGAAACGGGGCCGCGAGCGTTTCGAGAAGATCCTTTCGGCAGCCCTGGAGCTGATCGAGAAAAACGGCAGCGACGCCCTGAAGATGAGCGAGATCGTTGAAAAGGCCGCGTTATCCTTCGGAGCCCTTTACCAATATTTTCCGGACAAGAGCTCGATCATCCGGACGCTTGCCGAACGCTTCAATGAGCAGGGCAGGGCTTGCGTCGCGGCCGAGCTTGCAACGGTGGCGGACGCTACCACGCTGCGACAGGCGCTCTGCAATATCGCCGACCAATATTACAACTTCTTCCGGCAGGAGCCGGTCATGCGGGACATATGGTTCGCTACACAGGCCGATCGGCTGCTGCAGGAGGTCGATGCCGAAGACATGGAGTTCCATGCCCAGGCCTTGCTTTCCGTCCTCGCAACGCTGGAGCCGGAGCGGAGCAAGGGCGAACTTGTCGCCATTGCCAGACTTACCATGCAGCTGCTGGCTGCCGCCGTACGCTACGCGATCTCACTGGATGATGCGGGGGGACGGGCGGCGATCACTCTCTATCAGCGGATGCTGCCGGCCGATATCGGCCGGCTGCCGTAATCGCTGGGTCCGCCGATCTTTTTCCTGGTATCGGGTTGGTGCAATTGGCTCAGGCGAACAGAAAGCTGCGCGCTGCGAGATAGCCGATCGCTCCGAGCACCACGGCCACCGCCGATGCCTCGCCGAGCGCCATAGCGTACTCCCGCCGTCCGGCTGTGAAGGCAAGCACCACCTTCGTCACCACGTTGACCGCGACGGCGATCAGGATGACATCGGCCGCCGTCGCCACCTTGATCGTCGAGCCGACGAGGCGTGCCGTCGAGAGCGTGATTGCATCCACATCAACAAGGCCGGAGATCGCCGCCACGACGAAGAGCGCGGACGGCCCGACATAGTCGATCGCCATCTTCGAGATGAGGCTGATGACGCCGAGCAGCACCGCGAAGGATATGACTGTCTTGAGCTCGAAGGGGTTTTTTAGGTCGATTTCCGGCGCCTCAGTCGCGGTCTTGGAACGCAACACCGAAAACAGACCGGCCGCCAGGAAGCCGATCATCGCCGGGACGAGCGCGGAAGCGAGCGGCACCAGCATGCTGAAGGAGAGCGCGCTGGCGATGACGAGAACGCGTGCGAACGAAAGGGCACCGGCAATACCTGCCCCTGCCGCAAGGTGTCGTGCACCCTCGGGTGCTTCCGCCGAATAGCGGGCGAAGGAAAGCGTCAACGCGGTCGACGAGACAAGTCCGCCCGCAGCACCCGCCAGCAGGACACCACGGCCCGTGCCCATCAATTTTATCGCGGCATAGCCGGCGAAGGATAGGGCGGCGATGGTGATCGTCAGGAGCCAGAGCGAGTAGGGATTGAGCGCCCCCCAGGGATCGAGCGCCTCGTCAGGCAGCAGTGGCAGCGCGATCGCGGTCATTGCAAGCAGTACGAGGGCGGAGCGGAGTTCCACCCAGGTCAATCCGCGCAGGAAACTATGCAGGCTTTGGCGCGCTGCGAGAATAACAGTCATGGCGACAGCGCCGGCAGCCGCAGTGACAAGATCGCCGACCGCAGCAAGTACGCCGAGCGCGAACACCGCAAGCGCCGCAACCGTCGTGGTGATGCTGTAGTCTTTGTCCTCGATCGTCTCCTGCCATTTACCGGCGATGTAAAGGAGACCAAGGAGGGCCGCGATCGTGGCAGGTAGAAAGGGCCCGGTCATCGACTGAAGCGTGCCGACGACGCCACCGAGAAAGCCTGTGAGGCCGAATGTGCGGATGCCGGCCACTCGCCCGCCGGCGCGGATCTCGCGTTCCTGCCACCCCCGTTCGACGCCGACGAGCAGACCAATTGCAAGCGCAACGCCGAGACGGCGGAAGACTTCGATATGTTCCATGCAGTGCACGATATCGCCACCGCGCCGCCAAGCAAGCGCAAATAGCTGAAAGTATTGGCGCATCAGCGGCGCGCGAGCCGCAGCGCTTCCCTTGTTATCACCGGATCCGCCGGCATGGACGCTTTCTGCCCCCGCGAGCGCTCGCCGTTCTGGAAACTTGCAGCGCTTGCTGCTATTGCCCCATAAACTTGACCAAAGGAGAGAGCGATGATCCAGACGACATTCACCGACCGCGCCGTGATGGCGGAACTCGTGGCGAAGATGCTCTGGGAGATCAAGGCGGTGCACTTCAATGCCGCCCAGCCTTATAAGTTCGCTTCCGGCATGGCGAGCCCGGTCTACATCGACTGCCGCAAGCTGCTCTCCTTCCCGCGTGTCCGCTCGACCGTGATGGATTTTGCCGCCAGCGTCGTGCTCCGCGAAGCCGGTTTCGAGCAGTTCGATTGCATTGCCGGTGGCGAGACCGCGGGCATCCCGTTTGCAGCACTGCTCGCCGATCGCCTCAGCCTGCCGATGATCTATGTCCGCAAGCAACCGAAGGGTCATGGACGCAACGCGCAGATCGAAGGCAACATGCCGGAGGGCTCGCGCGTCCTCGTCATCGAGGACCTGACGACGGCTGGCGGCAGCATGTTCAAGTTCATCGATGCCGTCCGGACTGCCGGCGGCGTGGTCGATCATGGTATCGCACTGTTTTATTACGGCATTTTCGACGAAGGCGCGCTGCGCTTTGCCGATGGCAAGGTGAAGCTGCACTACATCGCAACCTGGCGCGATGTGCTCGCCGTTGCCAAAGCGCAGAAGCTGTTCGACGAAAAGACCTTGAGCGAAGTCGAGGCCTTCCTCGATGCGCCGCTCGCCTGGTCCGGACGCAACGGCGGCATTTCATCACTTTGAATGAAGAATTGCATCGCGGCGCTTTGCTTTTGCCATGAAATTATCTAATCGATTTGAACATCGATGGATCGTAATGCTTGGGAGGCCGGAATGATTTTGTGCTGTGGTGAAGCGCTGATTGACATGCTGCCGCGGGAGACGACTCTCGGCGAGAAGGGCTTTGCGCCATACGCCGGAGGGGCGATCTTCAACACGGCGATCGCGCTCGGACGCCTCGGCATTCCGACGGCCTTCTTCACCGGCCTTGCCGATGACATGATGGGCGAAATCCTGCGCGATACATTGAAGGCGAGCAATGTCGATTTCAGCCTCTGCGCGATCGCGCCTCGTCCGTGCACACTCGCCTTCGTAAAGCTGGTCAACGGTCAGGCGACCTATGCCTTCTATGATGAAGGCACGGCGGGTCGCATGATCACCACCGACGATCTGCCCGTTCTCGGCGACGATTGCGAGGCGCTGCATTTCGGCGCGATCAGCCTCATCCCGAGCCCTTGCGGCGAGACTTATGAGGCGCTGCTCGACCGCGAGTGCGACAAGCGGGTGATTTCGCTGGATCCCAACATCCGCCCCGGCTTCATCAAGAACAAGGAAGCCCACATGGCGCGCATCAAGCGCATGGCGTCGAAGTCCGACATCCTGAAGTTCTCCGACGAGGACCTGGAGTGGTTCGGCCTCGAGGGCAGTCATGACGACCTGGCGGCCTACTGGCTGAAGCAGGGCGCCAAGCTCGTCGTCATCACCAAGGGTGCCGAAGGCGCGTCGGGTTACACCAACGAGCGCAAGGTGACCGTCCCGAGCGAGCGCGTCACCGTCGTCGACACCGTCGGCGCAGGCGACACCTTCGATGCCGGCGTGCTTGCCTCGCTGAAGATCGACGACCTCCTCACCAAGGAAAAAGTAGCGTCGCTCAGCGAAAAGGCGCTGCAGAACGCGCTTTCGCTTGGCGCGAAGGCGGCTGCCGTCACGGTCTCGCGCGCCGGCGCCAATCCGCCCTGGGCGAAGGAAATCGGCCTCTGAGACGAGGCCTATAACCGATCGAGAAAGGCGAGCACTTCGCGGTTGAAGTGCTCGGGCCGCTGCAGCGGCGCGAAATGGCTGACCTCCGGAAGGAGGATCAGTTCGGCATCGGGGATGCTGCGCGCCAGATAATCAGCATGCTCGCGCTTGATGAACTCGTCACTTTCTCCGAGCACGATCGCGACCGGCACCTTGATGCCGGCGAGATCCGCGGCCACGTAGTTCGGTTCGCTTGCCATCATCTTTGACACGTCGGCCACGAAGCTATCGAAGGCGTCAGGCGTGGCGGACAGCGCTTGATAATCCTTGCGATGGCGGCGGAAGCAACGATCAATCACCGGTGTCGGCCTGAATTCAAGCGTGCCGCTCGGATCCATGTTGCAGGCGAAGAAGAACACACCGGAGACGCGGTCCGGCCGCTTGTCGGCGAGGATCAACGATGTGCAGGCACCGTCGCTCCAGCCGACGAGGGCAGCTTCTGCTAGCTCCAGCCGATCCATCACGGTGAGCACGTCTTCCGCCATCTGGGCATAGTGAAAGGGACGTGTGTCGCGCGTGCTGCGGCCATGCCCTCGACTGTCGATGACGACGACCTGCCGGCCCGCGGCAATCAATGCCGGCACCTGATTGCCCCAGTTTCCGGCGTTGCCGAGCCCGCCATGCAGCAGGATCACGGTCGGCCCGGAGCCGTAGGTCGCATACCAGATGCGGGCCCCATCATTCTCGACGAAACCCTCATCCTTGGGTGTCGGCAGCGCCGCCGCACCATATGCCTCGAAATTTACAAGCTCGTCATCCGTTACGTGCATTCAATCTCTCCCGAAACCGCATATAAGAACGCGTTGTGAGGTCGAATTTCGACACTGGTCATGAAAAAAATTGACCGCAAGCGCCGGCACCGCTGCTTCCTCGACCGAGTAACCTCTGTCGCTGCGACGTCAATGCTGCTTGAGGTCCTCAGCGACCGTTCTAGCTGTAGTAGCACGGCGCTTCCCACCCAGGGCATCAGCCCTTGAGCCATCAGCCGCCCGGTCGCGTGCTGGCGAAGAGAATATGCGGACCGGCGCCACTATCTGGGGCATTCGCCGGAGCGTCGAAATAACGCCGCGCGGTCGCATTGGGGCCAAGATCCTCTATGTGGCCGAAGCCCATCGCCGTCAGTTCGGCTGTAAGCTCTGCGGGGTCGAGGAGCGTTATCCACGGCTCCCCGGCCTCAGCCACCCGGGCTGCCATGGCAGCGGCACGTGCGCGCCTTTCCGGTTCATAATTTTCCAGCGGCTCCGAATAGTCGAGAACGATGCCAGCCTCGGCGGAGCCGGCAACGAAGCGGAGCAGCGAAAAGACCGTTTGTTGCTCGAGATAAGGTACCACGCCGAGCCAGATATAAAGCGCCGCCTCGTCCTTACGGAAGCCATTTGCCGAGAGACGTTCCGCCAGGTCGTCACCTTCGAAATCAACAGGCACGAAAGCCAGTTCGGAAGACCGCGCAATCCCCGTGGCGACAAGCCGCTCCCGCTTCCACGCCTGGGTTGCCGGATGGTCGACCTCGAAGACTTTCAGGCCGATGTCGCGATAGGGGTTGCGCAGGCCGAACGTATCGAGGCCAGCGCCGAGGACGACGACCTGGCGCAGGCCACGCTCGGCTTCTCTTGCGATGCAATCGTCCGCAAAGCGGCTGCGCGCCGCCAGGAACAGCCGGAAAGGCCTCGTGCTGGGATCGCGGGCTCGCTCGTCCGCTGCTGCTACGGCCTTCGCGTCAAGGATCACCCGGGCATAGGGATCCTTGAAGACGGAGGCATTATCGACGATCTGATGGGCGGCACGGGAACCCGCCACCATCCGAGCGGTCCGGCTCGGTTCCCTGCCTTCCATAGCGCCGTCCCGATGTTATTTCGCGAGCTTCGCCAGCGCCGCCACCAGACCCTGCGTCGAAGAATCGTGGCCCGCAGCGCTTTCCTTGCCTTCGACGACGGGCAGCAGGCCGGTCGCCAATTCCTTGCCGAGCTCGACGCCCCACTGGTCGAAAGAGTTGATGCGGAACAGCACGCCTTCAACGAAAACGCGGTGCTCATAGAGCGCGATCAGGCGACCGAGCGCATAGGGCGTCAGCTTGTCGTAGACGAAGGTGATCGAGGGGCGATTGCCGGTGAAAACGCGGTGCGGTGCGATGAAATCGGCTTGTCCGTCGTCCATGCCCTTGTCGGTCAGCTGCTTCTTTGCCTCTTCGAAAGTACGGCCCTTCATCAGCGCTTCGGACTGCGCGAGCACATTCGATATCAGAAGCTCGTGCTGATGGCGCAGTTGCGGCTCGAAGGCATTGGCAGCGATCATGAATTCGGCCGGAATGATGCTCGTGCCCTGGTGGATCAACTGGTAGAAGGCGTGCTGGCCGTTGGTGCCCGGTTCGCCCCAGACGACAGGACCGGAATTGCCCTCGACAGGCGTGCCGTCGATCGTCACGCCCTTGCCGTTCGATTCCATGTCGAGCTGCTGCAGATAGGCCGGGAAACGCGACAGTCGCTGGTCGTAGGGCAGGATCGCACGGGTCGGATAGCCGAGTACATTGCGATGATAGAAGCCGATCAGGCCGAGGAGCATTGGGAGGTTCTTGGTGATCGGGGCCGTGCGGAAGTGATTGTCGACGGCATGGGCGCCCTCGAGAAATTTGATGAAATTCTCCGGTCCGATCGCGATCATGATCGGCAGGCCGATCGCCGACCAGAGCGAATAGCGGCCACCGACCCAATCCCAGAAGCCGAAGACGCGTTCGCTCCCGATGCCGAAGGCCGCGACCTTGTCGAGCGCGGTCGAAACGGCGGCGAAATGATGCTGGACGGCGGCCTCGCCGAGCGCGTCGGCAATGAACTTGCGCGCCGTCTGCGCATTCGTCATCGTCTCCACCGTCGTGAAGGTCTTGGAGGCGACGATGAAGAGCGTCGTCTCGGGCTGAACGAGCTTCAGCGTATCGGCGATATGGGCGCCGTCGATGTTGGAGACGAAGTGTGCGCGCGGGCCGTCGTGGAAAGGTGCCAACGCCAGCGTTGCCATGACGGGGCCGAGGTCGGAGCCGCCGATGCCGATGTTGATGACGTCGGTGATCGCCTTGCCGGTCGCCCCCTTGAGGCTGCCGGAACGGATGCCGTCGGCGAATTTGCCCATGGCGGCAAGCACGGCGTTGACATCGGGCATGACATCTTTGCCGTCAACCAGCACCGGTATATTCGAGCGGTTGCGCAGCGCCGTGTGCAGAACGGCACGGTTTTCGGTGAAGTTGATCGCCTTGCCGGCGAACATCTCGTCACGCTTGGCTTCGACGCCGCCCGTTTCCGCGAGCTTGACCAGGAGAGCCAGGATCTCGTCGTTAACCGCCGTCTTGGAATAGTCCATCAGGAGGTCGTCAAGCGACACGCTGAAGCGCGAGAAACGCTGCGGATCGGCGGCAAAGGCGGCGCGCAGGTCGGTTGCCTTGGTGGCGGCCGCAGTGCTCTTCAATTGTTCGACGATGGCATTCATGGGAGGCTCCTTTGCAGGGCGAGAGGGTCGCGGAAACTATTCGCTTTGTAGGGCGCAAATCAAGTTCGGCGACCTCTCGAGATGCAAAAAAGCCACCCGCGCAAAACGGATGGCTCATAATTTCACGCAACCGTCAAACTCAGCCGCGCAGATCCTTGCGCAGGATTTTCCCGACTGGCGTCTTCGGCAATTCGGTGCGGAATTCCACGAAACGCGGACGTTTGTAATTGGTGAGGTTTGCGGCGCAATGCGCCTTCACGTCGGCCTCTGTCAGCGCTGAGTCCTTGCGTACCACGAAAAGCTTGACGGCCTCGCCGGAGTGTCCGTCGGCAATGCCGACAGCTGCGGCCTCGAGAATGCCCGGATGCATCGCCGCCACTTCCTCGATCTCGTTCGGATAGACGTTGAAGCCGGACACGAGGATCATGTCCTTCTTCCGGTCGACGATCTTGGTGTAGCCGCGCGCATCCATGAAGCCCATGTCGCCACTGCGGAAATAGCCATCCGGCGTCATCACGCGGGCGGTCTCCTCCGGCTTGTTCCAGTAGCCGGCCATCACCTGCGGACCACGGATGCAGATCTCGCCGATCTCGCCAAGCGCAAGCGAATTGCCGTCCTCGTCGCGAATGTCAAGTTCAGTGGATGGGATCGGCAAGCCAATCGAGCCGGTGAACTCCGCAGAGTCGAAGCGATTTGCCGTCGCCACTGGCGAGGTCTCCGAGAGACCATAGCCTTCGGTGATGTGGGAGCCGGTGATCTTCATCCAGCGCTCGGCGACCGGTCGCTGCACCGCCATGCCGCCGCCAAGCGACATCACCATGGAGGAGAAGTCGATCTTGGCGAAATCGGCATTGTTCAGCAACGCGTTAAAGAGCGTATTGAGGCCCGGGAAGATGTGGACCTTGACCTTGCCGAATTCCTTGACGAGGGCCGGAATATCGCGCGGGTTGGCAATGAGGATGTTGTGCGCGCCGAGCGACATGCCCATCAGCGAATTCACCGTGAGCGCGAAGATGTGATAGAGCGGCAGGGCACAAAGGAAGTTCAGAACCTCCGGGCGCGGCTTCCTGTCGAAGGCAGATTGCAGCCAGAGTTCCAGCTGCAGCTTGTTGGACAAAAGGTTCTTGTGCGTCAGGATGGCACCCTTGGCGATGCCCGTCGTGCCACCAGTGTATTGTAGGAAGGCGATGTCGTCGCCCTTGAGGTTTGCGGGTTTCAGTGCCTTGCCTGCGCCTTCGCCCAGAACCTGCTTGAAAGTCTTGTGCTTCGGGATCGACCACGAGGGAACGAGCTTCTTCACCTTGCGCACGAGCAGATTGACGATCAGCCCCTTGGCGCCCAGCATCTCGCCGAGCGACGTGACGACGACATGGCGCACGTCGGTCTTGACAAGCACCTGTTCGACGGTCCGCGCGAAATTTTCCAGAACGAAAATGGCCTTGGCACCGGAGTCGCGCAGTTGATGTTCTAACTCGCGGGGCGTGTAGAGCGGATTGACATTCACGACCACGAAGCCGGCGCGCAGGATGCCATAAACGGCGACCGGATTTTGCAGCACGTTCGGCATCATGACGGCAACGCGGTCACCCTTCTCAACGCCGATGCTCTGCAGCCAGGCCGCAATCTTGCGGGTCTGGCCCTCAAGCTCGCCGTAGGTCAGCGTCTTGCCCATGCTGGAGAAGGCAATGCGATTGGCATAGCGCGCACAGGATTTCTCGAGCAGTTCCGCAAGCGATTCGTATTCCAGTGGCGGAAGCTCTGGCGGCACGCTGTTGGGATAGGTCGCAAGCCAGGGCTTTTCGGGCTTCGCACCGCCTGGGTGGACGGAAATGCTGTTCATCTTGTCTCTCTCCCTGTCGCTGCCGGCCGGTCCAACCGGCGAGCCGATTGGACGATCCTCCATCTTCCAACGCAGCAGCTTATGTCATCGCCTGAATGGTTCAAGCCGAGAATAGCGTTACACTAACCTTAACGTAAACGTCAATAATCGTGCGAAGCCAGTTGTCGTGACTAATTGGGAACATCGAGTTCGAGGCAGCGTTCTCGACAGGTGGACCAACCACGAGGAAACAAAAGGAGGTGCACCATGCTGCATCAGGACGCTGACAAAACCCGCCGTGACCCCAATGTGAAGGATACACCGACACTGATTGCCAGCGACCGCGTGGAAGGCACCCGCGTCTATGGAGCCGATGGCAAGCACATCGGCTCGATTGAACGATTGATTCTTGGCAAGCAGGATGGCCGCGTTGCCTACGCCGTGCTCAGCTTCGGTGGCTTCATGGGCATTGGACACGATCACTATCCGCTGCCGTGGGAAAAGCTGACTTACGATACCCAGCTTGACGGGTACCGCATCGACCTGACGAAGGAACAGATCGAAGGGGCTCCGAGCTACGCGGATGATGACGACAGCTGGTACAACGATAATGGCCGCCGAGTGTATGATTACTACGGCGTGCCTCCCTACTGGATGTAACGTCGTCCGCATGCGCGCGGTTCTTTGATCGCGCGCATATGCGCTGCGCCGCAAGCGTTTCTTCCTTGCGCTTCGGCGTGGTAAAACGACCTGGATCGGCCCCGTCGCGGACGGGGCCTATTCAGTTTCTGGCGACGAGATCGTTGGCCGAGCGCAGCACGCTGCCCATGCTGATGTCGCCTACCGACAACGCTTTTGCGGTCCGTAGCGCGAAGACGTGACTTTCCCCTGGAAGCAGCGTTACCAGCATGGAATCAACGACGACATCAGGATCGAGCCGGTCGGCCATCAGGCAAAGGTCCTTCAGCAGGGTCTCTGCCGTCACCTTCACCGCATATCCATCCGTCGTGGCGCTAAGCTCGATCGATGCCTGGGGTGCCGGAAGCTTCAGATCGATGTCCTCGACAAAATAGTGGAACGCGCGCCGGTCGAGCATCTGCACGACGATGAGCTCGTCGCCGGCATCGTCCGGCGCTGCGATATCCGCCGGTAGCGGAAACTCCTTCGCCTCGAAGCGGTCGCAGAGCAGCCGCCAGAACTCGAATTCTGCAAGCACCGTTCCGTCAAGCCGCAGGCGCTTGCCCGATATCTTCGCCCGCCAGAACAGCGTGCGCTCGTTGACAGCGACGGCTGCCAGCCCGCCATTGCGCGGCTGGATTGTCAGCAGCCTCGGATCGAATGCCTGTTGCATCGCATACCAGAGTGGTTTGCGCCGTCCCGCCGAGTCGAGTGCCGCCCAGGACGTCACCGGCCAGCAGTCGTTGAACTGCCAGACGACGGCGCCCTTGCAGACATCTCGGTGCGAGCGCATGTGCTCGATCGCGAGGCGGATAGCGCGCGCCTGGTTCAGCTGCGTGGCGAAATGCCAGTCGTCCATCGTCTGCGGCACCGGCAGATGCCCGGCAAGGCCGCGGATCAGCTTGTCATTGCCCTGCGTCGCCTTCTGATGATGGAACACCCCGTTCGAAACGGGCGTCAGCGGCGTGTCATGCACGCTTTCCTCGATCGTCGCCCAATTCGGAGGCGCCTGCCAGCCGAATTCCGAGCAGAAGCGCGGGATGTAGTTGCGATAGACCTCGTAGCCGACATCGTTCCAGACGTCCCAGATGTGTTTGCAGCCGTGTTCATCGGCGTTCGGCTCGATCTCCATCGTCCCGGAATAGGGGCTGCCGGGATAGTACGGCCGATCCGGGTCGAGTTCGGAGCAGAGCTTCGGCAGAACATCGAGATAGTAGCCGAGCCCCCAGCTGACGCCCTGCTTGATGATCGGCCGCCAGCCCCATTCGTTGAAGCCCCAGATATTCTCGTTGTTGCCATTCCAGACGATCAGCGACGGATGCGGCATCAGTCGCACGACATTGTCGCGCACCTCGGCCTCGACCTCACTTCGCAACGGCTCTTCTTCCGGATAGGAGGCGCAGGCGAACAGGAAGTCCTGCCAGACGAGCATCCCGGCGCGGTCGCAGGCCTCGTAGAACTCGTCGCGCTCGAAGATGCCGCCACCCCAGACGCGCAGCAGATTGATGTTCGCCGCCTTCGCTTCCTCGATCCGCGAGATATAGCGCTCTGCCGACACCCGCGACGGAAAGCAGTCGTCCGGAATCCAGTTCGCGCCGCAGAGGAAGAGCGGCACGTCGTTGATGACGAAGGTGAAGGCGGAGCCGTGTTCGTCGGGTGCGGTATCGAGCCTGACGGAGCGGAAGCCGATCGGCTTCGAGTAGCTATCGAGTAAGTCATCGCTTACGCCATCCCGCAATTCGATCTGTATCGGATAGAGCGGTTGTGCGCCAAGATGATGCGGCCACCAGATCTGCGGCGTCGGAACAGTCAGTTGGAACTCGACCTCGTCAGTTCCTTCCGGAAACTCGGCCACATGGCTGACACCGGCAATAGTTGCGACGAGCTTTGCCGGAACGCCGTCGTGGCGCTCGACGCTAGCGCGAACCGTCACACGCCCGTCGCCGCCTGCAAGTGTCGGCGAAACCCGCGTTTCCGCAAGCCGCGCCCGCTGCCAGCTTTCCAGCCGTACCGGCTTCCAGATCCCCGACGTCACCAGCGTCGGACCCCAGTCCCAGCCGAAGTTGCAGGCCATCTTGCGCATCAGGTTGCCTGGGCCGGGATAGTTGTTCGGCCGATAGCCGTAATGCGCCTCCATCTCGGCACCGTAGGCATAAGCGGAGCGGAAGGTCACGACGAGCTCGTTCGCACCTTGCTTCAGCCGCTTCGACACGTCGAAGCGATAGATGCGGTGCATGTTGAAGGTGCGGCCGAGTTCCTCGCCGTTCAGTACGATCGTCGCGACCGTATCGAGGCCCTCGAACACCAGCTCGTGGACTTTGCCGGCGTCCGGCGATGCATCGAAGCTGCAGCGATATGTCCAGTCTTCCTTGCCGATCCAGTCGTTGGTGATCTCGTTGACGTCGAGATAGGGATCCGGGATCAGCCGGTTGGCGAGCAAGTCGAGATGCACGCAGCCTGGGACATGTGCTGGAATTTCGGCCGGCAGGTCGCTTCGACCTGTAACGTTGCAGGAGAGCGTCCAGCCCCGGTTCAGTTCGGTCTTTTCGATCATGAGAGACTCTTAGAGATAACGGCCGTGACGCTGCAGGACTTCGATCTTGTAGCCGTCGGGATCGGTGATGAAGAAGAACAGAGCCAGCAGCTTGCCGTCGCGATTGAGCTCGACGATCTTGCCGGGGTTCAGGCCGGCCTCCGTCAGGCGCTTGTGCTCGACCTCCACTTCCTGGACGGAGAGGGCTAGATGCCCATAGCCATTGCCAAGATCGTAGGGCTCGGTACGACCCTTGTTGACGGTCAGCTCCAGTTCGAAGCCGGTCTCGTCATTGCTCATATAGATCAGGGTGAAGGTGTCGAAGTCGATGCGATCGGCAACCTTGAGGCCGAAGACCTTGCCGTAGAACTCGACCGATCGCGCCTCGTCGAGAACGCGGATCATGGAGTGAATCATCTTGGCCAAGGCTGCCTCCCATTGCCGATATCACGGCAGCCTTGGTAGCCGTCGCCTCATGCCGGGCGCAAGCCAATTCTTTCAGTGATAACGTTTTCGATCAGCCCCATCGCATCATAGATCAACACCGCCATCAGGCCGACAATCAGGCCGCCCTGCAGGATGAAGGCGGTGTTGTCCGAAATCAGCCCGGCAATGATGACTTCGCCGAGACCCTTGGCCGCCACTGTCGAGCCGATCGTTGCCGTGCCAATGTTGATGACGGTCGCAACCTTCAATCCCTCGAGGATCAGCGGCAGGGCAAGCGGCAGTTCCACCTGAAACAGCCGCTGCGTACCATTCATGCCCATGCCGTCGGCGGCATCGAGCACGGAGGGAGAGACCTGCTTGAGTCCGGAAACGGTGTTCTCGAAAATCGGCAGCAGGCCATAGAGGAAGAGGGCGATCAATGTCGGTCCGGCGCCGAAGCCGGTTGCCGGCACGGCAAGCGCGAGCACCGCCACCGGCGGGAACGTCTGGCCGGCATTGGCGATCGCCCGGGACAAAGGCAGGAAGTCTTCGCCGCTCTTGCGGGTAACGAAAATGCCGCCGAGGATCGCAAGAACGGCGCTGCCGACGATGGAGATCGCCACAAGGAAGAGATGCGAGGCGGCAAGCTGCGGAAGGCTGTTCTGGGTGTAGACGGCTGGCGCATTGTTGCTCGTCAACGGTACGAGCAGGAAGGACAGCCACTCCGTTCTGAACAAGAGGATCAAAAGCAGCACCAACGCGGCAACGCGGAAAAGGTTCGCGGAGACGAGCTTCATGCCTTGCGGCCCAGTTGAAGCAGCCGCGTCATCGAGATCGAGCCGACCGGTACCTTGCTGGCGTCCTGAACGGCGGCTTCTCCCACCCCTTGCCAGATCATTTCAGCCAGCGCGTCGCGCAGGCTGAGCGTCAGCGGCAATGCGTAAGTCAGGCCTGACTTTGCTGGCTCCATGCTCTCCTTCAGCGGCAGCAACGACATCAGCTTCAGCGCCCGGTCGGAGGTGCCGGTCAGTTGCTGCACGAAGGGGTTGGCCGGCTCGGTCAGGATCTTCTCCGGCGTCGAGCATTGCAGCAGCTTGCCGGCGCTCATCACCGCGATCTGGTTGCCGAGGTGGAATGCTTCATCCATGTCGTGCGTGACGAGGACGACGGTCGTGCCGAACTGCTTCTGGATCGCCAGCAGATCGTCCTGCGCCTTGCCGCGGATGACCGGATCGAGCGCCCCGAACGGCTCATCCATCAGCAGCAGTTCCGGTTCCGCCGCTAGTGCCCGCGCCACGCCGACGCGCTGCTGCTGACCGCCAGAAAGTTGATGCGGATATTTCTCGGCAAAGGTCGCCGGGTCCAGGTTGAACAGGCCGAGCAGTTCCTCGACGCGGCCATTGATTTTCGCCGTGTCCCAACCGAGAAGCTGTGGCACCGTCGCGATGTTCTGCGCAACGGTCCGGTGGGGGAAGAGGCCATGCCCCTGAATCGCATAGCCGATCTTGCGGCGCAGTTCCGTAACCGGCACGTCCATGATGTTCTGGCCACCGACAAAGATCTCACCCGACGTGATCGGCACGAGACGGTTGATCATCCGCATCAGCGTCGATTTGCCCGAGCCCGAGGTGCCGACAACGACGGTGATCGAGCCCTTCTCGACATCCATCGAGACATTGTCGACGACGGTCGCTGTGCCGTAGCGTTTGGTGACGTTCCTGATTTCGATCATGCTCATGCGGCGGATCCCCGTATGCTGTCGATGACCGCATCGAGGATGACGGCCGAAGAGAAGGCGAAGAAGACGGTCGGCACGGCGCCGAGCAGAACGAGGTCCATGGCTGTCTGACCAAGCCCCTGGAAGATGAAGATGCCGAATCCGCCACCGCCGATCAGTGCTGCCACCGTCACCAGGCCGATCGCCTGCACGAGGACGATCCGAATGCCGGTGAGAATGACGGGAAAGGCCAGCGGCAGGTCGATGCGCGTGAGGATCTGGCGACGCGTCAAGCCCATCCCCGCCGCGGCGTCGCGTACTGAGGGATCAACCCCCTGGAGCCCGACAACCGTGTTGGCGACGATCGGCAGCAGCGAATAGAGGATGAGGGCGATCAATGCGGGTGCCGCCCCGATGCCGCGAATACCGATGGAGGCAGCGGCTGGAACATGGGTCGCGAGATAGCCGAGCGGCAGCATCAGGATGCCGAAAAGCGCCAGGCTCGGGATCGTCTGGATGAGGCTGAGGCCCTGCAGGACGACCGCCCGCAACTTTGGCACCCAGAAGCACAGGATGCCGAGTGGCAGGCCAATGACGATGGCGATCGCCAGCGAGCCGAACGCCAGCAGCAAATGGGCGAGCGCTTCCGTCCAGAACTGAGCGGATCGGGTCGCGAATTCCTTCATGATCGAGAGATCGTCGAGCAGTCCGGATGCAAGGAAGATGCCGAGCAGTCCGGTGTAGACGACAAGTGCCGCAATGCGCATCCACGGCGTAAGCTCGATTTTCACAAGCGCATCCGAGACGATGAGCCCGATCACGGCAAACAAGACCCAGAACCCACCGCCCGGCGTCATGCGCGCGGCATTGCTGTTGGGTGGCGTGAAGGCCGAGGCCGCAAAACCAATGGTCGCCAGCAGGGCTGCAAAACAGAGGGTCGAAATCACCAGCCGCAACAACGCGTTCTGCAGAAACAGAACGGCCACAGCCGTGACGATAAGGAGAATTGTCAGGATGATGGCGGAGGGTTGATTGAGCAGCTGCGTTAGCAGCATCGGTTTTCCGGCTGCGATACGGTTTGCCTTCACGTAGATGAAAGGCAGGAGCGCAATTGCGACAATGCCGGCCGTCACCAGCACCACGCCGAGCCGGTCCAGCTTACGGACCGCTAAGGTTTCTTCCATCGATCCATCCCTGTCCGGTCACAAAGGATGCTCCGCCCGCGCAGGCGGAGCATCTGGCAACGAGGCTACTTCAGGAAGCCCTTTTCCTTCAGGTAGCCCTCGGCAACGGACTTCGCCGGTTCGCCATCGACCTGGATCTTGCCGTTCAGCTTGCGCAGCTCATCGGCGGTCAGGCTCTTGAAGATCGGTGCGAGCACGACCTCGATCTTCGGGTTCGCCTTCAGCACTTCCTCGCGGATGATCGCGGTCGGCGCATAGACCTGCTGGACGTTCTTGTCGTCCTCGAGAACGGTCAGTTCCGCGGCTTGGATCGCACCGTCAGTGCCATAGACCATGGCCGTGTTGGCGCCGTTTGTCTGATCGGCGGCGGCCTTGATGGTCGCGGCTGTATCACCGCCGGAAAGGACGATTTCCTGGTCCGGCTTCAGCGTGAAGCCATAGGTCGTCTGGAATGCCGGAAGCGCGCCGGCCGAGTTGATGAATTCGGCCGAAGCCACGAGCTTCGCAGCGCCGCCACCGGCGACCCACTTGCCGAAATCCGACATGGTCTTCAGCTTGTTCGGGCCGGCGACATCATTGCGCACGGCAAGCGCCCAGGTGTTGTTGGCCGGCGATGGCGTCAGCCAGACGATCTTGTTGGCATCGTAGTCGAGCTTCTTGGCGAGATCGTAGCCCTGCTGGAGGTTCTTCCAGGCGGCGTCATCGGCCTTGTTGAAGAAGAATCCGGCATTGCCAGTGTATTCCGGATAGATGTCGATTTCGCCGGCGGTGATCGCCTTGCGAAGAACCGGCGTCGTGCCGAGCGCAACGCGGTCCTGCGTCTTGATGCCGTTTGCATTGAGCGCCAGCACGATCACGTTGCCGAGCAGCGTGCCTTCCGTATCGATCTTCGATGAAACCACGACGTCTGCGGCGTGGGCCGCGCCTGCCGCAAAAGCGGAAAGCGAAACGGCAAGAGCGAATTTCTTCAGCATGGATTGTCCCCTTGATTTACACCGTTTGACTGCGCGGAAGACCCTGGCGGAGGCCCCCAACGTATGAAACCACCGGCGAAAGCAGCGTTGCTGCGATCATCCCGGAAATACGTGCGTGATGGAAATAGCGTTCGCGTTCGAAAAATCGATGCAGGCCTCTCCAGTTTTGCGGTCGCGGCGTGATTATGGAGGTGAACACAAACGCTTGCGCGAAAATGCATTTCCTTTTCCATCGCCGTCGCGATTTGTTTTTGTTCCCTTGCGCGTTTCCGCAGATGTCCGGTGCTCTTTCCGTGGTTCTACTGCCACGCCCGGTTTTGTTCTTGACAAGAAACGATAGCCTTCCGATTTCGCGGCAGGGATATCTTTTTTAGCGAACACGTCATATCGTTCGATTTTTCATATTGTTACGGAGAACGCGGTTGCAACTCGGCACGTTGTTTGTTGCTAGTCGGGTGCTGTCATCAGGCTCGGTGAGGGAGACGGCACGCGCCCTTTCACTTGCGGCATCGACGGTTTCGACGGCAGTCCGCAATCTTGAAACCGAGCTGGCACTGAAGCTGACAGAGCGTAGTTCCGGCGAGCTCGCGACGCTGCTTGCCAGCGACGACGTCCGTGAAAAGCTCCTGCCGATCGTGCGGTCGGCCGAGACATTGGCGGAATGGATGGGAAGCGACAGACCATCGCGCCTGCCGTTCAAGATCGCCACGATGGAGCGATTTCTCGAAGTCGCGGACCAGGGCAGCATCAACCGGGCGGCACGGCGGCTAAAGCTTGGTCAGCCACAGCTTTCGCTCCAGATCGCGACGTTGGAGAAGGCGGTGGGTTATCGACTGTTCGAGCGGCAAGCTCAGGGCTCCGCGCTGACCGACCGGGGGAGTGAAATCTATGCCATCTTCCAGGCCATCACCCAGGGATGGAATGACCTGAAGGCATCCGCAGACGAACGCTATCAGCGCACGGCGCGGTCGCTACGCATCGGTTCGATCATTCCAACAGGATCAGAAAGCTGGGTGGCGCGATGCCTTGGGACGCTGGTCGCCGAGTGGAATGCCAGCCGCAGCAAAAACGCGATCTCGCTGGTGTTGATGACGGCGGATGATTTGCGCGAAGCCCTCAAGGCTGGCCGCATTGATGTTGCAATTCTCGACTCCGTCTTCGGGCTCGAGCGTTTCAGGCACCGTGAATTGCTGCAGACGAACATGGTTCTTATCGCACCACTGCAGAGCCGCGAGCGGACCGTAACCGAACTTGTCGAAAGTCACGCGATCTGCACGCCGAGTTCCCGAACCGGCCTCGGACACGCCACGATGGCGCTGAGTCATGAGCGCGCCAACAATCGCCGCTACCGGAACCAGGATATCACGGCGGCTGACTCGCTGCCTGTCATCGTCGACCTTGTGGCCAATCACGGCTACATCTCGTTTCTTGGCCGCGTCAGCGCCATGCCTATTGCCGATAAGGTTCGGATCGTCGAGCTCGATGAGTATATTCCGATGTCCTATCACGTTGCCTTCAACCATCGGAAAGCCTCGGCTGACGCAAGCGCCATGATCATCGATGCCGTTGCCAAAATAATTGCCAGGCCCGTCGCGCAAGAGAGCGCCTTCGCTTAAAGAGACAGCGGCGGACAGGGAGATTCGAACGTGAGTGTTTTGCTGGAAGTATGTGTGGACAGCCCACAGGGCCTTGCGGCCGCGATCGCCGGCGGTGCCAACCGGATCGAGCTCTGCTCGGCTCTAGAGCTCGGCGGACTGACGCCGGTTGCTGGCCTGATGAAGGCTGCGGCTGCCGCGCCTATTCCTGTCTATGCGATGATCCGGCCGCACGCGGGCCCCTTCGTATTCGATGAGGCTGACGAAGAGGCGATGATGGCCGATATCGATGCCGCGCGCGCTTTTGGGCTCGCCGGGGTTGTCATCGGTGCCAATCGTTTGGATGGTGCGCTGGACGTACCGCTGATCAGTCGGTTAAAGGCGCGCGCCGAGGGCCTTGGATCGACCCTTCACCGCGCCTTCGATCTCGTCCCTGATGCCGATGCAGCGCTGGAACAGGCGATCGAGCTTGGCTGCGAGCGCATTCTGACGTCCGGCTGTGTGCCGAAAGCGATCGACGGTTTGGAGACGCTGGGCCGTCTCTCCCGCAAGGCGGCCGGCCGCATCTCGACCATGCCCGGCAGCGGCGTGCGTCCCGGCAACGTGGGCGAGATACTGAGGGCTACAGGCGCAAGAGAGGTTCACGCCTCCTGCAGCTCACGGATCGACAGCATCGATCCACGGGCGGTTGCCTTCGGCTTCGAAGCACCGACGACCAACCGGACGGATGCCGACGTCGTCCGTCAAATGCGCGCGGCGATCGACGCGCTTTAGGCGCTGACCTCGATGACCGCCTTGATCAGGCCGCTCTTTTCGTGAGCCCAGCGTGCCAGGTCTCGCGGTGCGTCGGCGAGCGTCGTGCGGTGGGTGATCAATTGCTCGACGGGCACGAGCCCTCTGGCGATCGAATCCGCGACATGCTCGAAATCCACGCGCGTCGCATTGCGGCTGCCGATCACCATCATTTCGCGCTTATGAAACTCCGGATCGGAGAAACGGATGTCGTCCTTGACGACGCTGACCAGGACCAGCGCGCCGCCATGGGCGACGAAGCTGAAAGCCTTCTCCATCGACGGGCCATAGCCGGTGGCATCGAAGACGACATCGAAACCATCGCGGTCGGTCTTCGCCTTGACAGCTTCGGAGGCGCCTTCGCCGGCAACGATGCCCGAGGAGAAACCAAACCGATCGGCGGCCATCTGCAGTCGTTCCTGACTGGTGTCTAGCAATGTGACCTCATGCCCGGCAATCCGCGAAAAGATCGCCGCGCCCAGCCCGATTGGACCGGCGCCGATAACGAGTGAGCGTGATCCGGCCGGCGCCATGGAACGGCGAACCGCATGGGCGCCGATTGCGAGGAACTCGGTGGTGGCCGCAGCCTCCAGGCTCACGCCCTTTGCAGCGTAGAGATTGCCTACGGGGACGCTGATCTCGTCGCAGAACGCTCCATCCGTATGGACGCCCAGCACCTTGATATCGGTGCAGCAATTCGGTTTGCCCTGGCGGCACGCAACACAGCTGCCACACGAAAGATACGGATTGACGATGACGGGCGTGCCGACCGCCATGGCAACACCGTCACCTGCTTCCAGAACCGTTGCCGAGATCTCGTGCCCCATCACACGCGGATATTCGAGGAACGGATGCTTGCCCTCGAAGATGTGGTAGTCCGTGCCGCAGATTCCGACATGGCTGACCGCAAGCCGTACCCAGCCGGTGTTAGGCGTGCCGGGGGAAGGGCGTTCCACGAGTTCGAGGACACCGGGTTCTTGGCAGAGCACTGCTTTCATAATTGTCTCGCATTCCTGAAATGGAAGAAGCCGGCCTTGGGGCCGGCTCCATATGTCGCTGGCAGCTTACGGATTGCGGCGGCGGCGCAGCTGGTCGAAGTAGACAATCACGATGATCAGCAGGCCGGTGATGATACGCTGCCAGAACGAATTGACGTTAAGCAGGTTCGCGCCGTTGTTGATCGTCGCCAGAATGAAGGCGCCGATGAGCGGCCCCTGGACCGAACCGACGGCGCCGAACAGGCTGGTGCCACCGATTACCGAGGAGGCGATCGCCTGCAGTTCCCATCCGTCGGCCTGCGTGGCGTTGCCAATCGCGATACGTGAGGCAAGCAGAACGCCGACAAAGGCAGCAAAGGTCGCGGAAAGAATGTAGGCGAGATAGATGATGCCGTTCACCCGGACGCCTGAGAGGCGCGCCGCTTCGCGGTTCGAACCGACAGCGAAGAGGTAGCGCCCCCAGCGGCTCAGGTGCAGGAAGACATAGGACGGGACCGCGACGAGAATGACCATCCAGAACAGGCTCGGCACGCCGAGAAAGTCGGCGCGGGCAAAGTTCGTGAAGGGCTCGTTGACGATGTTGATAGTCGAGCCGTTGGTGATCAAGAGCCCGATACCGCGGAGCGACGTCAGCGTCGCGAGCGTGATGATGAAGGGCGGCAGCCCCATTTTGACGATGCCGAAGCCATGGAACACGCCGATGCCAACGCCGATCAGCAGCGTTATCAGGATGGATGCCCAGACCGGCACGCCTGCCTGCAGCAGCCAGGCAAGGATAACGCTGGTGAAGCCGACAATTGCTCCCACCGAAAGGTCGATGCCGGCTGTGATGATCACGAAGGTCTGGCCAAGAGCCAAAATCGCCGTCATCGCGCCTTGGCGCAAGAGGTTGGAGATATTCAGCGGCGTCCAGAAGCTGGCGGTGACGAATCCGAGAACGATCCAAAGGAAAGCCAGCAGACCGATAAGGGTCAGGCCGAAGAGGATGTTCACTTTCCGGCGCGGGGGCGGTGCGGCGATCTCGGTGGGGGTTGCGGTCATTGGTTTTCTCTCCCTCTTGTTCTTTTAGACGCCGATCGCTTCGCTCAGCACTTCTTCATGCGTTGCTGCGTGGAAGTCGTGGCTCGCCACAAGCTGGCCGCGGCGGAATACGTGCAGCCTGTCGGCGAGTTCATAAACTTCAGGCAGATAGGAGGAGATCAGGATGATTCCGGCCCCCTGTTTCAGAAGCTTGGCGAACAGCCGGTAGATTTCCGCCTTGGTGCCAACATCGACGCCCACGGTCGGCTCGTCGAAGATGAAGAGCCGCGCGCCATAGCTCAGCCACTTGCCGATGACGACTTTCTGTTGATTGCCGCCGGACATGGCCGAAACCAGAACGCGCCGGCTGGGCGTCTTGATCGCGAGGTCACGGATCTGCTGGTCGGCATTCTGCGTTTCCTCGGAGTGGCTGATGACGGGACCCTTGCTCAGCCGCTTGAAGACCGGAAGATTGATGTTGAGCCCGATCGGCAGATTGAGGCAAAGACCCTGGTCGCGACGGCTCTCCGGCGCAAGCGCGATGCCGAGTTCCATCGCGGCACGTTCGTCCTTGATATCAACCTTCTTGCCCATCCAGTGGATTTCACCGGACGTCGTCTTTTCCCGGCCGAAGAGGCCAAGCGCGAATTCGCTGCGTCCGGCGCCGATCAAGCCATAGAGGCCGACGATCTGCCCAGCCTTGACCGAGAGCGAGATATCCTCGAAGCCCGGTCCGGAAAGCCCGCGCACGTCGAGGATGGTGTCTCCGATCGGGATTTCTTCCTTGTGATAAATCTGCTCGATTGAGCGGTTGATCATCAGGGCGATCAACTCGGCCTCGTTCGTCTCGCCGATCGTGCGCGTGCCGACATGCGTACCGTCACGCAGCACCGAAACGCGATCCGCGAGCTCGAACACCTCTTCCATGCGGTGGCTGATGTAGACGATCGTCACGCCTTCGCCCTGCAGACGGCGGATCAGCTTGAAAAGCTGCGCGGATTCCTGGCGGGTCAGGTAAGCGGTCGGTTCATCGAAAATCAGAAACTGGGTGCCGCGCATTGCGGCGCGTGCCGTCGCAACAAGCTGCTGCTGACCGATTGTCAGGTCGGCGAGCGGTACGCCGGCGGGCAGTCCGAAGCCGAGATCGTCGAGGACGGCCTGCGCCATCTTCTCCATCTCGCGCTTGCGCATCAGACCGTATTGATTGACCTCGTCGCCGAGAAAGAGGTTGGCCGCCACCGTCAGATGTGGACAAAGGACAACTTCCTGATGGACGGCGTTGATGCCGCGGGCGATTGCCTCATTGGGCGTTGCTAGCGCGACTGGGTGGCCGCACCAGAGGATCTCGCCGGCCGTTCTGGTGATAACGCCCGTCAGCAGCTTGATCAGCGTCGACTTGCCGGCGCCGTTCTCACCGACAATCGCGTGGATCTCACCCGCCAGGAACGTCATCGTCGCCGGCTTTAGCGCCTGGACGTAGCCGTAATTCTTCTGCAATCCCTTGAGTTCGAGGATCGGTGTGCCCGCCGGAATGCGGTTTGCCTCCGTCAGCGTGGCGCTATCATCGTGTCGATGACTGACCTCTTCCAGGCTCATGGGCGTCTCCTCCTCGCGAATTGCCTGCCATCTCCCACCCGCCGTCGGCGCTCTGCGAACGATAACACAGGTGACAGAAAGGCCGCGCGGAGATTCTCCCGCGCGGCCATCGTCAGATGATTACTTGACCTTGGGGTTCAGCAGAGCGTCGATCTTCGGATCGCTCATGTTGGCCTTGGTGACCAGGTTGGCGCCGGTATCGACCTTCTCTTCGACCTTCTCGCCCTTGGAGACGGCAAGCGCCGTCTTCACGCCGTCATAGCCCATGCGGTAGGGATCCTGAACAACGAGACCAGCAAGAGAGCCGTCCTTGAGGAAGCCGACCGTCTTGTCGTCGCTGTCGAAGGCGATGACCTTGATCTTGTCGCCGAGCTTGTTTTCCGCGATCGCCTGGCCGACGCCCTGTCCGAGGATGAGGTTCGAGGCGAAGACGCCTACAAGGTTCGGATTGGCGGTGATCAGGTCGGTCATCATGTTGAGACCGGTCGTTGCCTGGCCGTCACCGTACTTGTCGGCGATGACCTTGAGGCCGGGATGCTTCGTCTTCACCTGGTCGAGGAAACCTTCGCGGCGCTGCTCGAGCGAGCCGACGCCAGGCAGGTTGGTGAGGATGACGACTTCGCCTTCTTCCTTGCCGGTCATTTCCTTGATGGCTGCGGCAAGGCCGTCGGCTGCAATGCGGCCGCCCTGAACGTTGTCGGTCGTCAGGAACGACTTGAATGCCTTGGAATCGGCAGCCGAGTCGATGCCGATGATCGGAACGGACTTGGCGGCTTCATCAATCGGCTTGCCAAGGGCCTTGAATTCAGTCGGCGAGATGACGATTGCAGCCGGCTTGCCGGCGACGGCGTTCTCAAGAATGCTGATCTGGCCGTTAACGTCGGATTCGGCCTGTGCACCGAGTTCCGGCACGTTGACGCCGAGATCCTTGCCAGCCTTGCGGGCACCGGCCAAAACGATCTGCCAGTAGAAGGACGTCGTGTCCTTGACGATGATCGGGATCGTCACATCAGCCGCGAACGACGTCACCGGCATTGCGGTGGCGATGACAGCGGCGCCCGCAAGAGCCGTGAAGGCTCGGCGGGAGAGAATGGATTTCATGCGCATGCGGTTCTCCTCCAAAGTGCGTTCTCCTCCAAGCAAACCGTACCGCTGAACGCGTGCGGACGATTTTTATCGATAAAAAACAGTTTCATCAGAAGCTAGCCGAGCCAAAGTCAAATTGCAAGTAGCTTCGCAGGCTCCATTGTCGTTTCTTTGTCTATCGCAAGTAGTTGTTTTTACAGATGTTCAACCCTGACCTAAAGTTCCGTCAGCCGCGATAGATTTCATGCGGGTGAACGACACCTTTCTTCAAAATCAAGTTACCGTATAGCCGGAATTCTGTCGTCGCCACGATGTAGGCGGCCGTGCGGGCACGCTCATAAAAGGTGAACCGCTCCAGAGAGGCGATCTTGAAGTCGCCAGCGCGCCTCGAGACGATTTCCTGAAATTCGGCGCAGACGTCGGGCACGGCGGTCGGATCGCCGACCACCTCCATGCGCCAGGCCGTTTCCGGCACGAAGGTATCGAGTGGAAAATGCGTCAGGATTGCCTCGGCCATATCGGTCGCGCTGACGCCGTCGGCGCGGATGACGTCCGGCCCCATCGTGCTCGAAGGGAAGTTGGCGTCGGCAATCACGATGTCGTCGCCGTGTCCCATGCGAGCGATCGCGCGCAGCAGGTCGGGATTGAGGATGGGGTGAATACCTCTCAGCATGGTCGATCCTTAAACACGCACGGCATCTTCGCCGAGCGGCGGCGCGACGAGCGTCAGAGCGTCGAATTCGGGGAAGATCGAGCCCGGCAAGGCGGGCTCGAAGAGTTCCATATTGCGCTTGAGGCTGGAAGCCTTTGCCGTGCCGATCAGCACGGACGAGACAAGCGGATCGCGAAGCGGAAACTGCAGCGCCGGGGCGGCCAACGGCACGCCATGCTTGACGGCGATCCTCTCCATGCTCGCGACCTTGGCGAGTACCTCCTCTGTTGCCGGCATGTAGTCGAAGTGCGAGCCGGCCACAGGTCCTGTTGCCAGGATGCCGGAATTGAAGACGCCGCCGACGACGAGTGATGTTCCCTTCTTCCGGCAGAGCGGCAGAAGCTCTGCTTCCGCCGACCGGTCGAGCAAGGTGTAACGCCCGGCCATCAGGATGCAATCGATGTCGGCATTGCGCATCACATCGAGGCAGACCGGAACCTCGTTGACGCCGAGCCCGAAGGCCTTGATCGCGCCGGAGGACTTCAGTTGTTCGAGCGCCTTGATGCCGTTATCCAGGAACTGCTTCTGAAGGACGGCGTTTTTCGCCGCGCCATGAGTGTAGCCGCCGAGATCGTGGACATAGAGGATATCGATCCGGTTCAGTCCGAGACGGGCATAGCTGAACTCCACCGAGCGCATGATGCCATCGTAGGAATAGTCGTAGTCCGCATCGAAAGAGAGCGGATCGACGTAGCTGTAGTCGGGAACCGTTCCCGTTGGCACTGGGCGTAGCAGCCGGCCAACCTTGGTCGAAAGCACCCACTCCTTTTCCGGCTTGTCACGCAGGAAATCGCCAAAGCGACGCTCGGCAAGGCCAAGGCCATACCATGGTGCGACATCGAAGTAGCGAATGCCGCTGTCCCATGCAGCCTCCAGCGTCTCCATGGCCTGCTCGCGCGGGCAGGTCCGATACAGGCCGCCGAGAGCCGCGCCACCGAAGCTAACTTCGGTGACCTCAAGCTCCGTCTGGCCGATCCTCCTCGTCTTCATCATTCCTCCTCGGAAGACTTGATATGCGTGTGATTTAGAGCGTCGCGCCCAGATGCCACGGCACGAACTCATTGTCGCCGTAGCCGAATTCTTCGCTCTTCGTCTTCTTGCCCGATGCCGTGTCGATGATCAGGTTGAAGATCTCGCGGCCCTTGGCGCTGATCGTGGCGTCGCCCGTGGCGATCGTACCGCAGTCGATATCCATGTCCTCTTCCATCGAGGCATAGAGAGCAGAATTGCTGGAAAGCTTGATCGAAGGCGCCGGACGGCAGCCGAAGCAGCTGCCGCGGCCGGTGGTGAAGGCGATCATGTTCGCGCCGCCGGCCACCTGACCGGTTGCGGAGACTGGGTCATAGCCGGGAGTATCCATGAAGACGAGACCGGGCTCAGTGACCCGCTCGGCGTAGCCGTAGACAGCGGTCAAGGGTGAACGACCACCCTTGGCGACGGCGCCCAATGATTTTTCGAGAATGGTCGTCAAGCCGCCGCGCTTGTTGCCCGGCGACGGGTTGTTATCGAGCGATGCGCCGTGCATCGCCACGTACTTCTCCCACCAGGCGATCTTGTCGTCGAGCTTCCTGGCAACCTCGTCGTTGACGGCGCGGCTGCGCAGCAGGTGCTCAGCACCGTAGATCTCCGAGGTTTCGGAGAGGATTGCCGTGCCGCCGGCAGCCGCCAGAAGATCGGCGGCAACGCCAAGAGCCGGATTGGCGGTGATGCCGGAAAAGCCATCCGAGCCGCCGCACTGCAGGCCGATGATGATGTCCCCGATCGGCAGCGCCACCCGCTTTTCCTTGCCGACATCCTGGGCAATCTCGCGCAGCATACCCATGGCGCGCTCAACGGCGCGACGCGAGCCGCCGGCATCCTGGATGTTGAAATGGCGCTTGGAGTTGCCGGCGCCGCTCTGGCCGTAGAGGGTGAGCTGGTTGACTTCGCAGCCGAGCCCGATCATCAGCACGCCGCCAAAATTCACATGCCGCGTATAGCCCGCAAGCGTCCGGTGGAGGACCGCCATGCCGTCGCCGGTGGAACTCATGCCACAGCCCTGGTCGTGGACGATTGGCACGAAACCGTCGATGCCGTCGAAATGCGGCAGGATCGTCCGGTTGGCCTCGTCGGCGATCGCCCGACAGACCGTGGTGGAACAGTTCACGCTGGCAATGATGCCGATGTAGTTACGCGTCGCCGAGCGGCCGTCGGCGCGGCGATAGCCCATGAACGTGCGCGCTCTGTCCGCGGTAGTTGCTTCTTCCGGCGCCGAGTTGGCGGTTGCCGCAAGACGATCGTTCTCGAAGTGCAGGTTGTGGCTGTGAATATGGTCGCCGGCCTTTACGTCCGCTGTCGTGCGTCCGATTGCCTGCCCGTATTTGACGACGGGCTGGCCAAGCGGAATGTCGGTGAGGGCGATCTTGTGGCCGGGGTCGATCTTCTCGCGTGTCTGGATGCCGGCGACCGTCGCGCCGGAGGGGATCGCCGCCGTTGCGACCGCAACGTTGTCGCCGGCAGACAAGATGATCCAAGGGTCTTTGGTCAACATTCTTCTCCCTAGGGAAACACTCGCTGCGTCGGCGAATGCTCATTGATTTTGTTTTTTATCTACAATAAACATTTTCAAGTCAACGGGATTATTGATCCTGTGGACGAGGGAGGCAAACAGCCGCATGCGATCCAAAATAAGATAAGGATTGCTGAGAGATAAGCTTCTGCCACGCTTGGCGCCGCGCCTGTGCGGCCAGCCGATCCGTGTTGCCAGAGCAAGAGGGCGGGGTGCGTATGGCAAGGCAGAACACAGTCTTCAAGGAAGCCTACAACCGCTATGCCGCCGCTTTACGGGCGGATGCAGCATTGCCGTCGGAGCCGGAGATCGCAGCTCAGCTCGGCATCAGCCGCAGCACTGCGCGCGCCATCCTGACAAGGCTCAGCGATGCCGGCATCATTCGCTGGAACAAGCGCCAAAAGGTCGTCCTTCGGCAGCCGACGGAAGCCGATTTTTTCCCCACGGAAGAGACGGATTCGCTGCACGACATCATCGAGCGCAGCTTTATGCAGCGTATTCTTTCGGATGATGCCGCACCAGGCATGCAGATCAACGAACTGGAACTCGCCCGCGAAATCGGCACCGGCACGACCAGTGTTCGCGAGTTCCTGATCCGCTTTTCGCGGTTCGGCCTGATCGAGAAGCGCCCGAACAGCCACTGGATTCTCAAGGGCTTCACACGCGATTTTGCACTTGAACTCGCAGACGTGCGCGAGATGTTCGAGCTGCATTCGGCGGCGGAATTCGGCAAGCTTCCGCCTGAGAGCGACGCGTGGCGCGCGCTGTCGGACATCAAGGCGGATCATCAGGCCATGCTGCGCGACCTCGATACGCGCTACAAGGAGTTCTCCACCCTCGACGAACGCTTCCACCTGCTCATCCACGCAGCTTCGAAGAACCGCTTCATTGCCGACTTCTACGACGCGATCGCGATCATCTTTCACTATCATTACCAGTGGAACAAGGCTTTCGCCCGCGAGCGCAACGAACGCGCGATCCACGAACATCTGGACTATATCGCCGCACTGGAATCACGTGATCAGGCAGCGATCGATGTCGCCTGCCGCCTGCATCTGCGCTCGGCTCGGCAGACGCTGCTGCAATCGATTCCGCTGACGCCCTCCGATGAGGTCCGGGCGCAGGAGTGACCGCGAAAGAAGCCCGATCGAGGCCGGGTTCAGTCTTATCCGCGAGGGTGGTCGCCTGTCGCAAAGAGGAAGAGGGGGGAAGTTCGCGGCTGCTTGGGGGGTGGAGAGAGGCTCCCGCCAGTGATGAAACCCGCCCTCCGCGGCCATGAGACACATCGTCTATTGACCGCCCACAATTAAACGAAGTTCTTCATCGCGTCGAAACCAGGAATTTGCGATAGCTCCAAAAATTCCACGACGTCGACTCTGCGTAGCCCACTTTCTAACCGGGCTGCAAACGACTGATATCTACTACGTTCAAGGCAAAATCCGCCTGCGTGAGGTTCGTCGTCTCGCGCTTCGCATGTAACAGCGCAATAGGCGCTTTGTGTCCTCAGTGCGACGAGATCGGCATCGACGATCTGCGCGACTAAAAGATCATCGCCTTTTCCTGCGACGACACCTGATCGCTGGTCTCGGCTGGGCTTGGCATCGGCTTTGCGCCGGAATGGATGCGTGATCTTCCCAACCGCGCCTTTGCACTGAAGCGGGTGAAGGGCATCGACTGCGGATCGGGCTGGTTGTTGCCTGGAACCGAGAAGATCCGGCCGCCTCGCGGGACAATATCATCGACATCGCAAGGTCGCTTGCGCTCGGGCGGTGACAGAGACGGGCGGTACGGGCGGCGGGTTCGGCTCGGTCTTTCGCGGTGCTGCCGTGAGCCGCCGATTGCTCACCTGCCTGCCTGTCGTCGAATAGCCGCCCTGATCCGGCGCCGCGCGTCCTGCCCGGCTTTGAGGTCCTGCCGGGCCCGCGCCGGCCCGCAACGGCTTTGCCGTCCTCCACTGTCGTTGCGGCCCTTGCGGGTGCCGGCCGGCGCTCAAGGCCCGGCTTTTGGACCGCCGTAGCAGGTCGCGATGGTCGCGACCTCGAACCGGAGGTTTCGAAGATGACGAGGCAGACCACACACCAGCGATCCGATCTCTATAGCCGTATCACCGACACGATCATCGCCGAACTCGAACAGCGCGTGCGACCCTGGATGCAGCCCTGGACCACGGCTCATGCGAACGACCGCATCACCCGGCCGCTGCGCCACAACGGCCAACCCTATTCCGGCATCAATGTCCTATTGCTTTGGGCCGAAGCGATTGCCCGCGGCTTTTCCTCAGCCACCTGGATGACATATCGCCAGGCCCGCGACCTTAGAGCCGCGGTCCGCAAGGGCGAGACCGGCACGACGGTCGTCTTTGCCAGTTCCTTCATTCGCAGCCAGACCAGCGACAGTGGCGAGGAGATCGAACACGACATCCCGTTTCTGAAAGCCTACACCGTCTTCAATGCCGACCAGATCACCGGACTGGACGAACGGTTCCATCAGCTCGCACCGGTTGCCGATCCGATAGCCCGCCTTGCCGATGCCGACCGGTTCTTCGCCAACACCGGCGCCTTGATCCGGCACGGCGGATCGTCGGCCTACTATCAGCCGGCCCGCGACTACATCCAGATGCCGGCCTTCGAAGCCTTCCGCGACGCCGGGTCCTACGTCGCCATCCTCAGCCATGAACTGACCCACTGGACGGCAGCTCCGCATCGTCTTGATCGTGACCTCAGCCGTTATGCCAGGGACAACAGCGCCCGTGCCCGCGAGGAACTGATCGCCGAGCTCGGCAGCTGCTTCCTCTGCGCCGATCTCGGCATTGTTCCAGAGCTTGAGCCACGGCCAGATCATGCCAGCTATCTCGATGGCTGGCTGAAGGTGCTTGCCGGCGACAAGCGCGCAATCTTTGCAGCTGCCGGCCATGCCCAGCGCGCCGTCAGCTACCTGCATCATTTGCAGCCGGGCACCGAATCCGGCGGCGAGGGGGAGGCGGCGTAAGCCGTTTCCTCCTATCCGGCGGCGCGGCTATCTGCCGGCAACGCCGCCGTCGTCCGACTTGTCTTGACCGGCTTTAACTGCGCAGGCGCGCGTCACACACATCCCTGACGAGAGCCTGCAGCACCTTGATCCGCTCGACCAGCCAGGCCAGCTCCTCGGTGGTGATCTCGTAATGCGGCGAATAACGAGCATCGACGTAAGCGCGGTCAAGCCGGGTGAAGCAGCGCCTGGCAAACTTGCTGTCGCGTGGCCATGCCTCGATCAGCCGCGGCGCGACCCGTTCGGCATGCGTGCGAAGAACGCTCAGCCGATGCGACTTCGGGGAGTAGAGCGTGAGCACGAGGAGCGCACAATGATAGGCCCGCTCCGTCGCCTGATGCAGCATGAAGGCGGCGTCGCGCAGAACTCCATTGCCTATGCTGACTTGTGCAAGCTGGCTGGCGTGTATCGCCAAAGGAAACCACTGATCAAAATGCCGCTGCGCTTCCGCTCGCGCCGCCTCCGGTGTCAGCGGTTTCGGCGCGGCCAGCGGATGGCCGGGCGCTTCATAGAGCATGATCCCGTCACGGGCGATGTCCATGAAGAACGGCAGTCCCCGCGAAAGCTTGTCGTTGACGTCGGCGAGGCTATGGGCAATCACCTTGGCCGGTGTTTCGAGATGGCCGGTGACGGCGAACTCCCGTGTCAGCCGATCGTCGATCGCCTGCCAGACGTCGTTCTCCTCGGCGAAGCTCTCGACGTTGACGACGGCCAGCAGGTCGTAGTCGGAACGATAGCCGCTGTCGCGATCCTCAACCCAGTCGCCGCGCGAATAGCTGCCAAACAGGATCAGTTTCAGGATGCGGCCGGCGCGCGCCTTGTCCGACAACTTGTTCTTCTGGGCGTCCTCGAACTCCTCGAAGATGATCTGAACGACGCGGGCAAGCTCACGGCGCTTCTTGTCGGGGAGATGATCGAGCTGTTCAGGAATGATCAAGGCAATCTGCCCTTATGTTCTGCAATTACCAATACCGCAATGCGCGAGATTCTCTACTGCCGATGGCAAAAGCGCAAGAGCTGGCTGGTGCCTTTCCGGGGCAGCAGCGTTCGTGCAAACGGCTTGAGGCCATAGCGCCTGCTATCAAAAGGCCCGCGGCGCCATTGGCTTCTGACGCTTGAAGATCGCAGTAAACAATGCGTCTTTGCCGGTCGCTTCGAAACCATTCCCGTTTCTACGTCGCCTTTCTAAGGGACCGGTCGCAATCAGCGTCAACCCGTGAAGGGTTCCCCTTCGCTGACGCTCCGGTGACGCCTGCGGCCCGGCCCCTTCTTCGGGCGCCATCGGGAATGGTCCCGAGCAACCGAAGGAGAATACCATGGCTACCACGATCGCAACCTTAACGCAGAAGACCGACGGCAGTCTCGAAGGCGTCTTTGCCACCATCCGGGTCAATGCCCCGATCGCCATCATCCCCAATGCCAACAAGGCAAGCGTAGAGGCGCCGGACTATCGCGTCATTCACCGCAAGACCGGCTTCGAGATCGGCGCGGCCTGGACCCGCATCGCCCGCCAGACCGGTGAGGAATACCTCTCCGTCAAACTGGAAGCGCCCGAAATCGGCGTCATCTTCGGCAATCTCGCTCCGGCTCCTGGCGGCGACGCCAATCGCAAGGTCATCCTCTGGAACAACCCGGCCTGACTGATGGGGCCGGTCCCGAGGGGCCGGCCCCGCCACCATTCCGATCTGCCCGATGCCGATTGCATCATTCAGGATTGGCAGCGCCAGACGCTGTGATCCGAGTTCGGCGAGCACAAAGACGAAGCCCGACCTCTGCTGGAGGCCGGGCTTTCGTTTTGATCGTGCAGTTGACTTTACTTGTTCAGCGCGTCCTTCAGCGCCTTGGCCGGCGTAAAAGCCAGCTTCTTTGCGGCGGCGACCTTGATCGTTGCGCCGGTCGCAGGATTGCGCGCCTCACGCTCCGGCGTGTCCTTGACCTTGAACTTGCCGAAGCCGGGCAGCGACGTTTCGTTCCCAGCGACAGCAGCCTCGGTAATCGAAGCGATCACAGCCTCGACGATTGCCTTGCCCTGCGCCTTGGTCAGGCTGTGCGCAGCTGCGATCTTGTCGGCGATTTCATTGGTGGTGGTCATGTTCGTCTCCCCATCGTGATTGTTTGGGAATCCCTGACAGGCGATTCTCCTCCTGTCATCGGCTGAAGATCGAGTTTGCGGGCCTAGTGCCTGGATTTCCACAGCTTCTCATCGGCCGCAGCTCAGGACATCCGGCAACCACGACAAAGTCTGCCGCAGCCAACGTTATCGGTGCCCCAAGAGAGGCTGGATATCTGCTCAGTCACTCCGATCGTGCCATGCCGGCATGAAGGCCCCAAGGACGAACGGTGCCTCCAATTTTGTCGCCGCTCCGGTTCCCTCCGCTCCGACAAAAATCGGCTCCCCCACTCGCCGCCGCTGGCGGTCGCTTGGCGATCCCTGACCCCTCCATGCCGCCGTGACCCGGACGCTCGTCTTTCACATCAGTCAAGGAGGCGACGATGCAACTGGAACAACACATTGAAGAGCTTCGGATGGAGTTGCACCAAGCGATCGACCCTGCCGAGCGGCGCCGGATCGAGATTGAGCTGGAGCTGGCGCGTGCCGAGCTGGCGGTGATCATGGCCGAACAGGACGGCCGCATCAGCACCGAGCCTCCGTTCTGACGGAGGCCACTTGCCATTTCCCGCAGCCACACCCGCCGGATCGACCGGCGAGGCAGTTCGCGCCGCAACCAGGACGACAGATTGCCGGAGAAGTCGTCCGTGCCGCTTTCAAGGCGACATGACAAGCGCACCGATGAGCAGCTTGCGCCGTGTGTCCTCGGCGCGTTCCTGTTTGTCCAATCGGGCCTCCAGGGTCTTGCGTTGCGCGTCCAGCTGCGCCAACCGTTCCTCGATGGTTTTGCGGACCATGCTGTTCTCCAATGAAAGAACACAAGGGGCAAAACGCCGCCGCACCGATTGACGGCAGTCGGCCAATGCTCTTCGGCGAGGCGTTGTCGCCGCCAATCTGAAGCGCGTTGACGTGGTGGTTTGCCATGGTCGGAATTTTGCCATCATACCGCTTTGGTTGCAATCAGCAAAAATACACATGCTGAACGCGAGCTGCATGTGGAAGGCAACAAGGCTCCCAGCACACCCTAAGAGAGTATTGGTAGATGGATTTCTATTCTCGCTTGCGGTGTGCCGTGAACATGATTATCTTAGCGAGTAGATTCCTAAAGGCGCACTTACGAGTTGCTGTGCAAACTCGGTGCATCGATCCCTCGGTGGCACGGGAAATCTGCGATTGGCGATCTATCATGCGAGCATGAAGCCGGTGTCGCGGTCGAGCGGACGAAGCGCTGTCGCCGCTGCCGCCTATCGCGCTGGTGTTCGCCTGACCAACAAGCGGGATGGGATCACGCATGATTTTACCAACAAGCAGGGTGTGGCACATGCTGAGATCGTGCTGCCCGTCGGCGTCGATGCCATGTGGGCGCGGGATCGTTCGGCGCTGTGGAATGCGGCCGAACGAGCGGAGAAGCGTAGCGATGCCCGGGTTGCCCGCGAATTCGAGATCGCGCTCCCGCATGAACTGACCATTGGCCAGCGGCTGGCGCTGACACGGGCCTTCGCGCAGGATCTCGCAGATCGCTATGGCGCTGCCGTGGATGTTGCCATTCACAGGCCGCACGAACAGAGCGACGTGCGCAATCATCATGCGCATCTGTTGATGACGACGCGGCAGGTGAGGGAGGAGGGGCTTGGCGCCAAGACCTATATCGAGCGCGAGAACAAGTGGCTGTTATCGAACGACCTGCCGACCTCGCACATGCAGCTTGGCGATATCAGGCTGGCCTTCGAGCAGCACGCCAACCGGCATCTGGCGATGGCGGGTCTCGATATCCGCATCGATCATCGTTCGCATCAGGAACATGGGCTCGAGATCGAGCCGACCGAGCATATGGGCGTGCATGCGACGCAGCTGGAGCGGCAGGGGATGGCGGTGTCGCGGGCGCGGCTGGATGCGGCGGCGGCGCGGCGCAATGCCGATCTGATCCGGGAGAAGCCGGAGCAGGTCCTGACGCTGATCACCAACGAGAAGAGCGTCTTCGACCGGCATGACGTTGCGCGCACGCTGCATCGCTACATCAATGACGATATTCAGGCATTCCAGAATGCCTTTGCCTCGGTCATGGCGTCGCCGGCGCTGGTCGAGCTGCAGCCGGAGCGGATCGACGAAGGAACCGGTGAGATCGAGCTGGCGCGCTATTCGACGCGGGAGATCGTCGCGCTCGAAAGCGCCATGGCCAGGCGGGCGAGAGTTTTGGGAGAAACCCGCGGCCATGGCGTTGATCGTCGTCATGTCGATCGGGCAATAGCCAGGCAGAACGCGGCGATCCGCTCAAGTCTGGCGGCGTCCGTTTCCCCAGGAATGGAGCGAGACGGCAAAGACGGCGACGCGAAGCGGATGGAGGCTGGGCTTTCCGAACAACAGCGTCGTGCCATCGAGCACATCACCGGAGCGGAGCGGATCGCTGTGGTCGTCGGCTTTGCCGGTGCCGGCAAATCCACCATGCTTGCGGCGGCGCGCCAGGCGTGGGAAGCGCAGGGGTATCGGGTGCATGGCGCGGCTTTGTCGGGGAAGGCGGCCGAGGGGCTGGAGGAATCGTCCGGCATTGCCAGCCGGACATTGGCGTCCTGGGACTATGGATGGCAGGCCGAACGCAATCAGCTTCACCGTGGCGACGTGTTGGTGATTGACGAGGCCGGGATGATTGGCAGCCGGCAGCTCGCGCGGTTCATCGGGGAGGTCGAGGCACGCGGTGCGAAGATCGTCCTTGTCGGTGATCATGAGCAGTTGCAGGCGATCGGAGCCGGCGCTCCGTTCCGGGCGATTGCCGAGCAGATTGGTCACGTCGAACTTTCGGAAATCCGACGCCAACGCGAGGACTGGCAGCGCGTGGCGTCCGTCGCCTTTGCAACACACCGCACGGCGGAAGGATTGGCTGCTTACCGCAAGTACGGCGACATCCGGTTCAGCGACACGAAAGACGATGCTCTTGCCGAAGTGGTGGGCGACTATCTCGCTGATCGCAACCGGTGGCCGGAGGGAACCCGGGTTGCGATGGCGCATCGTCGGGCCGACGTGCGGGCGATCAACGCCAGGATCCGATCAACCCTGCAGGAGCGCGGCGAGCTGGCACGAGGCGCGGTCGAGAGCCAGGAGCTCGGACGCGAGATCAGCTATTCGACCAATGACGGCAAGCGGAGTTTTGCGCCGGGCGATCGGATCGCGTTTCTGGAAAACAACCGTGACCTTGGCGTCAGGAACGGCATGCTGGGCACGGTCGAGAGCGTCGAGACCGGCCAGATCGTCGCGAGACTTGACGGCCGGGGCGACCACATCGTTGTGCCGACCGCCGACTACAGGGCGATCGATCACGGCTATGCCACGACGATCCACAAGAACCAGGGCGCGACCGTGGATCGTGCCTATGTGCTGGCGTCCCGGACGATGGACCGGCATCTGACCTACGTGGCGATGACCCGGCATCGTGACGGCGTGCATCTTTATGCCGACAGGCAAGAGTTCGTCGACCGCAACGCCGGTCGCCTGCTCGCGCACGGCAAGGCTCCCTATCAGAATAATCCTGGCAATCGTGACAGCTATTACGTGACGCTGGAAACCGAGGCTGGCAGGAAGCACACGGTCTGGGGCGTGGATCTCGAACGGGCGATCGCCAAGCTGCGGCCCGCGATCGGCGACACGATCGGCCTTGAGCATGTCGGCTCGCAGACGGTGCGGCTTCCCGACGGCAGCACCGCCACGCGCAATGCCTGGAAGGTGCATGGTGTCGAGGCGCTCGCCTATCGGCAATTGGAAGACCGGCTGAGCCGCTCCGGCGTCAAGGAAACGACGCTCGATTACACCAGGAACTTTGCCGAACGGCGCGGCATTGCGGCGCGGTTCGGCGCTGAGAGTGAGATCGATCTTGCTCCCGCCGCAAAGGCCGGTCCTGTTCAGAAGGATGCTGCTCATTCAATGCAGGAGCGGACGGAGCGTGCCGTGACGCAGCGTCGCGGCATGTTCGATGGCCTGAAGCTGAAACCGGCGCAGGAAGCCTCTCCGGAGGTTCCTGAGCGCAGTGAGAGGGCAGAGAGCTTGCAGCCTTCCGGGTTCGAGCGGGCGGTGAACCGCTATGCCAGGGCCTTCGAGGCGGCGCACCGAAACCAGCAGGCGGGCCTGCCGATGCTGGAAGCCCAGAGGCAAGAGTTGCGGCAGGCCGGGCTTGGGCTCGACCAGGCGCGGGCGGGATCACATCAGCTGATGCGATCGGCCTTGCAGCATGATCCAGAGGTTCAAAACGCCATGACGGAACGGTCGGGCCGTGCGCGCGTCGGTGAACTCATCGCCGGTATGAAGCGGGAAGGGGCCGCGCTGGCGGATCCCGATATCAGGGCTGATCGTTTCGTCGCACGTTGGCAGGAGTTGCGGGGTGAGCACCAGGCGCTTTCCGGCCGGCAGCATGACGAGGCTCGCCAGAAGATCGAGAATGAGATGCGCGGGATGGCGAAGAGCCTGGAGCGCGATCCGCAGGTCGAATCCATCCTGCAAAACCGGACGCAGGATCTTGGCATCCGCCGTGAGCGGCAGAATGAAAGCCTCGCCCGGGACATTGACCGGAGTTTGTCAGAACGCCGCGATCTCGGGCTGGAACGATAGGAGCTGCCGAATGAGTGGTCAGGGCGACGGATACGAAACCGAGGACGAGCGTGACGCCGGCGATCCGGCGCAGGCCTTCGATGCACTGCGGCGGACGGTCGAAAAACTGGTCCGCGAGGTTGGCGGCGAAATGACCGTCATCCGCAAGGGTGTCGAAGCGGTCTTCGAGACATTCGAGACATTCCAGCAGCCGAGCGACTATGGTCCTGACCTCGGGCGGATCGTAAAGCAGCTTCAGACTGTCGCTGAGCATCTCGAGGCGGTCGAGAAATCACCGGCCTTGCGCAACGGTGCGGATCACTATGCTCGTGCGATCGAGGCAGCCGGGAGCCGGGTTTCGGACAATGTCGGGCGGATGATCGAGACCAGAGGACGCGAACTCCAGCATGTCTCGGCTGTGCTCGAAGGCTATATCAAGAGCGCGCGTGATCGCCGCACGCAGGATTGGGGGATGTTGGGCACGGCTGTGGCCGGCCTGATGCTTGGCGTGCTGTTGACGCTGTTTGCGCCGCGCCTGCTTCCCGGCTCCGTCGATATCAGCGTCGCCTCGACCGTCATGAACGCCGATCGCTGGAATGCCGGGATCGCTCTCATGCAGTCGAAAGATCCCCGCGATTGGCAGAATCTCGTCGATGCCAGCAATCTCGTGCGGGCCAACCAAGAGGCGCTTGCCGCCTGTGCCGAAGCTGCCGCCAGGGCGAAGAACGATCAGCGCTGCACGATCAGTGTTTCGGGGGGGGGGGGAGAGGAAGTGACAGGCGTGTATTACGATCGGCTCAGTCTAACGCATTCCCCTCTCACTACTGTACGCCAAGCAAGCCGTTCGGCACCTTAAGTGCCTAAGAAGAATGGTGCCGCTTACGTGACTCGAACACGTGACCCCATCATTACGAATGATGTGCTCTACCGACTGAGCTAAAGCGGCAATCCTGCGGCCGAACGATGCGGCCCGCGATTTGCATGGCGCTGATACAGGCATTGTTTGAAGATTTCAAGCGCCCTGTCATCTCTTCGGCAAAAAAGAAAAGCGCTGTGGAAATCCGTGGCCAGTCCCTAAAGTGACAGGCGCGTCCGGGCGGCCGTATATTCGGCCTCGAGCCGATCGACGAGCCTCCCGACCGGTTCGATCGCCTTGATGGCGCCAATGCCTTGTCCGCTGCCCCAGATGTCCTTCCAGGCCTTGGCGCCGCTGACGGCCTGTTCGAAATCCATCTTCGAGGGATCGGCGACCGGCAGGTTGTCGGGGTCGAGGCCGACGGCTCGGACCGACGGCTTGAGATAGTTGCCGTGTACGCCGGTGAAATAGTTGGAATAGACGATGTCGTTCGCCATGCCGTCGACAATCGCCTGCTTGTAGGCGTCAGAGGCCCGGGCTTCCTCGGTTGCGATGAAGGGAGTGCCTACATAGGCCATGTCGGCTCCCATGGCCTGCGCCGCGAGGATGGCGCTGCCATTGGCAATCGCGCCGGCAAGCAGCAGCGGCCCGTCGAACCACTCGCGGATTTCCTGGACGAGGGCAAAGGGCGAAAGCGTGCCGGCATGGCCCCCCGCGCCAGCCGCAACGGCGATCAGTCCGTCGGCACCCTTGCGGATGGCCGAGCTGGCATGACGGTTGTTGATGACGTCGTGAAGCACGATCCCGCCGTAGGAATGCACGGCGGCGTTCACCTCCGGCACGGCGCCGAGCGACGAGATGACAATAGGCACCTTGTATTTGACGCAGAGCCTGAGGTCATGCTCCAGCCGCTTGTTCGACATATGGACGATCTGGTTGACGGCAAATGGGGCAGCCGGGCGTCCAGGGTTTGCGGAGTTGTAGTCGGCTAGTTCCTCGGTGATCATGGCAAGCCACTCGTCGAGCTGGCTTTCCGGCCGCGCGTTCAACGCCGGAAAGGCGCCGACGATCCCGGCCTTGCACTGCGCCAGGGTCAGCGCCGGGTGCGAAATTATGAAGAGCGGCGAGGCGACGACCGGCAATCTGAGATTTCGGGTCAGGATCGGGGGCAGGGCCATTGGACACCATGAGAATTGACGTTTACGAAAACGTCAATGTGATAGCAGAGAGTTTGGCGGAGGAAAAGCTCGCTCTATCGATTCCACAAATATAGGCTATTCTTGCAAGGACATAGGACGGCCTGCGGCAACCCCGCGTTATCCCCTGCCGATGCGACCTGCAGGCCGAGCGAGGCTTGCGATTTGCCGTAGCAGCGGTTACCGCATTTACGAATTGTTAAGTACTGGCCCAGTCTCAGAATAAAGGACCGGACGTGAGTGGATTAGAAACGGCTATCAGAACGGCGCTCAGCAATGCCGATCGGGACAATCCCGAAGTCCGTGCAAAGATTTACCAGTCCGCGCGTCAGGCTCTCGAAGCTGGTCTTCGCAAACAGGACATCACCGACACGGAAGCGGTTGCCTATCACCGTCACCGGCTCGAGACGACGATCCACAGGATCGAAGCGGAGGAGCGCGAGCGCCTTCATCCGCGGCAGGGGCCGCCGGAAGTTCCCGTTCCACCGGTGGTGGAAATACAGGAGCCTGTTGGCCATTTGGCAGAGGACGACGTGGCGAGCGTTTCCATCGGCGGTGAAACCCGCGGGCATTCGGTCACGGACTCGCGCTTTGACGACGGATCCAGCCTCGCCGGCGTACATGCTGGCAGCGGTGATCATCTGGGCGTCGCGCAGGCTGCTGAGGCGCCGGCAGCGGAGCGAAAGCCGGCCCAGATGGACTTTCGGCCGGAGCGTGCGGCGGTTCGTCGTAAGCCGCGCAAGTTCTTCTCCCGGCTGCTTGTCGCCTGCGTGCTTCTCGCCTTCATCGGCATGGGCGCCTGGTGGGTGTACTCTTCGGGCCTGCTGAAGAGCGCGGCTGAGCGGGATACAAGTGTCGCCAATCCGCCGGCGAGCACCCAGCCGGAAGACTTCGACGGCGTCGAAGGCAACGGCAACGAGAGCGCTGCCGCAGGCGACAATGCGGCACCGGTTACGATCGATCCGCAGAACTCGTTTTCTGCTGACTGGATCGAGGTTTTCAAGCCGTCTGACGCGGATAAGATCAAGACAGGCGCGAAATCTCAAATCCAGAAAGTCGCCGAAAACGATGGCCCGGCCGTGCGCCTGATCTCGCAGAGCAACGCCAGTGATGGCAACATCACCATCAGCGTTCCAGCCGATGTGCTGCAGCAACTGGCCGGCAAGTCTTCGACAATTGCGATCACGCTGCAATCGACCTCCGATGAGGCGACCCAGATCACGGTGGAATGCGATTTCCAGTCGCTCGGCGACTGCGCTCGCCATCGCTTCACTGTTACCCGGCAGAAGTCTGATGTGCTGCTCCAGGTGCGCTTCGATCGATCGCTGGCGCCGAACTCTGCCGGCAGTCTGATGATCAACAGCGACGTCGATGGCAAGGCGCGCGGCATCAACCTCTACGCCGTGCGGATCCTGCCGGGACAGTAAGCTATTTCAGGAAATCGGGACCTGAGCCGATGATCTTCTCGTCGAGCTTGCCGACCGCGTCCCTGTCCTTGCCGTCGTAATCCATCGTCTTAAGCATATGACGAATGAGGTTCAGCCGGGCCCGGCGCTTGTCATTGGCATGGATGACTGTCCACGGCGCGTATTTCGTATGCGTTTCCTCGAGCATCCGATCGCGCTTTTCGCTGTAGTCGTCCCATTTTGTCAGCGCCGCGATATCCATCGACGACAGCTTCCAGATCTTGAGTGGATCGTGGCGGCGATCGTGGAAGCGCTTCAGCTGCATTTCCCTGCCGATGTCGAGATAGAATTTGAAGAAGAAAATGCCCTCGTGAGCGATGACCCTCTCGAGCAGAGGCGCCTGGTTCAGGAAATCCTCATATTGCTTGGGCGTGCAGAAGCCCATTACGGGCTCGACACCCGCACGATTGTACCAGGACCTGTCGAAGAGCACGAACTCGCCTGCTGTTGGAAATTGTGCGATGTAGCGCTGGAAATACCATTGTCCGGCTTCGCGCTCGGTAGGCTTGGTCAGGGCGACCACGCGGATAAGGCGAGGATTCATGTGGGCCGATGAGGCGGCGATCGCACCACCCTTGCCCGCCGCATCTCGTCCCTCGAAAAGCGCCATGACGCGCTTGCCGGTGGCTTGCAGCCAGAACTGCACCTTCACTAGCTCGATCTGCAGCTTTTCCAGTTCCTCAAGGTATTCCTCTTCCTTGAGCTTCTTGTTGTAGGGAAAGTCGCCTGATTGCAAAGCCGCTTCGTCGACCCAGTCCGGCAGCACGGGGTTATCGACATCGAAGACGCGCTTCTTTCCGCCAATGTCCAGTTCAATGGCCCTGCTTTCGACATCGTCGGCCATGGCGTTCTCCCCGCTCCGCGTTTCGTTGAGCACAGGCGACCATATTTCCCGTTAAAAATCAAATATCTTGCAGATGGCGAAAATTCCTGTGCGTTCCTGTTGCGCCGTCTCCCTCCGCTGGTTGCAGTCGAAAACTTCTGTCATGATTCATCGCTATCAGGCAGAGTTTGAAGACAAAAATACGAGCCGAGATCGCGAGGGGCAGTTGGAAGACAAAACGCCATGGACACGAAGCCTGCTTTTGCGCATTCGCCAGGAACGCCCCGTCCTGCTCGTGGCTTTACTGATCGCCTTGATCGCTCTTGCTTCCGGCGTGAACAAGTGGGCTGTGCTCGGTCTTCTGCTGATCGTGATCCTCACCGCCTTGTGGCACGCGGTTCCGGTTGTTCGTCAGGAGCCGCCGCAGCCGGTTCCTGAAGACGTCGAAGTCCTTCGCAGCCGCCTGCCGGAGGTTTCCGCGACGTTGGCCGCGTTGGACATCCCGGTCATGGTCCTTTCCGGTGACGCCTCCGTTCTCTATCAGAACCGAGCGGCGGAAAAGGCGTTTGGCGAGGTGTCCATCGGCGCGCACATTTCGGCACGCCTCCGTTCTCCAGGCATTCTCGACATGATCGGCGAAACGATCGCCACGAACACGCCGAACCAGATCGAGCACTCCGAACGGCTGCCGTCCGAACGCGTTTATGTCGTTCGAAGCGCGCCAGTTGAGCTCAGCGACCAACAGGCAACGGGCGAACGCTTCTTCGTCTTGTCCTTCCGGGATATTTCCGAAGTCCGCCGGATCGACCGCATGCGCTCCGATTTTGTCGCCAATGCCAGCCACGAGTTGCGCACGCCGCTTGCGTCGCTGCGCGGGTTCATCGAGACCATCCAGGGGCCGGCAAAGAGCGACGCGAAGGCGCAGGAGCGGTTTCTCGGCATCATGCTGGATCAGGCCACCCGCATGAGCCGCCTCGTCGATGACCTGCTGTCCCTTTCGAGGCTGGAACTGAAGTCGCATATCGCCCCGGACGAAAAAGTCGATCTCGTTCCTTTGCTCGGGCATGTTAGGGATTCGCTGGTGCCGCTTGCAAATGACGTCGGGGTCGAGATCGCGCTGCATCTTCCGCAAGGCACGGCAGAGGTGCTCGGTGATCGCGATGAGCTAGTTCAGGTCTTTGAAAACCTCATAGAAAATGCGTGCAAGTATGGACAGGAGGGCAAGACCGTCGATGTGTTCCTGAAGAACGGTCAGGGAGAGCCGGTGGAAGTTACCGTGGTCGACAAGGGACCGGGCATTCCAGCCGAACATGTGCCTCGCCTGACGGAGCGATTTTACCGCGTGAGTATTGAGGATAGCCGCTCGAAGAAGGGCACCGGGTTGGGCCTTGCTATCGTCAAACACATCCTAACGCGTCACCGCGCACGCCTGATCGTCAAGTCGGAAGTCGGTAAGGGAACGAGCTTCACCGTGCGGTTTTGACATAAAACTGCAAACGTCTGCCGATGCGTTATAGTTTTTTTGAATAAATTCAAACACATAGACCGTCACAAATGTTTCATCGAATTGACATAAAAGCTCTAGTCATCAGAGGCTAAAGAGAGCGTGCCGCTGATAAGACGGCACCGCCGACGGCCACAGGCCGCACTCAGACCGCAATATGCCCGGGAGATTGTTATGAACGCTTTTAAACTCACGGTCGCAGCACTTGCCGCTTCCGCCGCTTTCGCTGGCGCGGCCGTTGCTCGCGACCAGGTTCAGGTTGCAGGCTCGTCCACCGTCCTGCCTTACGCCAAGATCGTTGCCGAAACCTTCGGCGAAACCTTCAAGGACTTCAAGACGCCAGTCGTTGAATCCGGCGGCACGGGCGCTGGCCTCAAGGAATTCTGCAAGGGCGTCGGCCCGGAGAGCATCGACGTTGCTAACGCTTCGCGTCCGATCAACGCCAAGGAACTGGAAGCCTGCAAGGCAGCCGGCGTAACCGACATCCAGGAAGTCAAGATCGGCTACGACGGTATCGTCTTCGCTACCGACGCTTCCAACCCGGACGTCGCCTACGTCCCGGCAGACATCTACAAGGCTCTGGCCGCTCAGGTCGTCGTCGACGGCAAGCTCGTCGCCAACCCGTACAAGAAGTGGTCGGAAGTCAACCCGAAGCTCCCGGCTGTTGACATTGCTGCCTACATCCCGGGCGAAAAGCACGGCACGCGCGAAGTCTTCGAACAGAACGTTCTCGCAGCAGGCTGCAAGGCTTCCGGCGCTCTCGACGTCATCAAGGCTTCGATCTCTGACGCTGCTGCTCAGACCAAGGCTTGCGTCGCAGTTCGCAAGGACGGCGCTGCTGTCGACATCGACGGCGACTATCCGGAAACGCTGGCACGCATCGCTGCCAACAAGACTGGCGTTGGCGTCTTCGGCCTGTCCTTCTATGAAAACAACGCCGACAAGCTGAAGGTTGCGACCGTCAACGGTATCGTTCCGTCGACCGAGACCATCTCGAACGGCACGTACCCCGTTTCCCGTCCGCTGTTCTTCTACGTCAAGAAGGCACACCTCGGCGTCATCCCGGGCCTGAAGGAATACGTCAACTTCTTCGTTTCCGACCAGATGATCGGCCCCGACGGCCCGCTCGCTGAATACGGCCTCGTCGCTGCGCCGGATGCAGAGCGCGACGCGATCCGCAAGAGCGTTGAAGACGGCAAGACCATGTAATGACCTTTGGCGGCGCGATCTTGATGATCGCGCCGCATTGCCTTGTCTGCGCCATCGCGGACGGCATTTGAAATTCTCCATGATTGGGAGCCGGATCGGTCCGCCTGCCGTTTCCGCTTTTGAGGTCAGAGGGCCTGGGGACCTTACGAATGAGTACATCCGTCATACTCCTGTGCCTCGTGGTGTTGGGCGCCGTTGCCTTTCTGGCAGCCCGCAGCCGCGCTACGGCACTTGTTGGAGGCAAGTCCTCTGCGCTGCATTCACGACCGGGCTACTATGGTGCCTATGCCGCCATCTGGGCGATCTTGCCGGCCCTGATCGTGCTTTGCGCCTGGCTGGCGATCAGCCCTTCCATCATTGAATCCTCGGTACGCGGCGCTTTCCCGGATGAAATCAAAGCGCAGCCTACTGCGCAGCAGAATTTGAACTACGGTATGGTCAGCGCGATCGCGCGTGGCCTGCCGATGCTCACTGCCGATGAGATCATCGGCGCTGCCAGCGATCCGGCAGGCCTCCAGGCAAAGCTTGCTTCGAAGGGCGTTCCGCTCGCCGGTCAACCGCAGCCCTACATGATCGTGGCAGCACAGAAGCTGAATGCCGAATCCGGCTCCAGCCGCCTCGTGATGACGGCGATCGTTCTCGTTCTTGCGGTAGCCGGCGCATTCTACGCGCTCCGGGAAGTCGCGCCGCGGTTCCGGGCACGAAACCGCGTCGAGCGCGTCATGCTCTGGGGTCTCCTGTTGGCATCGTCGATCGCCATCCTGACGACGATCGGTATCGTTCTGTCGATGCTGACGGAGGCAGCCCACTTCTTCGCGGCCGTTCCTGCCGCAGACTTCTTCTTCGGAACGGTGTGGGATCCGCGCTTTGCCGGCGCTGGCAGCTCGTCCTTCGGGCAGTTCGGCCTGATCCCGCTGTTGCTCGGCACGCTCTATATCGGCTTTGTCGCAATGCTGGTCGCGGTGCCCGTCGGCCTCTTCGCGGCAATCTACATGGCCGAGTACGCTGCTCCCAGGGTCCGGTCGATCGCCAAGCCGCTGCTCGAAGTCCTCGCTGGCATTCCAACGATCGTTTACGGCTTCTTCGCCCTTGTCACCGTCGGCCCGTTCCTGCGCGACCTGTCTTCGCAGGTGAGCGGCCTGCTCTCCGGCAACTATACGAACTTCATTCAGGCGCAGAGCGTCCTGACGGCGGGTATCGTCATGGGCATCATGCTGATCCCATACGTTTCGTCGCTGTCGGACGACATCATCACCGCCGTGCCGCGTGCACTCCGCGATGGTTCGCTCGGTCTCGGCGCGACGCGCTCGGAAACGATCAAGAAGGTCGTGCTTCCCGCAGCGCTGCCCGGCATCGTCGGTGCGCTTTTGATGACCGCATCGCGAGCCATCGGCGAAACCATGATCGTCGTATTGGCGGCGGGCGTTGCGGCGCGCATCCAGCTCAATCCGTTCGAGCCGATGACGACAGTGACGGTCAAGATCGTCAACCAGCTGACCGGCGACCTCGAGTTCACCTCGCCGCAGACGCTGGTCGCCTTCGCCCTTGGCATCACGCTGTTTTGCATCACGCTTTGCCTCAACATCTACGCGCTCTACATCGTGCGCAAATACCGGGAGCAGTACGAATGACGGATATTGTTTCTCCGGTTCAGGGCGTTGTCGTTTCGAAGGCGCCTGAACGTCGTGATATCGGCCTGAAGCGCCGCTATGCCGCTGAACGCCGGTTCCGTGCCTATGGCATAGCCGCGATTTCCTTTGGCCTGATCTTCCTGGCGATCCTGCTGACGAGCATCATCAGCAAGGGCTATACGGCCTTTCAGCAGACGGCGATCACGTTGCCGATCGAATTCAGCGAGAAGGTACTTGATCCGAACAACAAGCGAGCGGCTGACCCGTCCGTTCTGGTCGCTGCGAACTACCCGGTTCTCATCCGCGACGCGATGATCAAGGCACTGAACCTCAATGCGTCGAGCCGTCCGGATGTCCGTGACGCGACCGCGATGGTTTCCAAGGGTGCGCCGATCCAGTTGCGTGACATGGTCGTTGCTGATCCGTCGTTGATCGGCAAGACCGTCAATGTAACGCTGCTTGCCGACGCCAACATCGACTCTGCCAACAAGGGTCAGATCGACCTCAAGGTCGACGAAAAGAACCGCAAGGTGAACGATAAGCAGGTTGGCTGGATGAACCAGCTGGCCGAGAGCGGCGCCCTGCACAAGAAGTTCAACACCGGCCTTTTCGTCAACGGCAACTCCAGCCGTCCTGAGGCCGCGGGCCTCGGCGTCGCGCTGATTGGCTCGCTCTACCTGATGCTGATCGTGCTCGTTCTCGCGCTGCCGATCGGCGTTGCCGCGTCGATTTACCTTGAAGAGTTCGCCCCGAAGAACAAGCTTACGGACCTGATCGAGGTGAACATCAACAATCTTGCAGCCGTTCCCTCGATCGTCTACGGCCTGCTCGGTCTAGCCGTCTTCATCAACTTCGCAGGCCTGCCGCGCTCGGCGTCGCTGGTCGGCGGTCTCGTGCTGACGCTGATGACCTTGCCGACGATCATCATCGCCACTCGCGCAGCGCTTCGCGCCGTGCCGCCGTCGATCCGGGCGGCTGCCCTAGGCCTCGGCGCCTCCAAGATGCAGATGGTTTTCCACCACGTGCTGCCGCTGGCGATGCCCGGCATCCTGACCGGCACCATTATCGGCCTGGCGCACGCGCTCGGCGAGACCGCGCCGCTCCTCCTGATCGGCATGGTCGCCTTCGTTGCAAACGCTCCGGCAACGCCGATGGAGCCTTCGACGGCCCTGCCTGTGCAGGTCTATATGTGGGCCAACGAAGCCGAGCGCGCCTTCGTCGAGCGCACGTCGGGTGCCATCATCGTCCTGCTCCTGTTCCTGATTGTCATGAACTTCGGAGCCATTCTCTTGCGTCGTCGCTTTGAGCGCCGCTGGTAAACGGAGTAGACATTATGAACATGTTGACGGAAGCAGCAGTTGAGAAAGCGGTTGATCAGAAGATGAATACCATTCCCTACAAGATGATCGGCCAGGACGTCTCGGTTTATTACGGCGAGAAGCGCGCGCTTTTCGATGTGAAGCTGAACATCCGCGAAAACACTGTGACGGCCCTCATCGGACCATCGGGCTGTGGCAAGTCCACGTTCCTGCGCAGCCTGAACCGTATGAATGACACGATCGACAATTGCCGCGTGACCGGCAAGATCACGCTCGACGGCGAAGATATCTACGATCCGGATATTGACGTGGTGGAACTCCGTGCCCGTGTCGGCATGGTGTTCCAGAAGCCAAATCCGTTCCCGAAGACGATCTACGAAAATGTGGCCTACGGTCCGCGTATCCACGGTCTCGCCAGGTCGAAGGCCGACATGGACCAAATCGTTGAGCTCAGCCTACAGCGCGCCGGTCTGTGGAACGAGGTGAAAGATCGCGTTCATGAAGCCGGCACTGGACTTTCCGGTGGTCAGCAGCAGCGCCTCTGCATCGCCCGCGCTGTTGCCGTCAGCCCGGAAGTGATCCTGATGGACGAGCCGTGCTCGGCACTCGATCCGATCGCCACGGCAAAGGTCGAGGAACTGATCCACGAACTCCGCGAGAACTACACGATCGTCATCGTGACGCACTCGATGCAGCAGGCCGCCCGCGTTTCGCAACGCACCGCCATGTTCCACCTCGGCAACCTCGTCGAGGAGAATGATACCGACAAGATGTTCACCAACCCGGACGACCCGCGCACCCAGGACTACATCATGGGCCGCTTCGGTTGATCGGTCGCTTTGGTAGCACTCACGATATTCAAGGATGAGCCCTATGGCATCGACACATATCTTTTCCGCGTACGACGATGATTTGAAGTTCCTGTCCCGCCGCATTTCGGAAATGGGCGGTTTGGCCGAGCAGATGGTCTCGGATGCCGTTCGCGCCCTCGTCAACGGCGACACGGCTCTCGCCCAGAAGGTCATCTCCGACGACGTGATCCTTGACCACGCCGAACGCGAGATCGGTGACAAGGCGATCGTCACGATTGCGCGCCGCCAGCCGATGGCAGCCGACCTTCGTGAGATCATGGGCTCCATCCGCATCGCGGCGGACCTGGAGCGCGTCGGCGATCTTGGCAAGAACACTGCCAAGCGCGTTATTGCTGTCCAGAGCGCCGGCGTGCCGCGCAAGCTCGCACGCGGCCTCGAGCACCTCTCGGAGCTCGCGCTGGTCCAGCTCAAGGAAGTGCTCGACGTCTACACGAGCCGCGCTGCTGACAAGGCAAAGTCGATCCGTGAGCGCGACGAGGAAATCGACGCGATGTACACCTCGCTGTTTCGCGAGATGCTCACCTATATGATGGAAGATCCGCGCAACATCACCAGCTGCACGCATCTCCTGTTCTGCGCCAAGAACATCGAGCGCATCGGCGACCACGCCACCAATATTGCCGAAACCATCTACTACATGGCCACCGGTGCCCAGCCGGAAGGCGAACGTCCGAAGGACGATACCGCCAACACCGTCGGCGCAGTCACTGAATAATCGCTCCGCGACCGCGCCCCCAGGAGACCGAAACGAATGATCCCAAAAGTAGCTGTCGTTGAAGACGAAGAAGCACTGAGCGTGCTTCTTCGCTATAACCTTGAGGCTGAAGGTTTCGAGGTCGATACCATCCTGCGCGGCGACGAAGCCGAGATTCGGTTGCAGGAACGGACGCCAGACATCCTGATCCTCGATTGGATGCTGCCTGGCGTATCTGGCATCGAGCTCTGCCGTCGCCTGCGTATGCGGCCGGAGACCGAGCGCCTGCCGATCATCATGTTGACGGCCCGCGGCGAGGAAAGCGAACGTGTTCGCGGCCTCTCCACCGGTGCCGACGATTACGTCGTCAAGCCGTTTTCGACACCGGAGCTGGTTGCTCGCGTCAAGGCGATGCTTCGCCGTGCCAAGCCGGAAGTGCTCTCCACGCTACTAAAGTGCGGCGATATCGAGCTCGACCGCGAGACGCATCGCGTTCATCGCAAGAGCCGCGAAGTCCGCCTCGGTCCGACCGAGTTCCGGCTCCTCGAATTCCTCATGGCGTCCCCTGGCCGCGTCTTCTCGCGCTCGCAATTGCTTGACGGCGTCTGGGGTCACGACATCTACGTCGATGAGCGTACTGTAGACGTCCATGTCGGTCGTTTGCGCAAGGCACTGAACTTCTCTAACATGCAGGACGTCATCCGCACGGTTCGCGGCGCCGGCTATTCCATGGAAGCCTAAGCTTTCCCCGGAAAGCCAGCGCGACTTTCATAAAATTTCACAAACGAAAAACGGGCCCGCGAGGGCCCGTTTTCTTTGGTCCTTATCCGGCTTCCGGGTCAAGCGACCCGGTTGGCAGCCTTGCGGCGCTCGTTCACCGGCTGATAGGCCATGCGTTGATGATACGTGCAATAGGGGGAGTTGTCCGGAGACTCGCAGCCGCAGAAGTGGAAATCATCTTTCAGCGGGTCGCCGACCGGCCACTTGCAGGTGCGTTCGGTCAGTTCAGTCAGGCCGAGGCGGCGCGAAATCGGAACGACGACGTTTGCGGCCGGACGATACCGGACTTCCTCGATCGCATCGATCTCGATTTCTTCCTTGAGCATAGTCGCACCCTGCTGGCGGGCGACGGTGCGTGTGGCGACGCGAGACGCATAGTTCGGAGCGCGGGGCGCGGATGTCGTGCGCTTGGGCGTTCTGACAGTCGTTGTCGTGCCCCCGGCCTTGGCGCGGCCAGGCAAACTCAAACGGTGGACTTTGCCAATGACAGCGTTACGGCTTACACCGCCAAGTTGTGCCGCGATCTGGCTGGCGCTAAGCCCTTCGGACCACAGCTTCTTCAGTTTTTCAACGCGCTCGTCTGTCCAGTTCATGCCCCTGTCTCCGCCTTATTAGCGTTGGTGTAGGCAGAATCCTTCACCGTTGCCCTGGACGTATCCAAGGCAAGAAACGCCTGCTCGATTTTGGTGACTAGTTCCGCCGCATGCAGTCTAGTAATTGAGTTTTAACCTAGTGTGAGGCTGACTCCGTGACAAGAGTCGGTTGAATCTCGGCGAATCGAATTTCAAGTTTTCCCCAACTTGCTGGGTGTGAGAGTCATTTTTGCAACATTAGTTGTTGATAGGTCTGCCGCCTTCGGATGGCAGCTTGACGCGTGCTGGAAAACCTCAGTTTTGTTGACATTGCAGTGCGAAAAGTAAATAGTGCTGCTTGCCGCCGAAAGGCGGCATTTTTAATTTCCGGACACTGCGTTCCTTAGCCGGAGTCCGCCCGCTGATGGTTATTGACAGGAGATCGCGCCATGGCTGAAGCCGCGCTTTACGACACCTACTCTCGTGCCCCGCTGCGGTTCGAGCGAGGAGAAGGCGTGTGGCTGATCACCGAAGCGGGCGAGCGATATCTTGATTTCGGCGCAGGCGTTGCCGTGACTTCCGTCGGCCACGGCCATCCGCATGTGGTGGGCGCGCTGAAGGAGCAGGCCGACAAGGTCTGGCACCTGTCCAATATCTACGAGATTCCTGGCCAGGAAACGCTCGCGAAGCGGCTCACCGAGGCGACGTTCGCCGATAAGGTGTTCTTCACGAACTCCGGCGCGGAAGCTCTGGAATGCGCGATCAAGACCGCGCGCCGCTACCAGTTTTCAAAGGGGCATCCCGAGCGGTTCCACATCATCACCTTCGAAGGTGCCTTCCATGGCCGCACGCTGGCGACGATCGCTGCCGGCGGCCAGGAGAAATATCTCGAAGGCTTCGGTCCCAAGGCTCCTGGCTTCGATCAGGTTCCGTTCGGCGATCTCGATGCCGTGCGCGCCGCTATCACAAGCGAGACGGCCGCTATCCTCATCGAGCCTATTCAGGGAGAAGGCGGCGTTCGCCCGGCGACCAACGAGTTTCTGAAGGCGCTCCGCGCAATCTGCGACGAAAACGGCCTGCTGCTGATCTTCGACGAAGTGCAAACGGGTGTGGGCCGTACGGGCAAGCTCTTTGCGCACGAGTGGTCCGGCGCCACTCCCGACATCATGGCAGTGGCCAAGGGTATCGGCGGTGGCTTCCCGCTCGGCGCCTGCCTTGCGACGGCAGAGGCCGCTTCCGGCATGAAGGCTGGCACGCATGGCTCCACCTATGGCGGCAATCCGCTTGCCATGGCTGTGGGCGGCGCCGTGCTCGACGTGATCCTCGCGGAAGGCTTCCTGCAGCAGGTGCGCGACGTCTCGCTGGTCTTCCGCCAGGGGCTGGCCTCGCTCAAGGATCGCTATCCTGATATCATCGAGGACATCAGAGGCGAGGGGCTGCTGCTTGGCGTCAAGGCTGCCGTGCCGTCCTCCGAGTTGCTGCAGGCGATCCGTGACGCTCACCTGCTCGGTGTGCCTGCCGGTGACAACGTCATTCGTCTTCTGCCGCCCCTGGTCGTCACAGCCGACGAAGCCCGCGAGGGCCTTGCCCGCCTCGAACGCGCCGCCGAAAGCGTGCGTGCTTCAAAGGTCAAAAAGACGGCTTAATGGACAGTGCCTGTCGCAAGGCGGGCGTGATAGGTAAAGACAATGGCTTCCCCAAAACACTTCCTCGATCTCTCCGCCGTCACGGCATCCGACCTGCGGCTCATCATGAATGACGCAATGTCACGCAAGCAGGCCTTCAAGGCCGGGCAGGGCGATAAGCCGCTCGCCGGCAAGATGCTGGCGATGATCTTCGAAAAGCCCTCGACCCGTACCCGCGTCTCCTTCGACGTCGGCATGCGCCAGCTCGGCGGCGAGACGCTGTTCCTGTCGGGCACCGAGATGCAGCTCGGCCGTGCCGAGACGATCGGCGATACGGCAAAGGTGCTGTCGCGCTATGTCGATGCGATCATGATCCGCACGACCGATCATGCCCGCATGCTGGAGCTTGCCGAGCATGCAACGGTTCCCGTTATCAATGCGCTGACTGATGATACGCATCCCTGCCAGATCATGGCTGACATCATGACCTTCGAGGAGCATCGCGGTCCGATCAAGGGCAAGACGATCGCCTGGACCGGCGACGGCAACAACGTGCTGCATTCGCTTGTCGAAGGAGCTGCGCGTTTCGGCTATCGCATGAATATGGCGGTCCCCCTTGGTTCTGAGCCGAAGGATCACTATTTGAACTGGGCCCGCGATGAGGGCGCCGAAATCATGCTTTGCCATGATGCAGACCGTGCGGTCGCCGGCGTCGATTGCGTGGTGACCGATACCTGGGTCTCCATGAATCAGGAACATCGGGCCCGGGGTCACAACGTCTTCCAGCCTTATCAGGTCAACGCGGCTTTGATGGCGCAGGCCGACAAGGATGCATTGTTCATGCATTGCCTGCCCGCCCATCGTGGTGAGGAAGTCACGGACGAGGTGATCGACGGCCCGCAATCCGTGGTCTTCGATGAAGCGGAAAACCGTCTTCATGCACAGAAGTCGATTCTTGCTTGGTGCCTGGGCGCGATCTGAACCATACTGGACGCCACATCGGGCCCGAAGGGCCAGTGGCCGTGCGAGCGGATGGACACTCTTGTCCGCCGCTCTCAGACTAGGAGAAGACCATGGCAGAACCTGCAGCCACCCTCGGCGAATTCAATTTCGCCGGCGATGATCATGTCGTTCCTTTTCAGGTGGAAGGCCTGGACGTGCGCGGTCGCGCTGTCCAGCTCGGCCCGATGCTGGACGCGATTCTTGAGCGTCATCGCTATCCTGCGCCTGTCGCGCGGCTTCTTGCTGAAGTCGTCGTGTTGACGGTGCTGCTCGGCACGTCGCTGAAATTTGAAGGAAAGTTCACGGTGCAGACCAAGGGCGATGGCCCGGTCGACCTGCTGGTTTGCGATTTCTCGACGCCGGAGAACGTGCGGGCCTACGCTCGCTTCAATCACGGCCTCCTCGACAAGGCCGTTGCCGCCGGACAGGTTGAACCTGAACAGCTGCTCGGCAAGGGCATGCTGGCCTTTACGATCGATCAGGGCAAATTCAGCCAACCCTACCAGGGCATTGTTGCGCTCGATGGGGCGACGCTGGAGGAGATTGCCGGCACCTATTTCCGCCAATCGGAGCAGATCCCGACGCGCGTACGTCTTGCCGCAGCCGAACTCTTCGACCGCGACGAGGCCGGCAAGCCGCGTCACCGCTGGCGGGCAGGGGGGCTTGTTGCCCAGTTCCTGCCGGAAGCGCCGGAGCGCATGCGCCAGCCGGATCTTCACGGCGGCGATGGCGACACGGCTGGCAGCTCCCACAAGGAAGACGATGCCTGGGCTGAAGCCCGCTCCCTCGTCGACACGATCGATGCCGACGAATTGACGGATCCGCAGGTCGGCACCGAGCGGCTGCTTTACCGGCTGTTCCACGAGCGCGGCGTTCGCGTCTACGAACCGCGCGAGGTCTTCGATCGTTGCAGCTGTTCCCGCGAGAAGATCAAGGGCGTTCTGAAGGGGTTCTCGGCAGAAGAAATTGATGCCAGCCAGGAAGACGGCACAATTTCGGTCACCTGCGAATTTTGCTCGACGACCTATCGCTTCGAAGTGGAAGAGGTGGCGGAGGCTGCCGAGTGATCAGTTCAGGACTCTGAGTAGCCCTGGCGAATCCAGCGAGAAGGCGGGTATTTCGACATTGAAAAGCTCGCCTTCATCGGTTTCCATCTGATAGTGGCCGAACATCAGCCCAGATGGCGTATCCAGCGGGCAGCCCGAGGAATACTCATAGGTATCGCCCGGCGCGAGCCGCGGCTGTTCACCAACAACCCCGGCGCCCGTGACCTCGTCGACGATCCCGTTCTGGTCGGTGATATTCCAATAACGGTTCATCAGCCGCACGGTCTTGTCGGAATTATTGCTGATGACGATCTTGTAGCCCCAGACATAGCGATCGTCGTCCGGATCGGATTGCTCCTCCAGATAAAAGGGTTCGACAACGACTTCAATGTCTCGTGTAAGGGCGCGGTACATGCCTACACCATAGTCAACATACGTTACCGGTATCTTATACGACGGCCGTTCCGTCAATAAACCGATAGTCGATCACGTCCGAAATGCCTGTAATGGCAAGAAGTTTCGCGTGTTAGATCCGATTTTTGACCGCCTTGCTTGCGGCAAAGAGCGGAGGACTACCGGCCGGATTTGCGTCAATCCGGCCGATATTTGGCTGATCAGGCGTTCACTTTGGCGAGTGCCTGGGCGAAATCCTCGATCAGGTCGTCGGTGTCTTCGATGCCCGCAGAGAGACGAACGGTGCCGCCGGAGATACCGAGTTCGGCACGCGCCTCGTCGCTCAGGTTCTTGTGCGTCGTCGTCGCCGGGTGCGTGATCAAGCTCTTGGCGTCGCCGAGATTGTTGGAGATCTTGATCACCTGCAGTGCATTCTGCAGCGCGAAGGCCGCTTCCTTGCCGCCCTTGAGTTCGATGGCGACGAGCGTCGAGCCGCCCTTCATCTGTTTGGCGACGATGTCGGCCTGCGGATGGTCCTTGCGGCCGGGGTAAATGACCTTGGCGACCTTCGGTTGATCGGCCAGGAAGTCGGCGATCTTCGACGCATTTTCGGTCTGCTGCTTGACGCGCAGCGGCAGCGTTTCGAGGCCCTTGAGCAGCGTCCATGCCGTGAATGGCGACATGGCCGGGCCGGTGTGGCGGTAATAATCCTGCAGGTTCTCGTTGACCCATTCCCTGTCGGAGAGGATGACGCCGCCGAGGCTGCGGCCCTGGCCGTCGATGTGCTTGGTTGCCGAATAGACGACGATATGGGCACCGAGTTCGAGCGGCTTCTGGAAGATCGGGGTGGCGAAGACGTTGTCGACCACGACCTTGGCGCCGATCTGGTTGGCGAGCTTCGCAACACCGGCGATATCGATCACCTCAAGCGTCGGGTTCGTCGGGCTTTCCAGGAAGAATACCTTGGTGCTCGGGCGGATCGCCCTTTCCCAGTTCTCAAGATAGCGACCATCAACGAGCGTGCACTCAATGCCGTATTTCGGCGCAAGCGTTTCCACGACCCAGCGGCACGAGCCGAAAAGGGCGCGGGCGGCAACGATGTGGTCGCCGGCCTTCAATTGGCAGAGGATTGCAGCGGTGACGGCTGCCATGCCCGAGGCCGTGGCACGGGCTTCCTCGGCACCTTCGAGGGCGCACATGCGCTTCTCGAACATGTCGTTGGTCGGGCTGCCGTAGCGGGCGTAGATGTAGCCGTCCGTCTCGCCCTTGAAGCGTGCTTCCGCCGCTTCCGCGCTTTCATAGACGAATCCCTGTGTGAGGTAGATTGCTTCGGAGGTCTCGCCATATTGCGAACGCAGCGAACCGCCGTGGACGAGTTGGGTTGCCGGGCGCCAGGTCTTGCTCATGAATCACCACTTTCAAACAACAAAAAAACCGGCCGCGAAAGCAGACCGGTTTTGCACCCGGTCCTTTTAGCCACTTGTTTAACGTGGCTGCAAGCCGACCGGCCAAATCACCACGGGATAAAGGTGCAATACTGCCGTTCTATGCTTGCGTCAATTCCTTGAGTTTGGTTTTGTCTCCGACAAATATGGATGGGGCATGATGGCTCGCGTAACAGGAATTTTGGCAGATCGTGCGATTGCTGGGCTTTTCGAGGCCGGGCGTCTCAGCTCGGAGCGCGATCTGGATCACGACCAGATCCAGCCGGCAAGCCTTGACCTCCGGCTCGGTGCCAAGGCTTTTCGCGTTCGCGCGAGCTTCATGCCTGGCCCTTCGCATCTCGTCTCCGACAAGCTCGATCGCCTGAGCCTCCACGTCGTCGACCTCTCCGAAGGTGCGGTGCTGGAGACCGGCTGCGTCTATATTGTTCCCTTGATGGAGCGCCTCGACCTGCCGGCCGATATGTCGGCCTCGGCCAATCCCAAAAGCTCAACCGGGCGTCTGGATATCTTCACGCGCGTCATCACCGACTATGCACAGGAGTTCGACAAGATCCCGGCCGGCTATTCCGGTCCCCTCTATCTCGAAATCAGTCCACGCACCTTCCCGATCGTCGTGCGCCGCGGCTCGCGCCTGTCGCAGATCCGCTTCCGGGTCGGCCATTCCGTGCTCGGTGAGCCCGAACTGCTGGCGCTGCATGACGCCGAGACGCTCGTTGCCAGCAAGCAGCCGAACGTATCGGGCGGCGGCATTGCGCTCTCGATCGATCTTGCCGGCGACAAGGACGGCCTGATCGGCTACCGCGGCAAGCACCATACCGCCGTCGTCGATGTCGACAAGAAGGCGCAGCACGACATCTATGACTTCTGGGAACCGCTCTATAGCCGCGGCCGCAACGAACTGATTTTGGATCCGGACGAGTTTTACATCCTGGTTTCCCGCGAAGCCATTCATGTGCCGCCGCACTACGCGGCCGAGATGACCCCTTTCGATCCGCTGGTCGGCGAATTCCGTGTGCACTATGCGGGGTTCTTCGATCCCGGTTTCGGCCATGCGCCCGCTGGCGGCCGCGGCAGCCGTGCGGTGCTCGAAGTCCGCAGCCACGAGGTACCTTTCATCCTCGAAGACGGCCAGATCGTCGGCCGCCTCGTTTACGAGCACATGCGGGAGCACCCGGAAAGTCTTTACGGCACCGGCCTCGGCTCAAACTATCAGGCACAGGGCCTGAAGCTCTCGAAGCATTTCCGCATCTAGCGCCCGAACCTAGACCTCGGCGCCACCGCGATGCTGGCTACTCGGCCAAAGGCGGAGCCACTCTGTCGCCGATCTGAAGGAATGGCGTTCGGCGGGTGAAAAAGCGCGGCTTGTGGTGCCGCGGTGAGCCATGCTGCGCCTGTGCGGTGACGGTATTGGGTTCGAGGTCGCCTATCAGTACCGATGGGCGCGCAAACACACGCTTCCAAAGGCCTTTTCCGGCCGCAAGCGGGTGGGCGCGCCGGGGCATAACCTCCGGCATCTCACTGAATATCCTCTGCACCATCTTCTCGCGAACGCCTTGGGCGGTCTTGGTGATTTTCCAGGCATCGCGCCGGTCTCTGATGCCGACGATAGACAGGGACATGCCCGATCGCGCCCGATCCATCGCCGAGACCTGGCCGGCAACATCAAGATCGGGGAAAGGAGTGAAGATAAGAATATCGCCCAACCGCGTCTGACCGAACGCAGCCTCATCGTGCATCGTCAACGTTGCCTTGCCGATGGATATGGTATCGACGGTGCAAGCAGACGATCTGCCGCTGCTCGCGACATGTCCCTGGCCGTCGAGTGGAAACTGGATCTTGTCGAGCGCTTCTCTCGGAAGTTCGATACAGACGAGCAGCGACACGAACGCGTAGACCATGACGACCATGCCTCAGGCGACGCTGAAGCCGTCGAGGTCATTGTAAGTTCCAAGCAGGGGCCCGTTCAGCATCCCGATAAATGTCAGGACGATCACAGCAAGAAAGGTCCCGGCGATTGGATAGATGACTTCGACGCGGCCGCGGTCCTCGCCCTTGGCGGTCACTTGAAGGCTCGACCGAAGGGGTGGAGCAGGGCATGGAAGAGTGCGATGGTGATCGGAATCGCGGATACCATCTGCGACACCTCGGTAAAGAGGGGCAGGCTGCGCCAGCCCGAAACCCATGCGTGGAACGCCCACATTCCGGCAACCATCGGCAGCGCATAGAGGAAGAATGCTTCGGGCTCCATGAGGATCGCTGGCAGGCCAAGGAAATAGTAGAGTAGCGGTGCCGCCATGAGCAGCAGGATGAAGGGGCGGCAGAACCAGAAAAGAAGCCCGTGAAAACAGTGCAGCCGTTGGAGGATCGTGAATCCTTTGCCGAGGAAGGGACCATCGCGAAGGAGCGCCACCTGAATTGTTCCGAGGCACCACCGGCAGCGTTGGGTGATATAGCCGGAGAGACTTTCGGCCGAGAGGCCAACGCTCAAGCGCTCGTTCAGCCAGCGCGTCTTTAAGCCCTTTTGCAGCAGGCGATATTACTATCGGTAAAATGACATTTTATTATTAAAAGGAGGTATTGATTGAACGTTGCGGTAAAGTCGCAGGAGTGGGCGGAGGCCGCAATCCTCTCAGGCAACTTCTTGTCAGCCAGGTATGCCGGCTTGACAGACGCCGCCATCTGTTGAAAGTCTCGGCTGTGCGCGGGTGTAGCTCAATGGTAGAGCAGCAGCTTCCCAAGCTGAATACGAGGGTTCGATTCCCTTCACCCGCTCCAAACCATCTTTGTCCAGCCCGGAGACATAGGTAACAGATCGTACCTCTTATGTTCGTTTGCAAGCTCCTGAGTCATGAATTTGCCTTTCCGGCTTTGACAACGGAATCACATGCGTAAAGCTGGTGAACAAGGTAGGAGACAGGGCAT